>NZ_CP049780.1:3102576-3422984 GCF_011193355.1 Streptomyces sp. JB150
TCGGCGTACACCGCGCGGGCCAGGGCGTGGTAGGTGTCCGGGGTGAGCCGGTCGGCGACGGCGTACATGACCTCGCGCCAGGTCCAGAAGGTGCCGCTGCCGACCTGGACGGAGCCGCGCAGGGCGCGGTGGAAGGCGTGGCTGTGCGCGTTGGCGAGGCCGGGCAGGGTGAGGCCGCGCAGCACCTCGGCGCCGGGCGGCGGGGTGCCGGTGCCGGTCCGGACGGCGGTGATGCGCCCGTCGTCGGTCTCCAGGGCCACGCCGGACTCGACGCGGTCGCCGAGCCAGGCGTGCTCCAGCCAGTAGGTCGCCTTGGTCACGTGCGGGCCAGTCCTTCCAGTACGTCGGCGAGGGCGAGCACCCCGGCCACGCAGTCGTCCTCGGTCGCGGACTCGGCCGGGGAGTGCGAGACACCGGTGGGGTTGCGCACGAACAGCATGGCGGTCGGCACGGTCCCGGAGAGGATCCCGGCGTCGTGTCCGGCACCCGTGCCGAGGACGGGGACCTTGAGGTCGGTGTCCGTGCCGAGGATGCGGGCGAGTTCGTCGCGCAGGGCGTGGTCGAACTCGACGACGGGGGTGAACGACTCGCGGACCACGTCGAGGTCGACGCCGTGCGCGGCGGCGTACTCGCGGGCGGCCCGCTCCACGCCGTCCACCACCGTGTCGAGGGTGCCCTGGTCGGCGGCGCGGGAGTCGAGCCAGCCGCGCACCAGGGAGGGGATCGCGTTGACGCCGTTCGGCTCCACGGCGATCTTCCCGAAGGTGGCGACGGCCCCGGCGAGCCGGGCCTCGCGGCGGGCGGCGAGCACGGTCTCGGCGTACGGCAGCATGGGGTCGCGCCGGTCGGCGAGGCGGGTGGTGCCCGCGTGGTTGGCCTCGCCGCGGAAGTCGAACCGCCAGCGCCCGTGCGGCCAGATGGCACTGGCGACGCCGACGGCGTCCCCGGTCAGGTCCAGCGCCCGGCCCTGCTCGACGTGGAGCTCGACGAACGCGCCGATGCGGGCGAGGCGTTCGGGGTCCGGTCCGATGGCGTCGGGGTCGTGTCCGGCGGCCTCCATGGCCCGGGCCAGGGTGACGCCGTCGCCGTCGGTGAGGCGGTGGGCCTGCTCGCGGCCGAGCCGGCCCGCGGTGAGCCGGGAGCCCACGCAGGCCAGCCCGAAGCGGGCGCCCTCCTCGTCGCCGAAGTTGACGATGGCGAGCGGCTTGGCGAGCCGTGCGTTCCTGCGGCGCAGCTCGTCCAGCGCGGCGAAGGAGGACACCACTCCGAGCGGTCCGTCGAAGGCCCCTCCGTCGGGCACGGAGTCCAGGTGCGAACCGGTGACGACGGCGTCCCCGGCGGCGGGGTCCCCGAGCCAGGCCCACTGGTTGCCGTTGCGGTCCACCTCGTACGCCAGCCCCCTGCTCCGGGCCTGCTGCTCGAACCAGGCCCGGCACTCCCGGTCGGCCCCGGTCCACGCGAACCGCCGGTAGCCGCCGGAGCCGGGGTGCCGCCCGATGGGCAGCAGCTCCCGCCACATCTCCTGGAAGGAGGGCTCGCTCACGTGTCGTCACCCTCACGCATCGGCACCCGCACACCCCGCCGCTCGGCCACCGACTCCGCGATGTCGTAGCCCGCGTCGACGTGCCGGATGACGCCCATGCCGGGGTCGTTGGTCAGCACGCGGCGGATCTTCTCGCCGGCGAGCGGGGTGCCGTCGGCGACGGTGACCTGGCCCGCGTGGAGGGAGCGGCCCATGCCGACGCCGCCGCCGTGGTGGAGGGAGACCCAGGACGCGCCGGAGGCCACGTTGACCATGGCGTTCAGCAGCGGCCAGTCGGCGATCGCGTCGGAGCCGTCCAGCATCGCCTCGGTCTCGCGGTACGGCGAGGCGACGGAGCCGCAGTCGAGGTGGTCGCGGCCGATGACGACCGGCGCGGACAGCTCCCCGCTCGCCACCATGTCGTTGAACCGCTCGCCGGCCTTGTCCCGCTCGCCGTAGCCGAGCCAGCAGATGCGCGCGGGCAGGCCCTGGAAGTGCACCCGCTCGCCGGCCAGCCTGATCCAGCGGGCCAGGGACTCGTTCTCGGGGAAGAGCTCCAGGATCGCCTTGTCGGTGCGGGCGATGTCGGCCGGGTCGCCGGAAAGCGCCGCCCAGCGGAACGGGCCCTTGCCCTCGCAGAACAGGGGCCGGATGTAGGCGGGGACGAAGCCGGGGAAGGCGAACGCCCGGTCGTATCCGGCGAGTTGGGCCTCGCCACGGATCGAGTTGCCGTAGTCGAACACCTCGGCGCCGGCGTCCTGGAATCCGACCATGGCCTCCACGTGCCGGGCCATGGACTCGCGGGCGCGGGTGGTGAACCCGGCGGGGTCCTTCGCGGCGTAGGCGGCCATCTCGTCGAAGGCGACGCCGGCCGGGAGGTAGGACAGCGGGTCGTGGGCGGAGGTCTGGTCGGTGACGATGTCGATCGGCGCGCCCATGGCGAGCAGCTGCGGCACCAGCTCGGCGGCGTTGCCGAGGACGCCGATGGACAGCGGGCGGCGCGCGTCACGGGCCTCGGTGGCGAGCCGGAGGGCGTGGTCGAGGCTGTCGGCCCGCACGTCGAGGTAGCGGTGCTCGATGCGGCGGTCGATGGCGCGCGGGTCGCAGTCGACACAGATCGCCACGCCGTCGTTCATCGTCACGGCGAGCGGCTGGGCGCCGCCCATGCCGCCGAGGCCGGCGGTGAGGGTGATCGTGCCGGCGAGGGTGCCGCCGAACTTCTTGGCGGCGACGGCGGCGAAGGTCTCGTAGGTGCCCTGGAGGATGCCCTGGGTGCCGATGTAGATCCAGGAGCCGGCGGTCATCTGGCCGTACATGGTCAGACCCAGCTGCTCCAGGCGGCGGAACTCCTCCCAGTTGGCCCAGTCGCCGACGAGGTTGGAGTTGGCGATGAGGACGCGCGGCGCCCACTCGTGGGTCTGCATGACGCCGACCGGGCGGCCGGACTGGACGAGCATCGTCTCGTCCTGCTTGAGCCCCTTCAGGGTCCGCACCATGGCGTCGAAGGAGCGCCAGTCGCGCGCGGCCTTGCCGGTGCCGCCGTAGACGACGAGCTTGTCGGGATGCTCGGCGACCTCGGGGTCGAGGTTGTTCTGCAGCATCCGCAGGGCGGCCTCCTGCTGCCATCCCAGGGCGCTCAGTTCCGTGCCGCGCGGCGCTCGGACGGGGCGGGGTCCTGACATGGCGTGCCTCCTGACGGACGACGATCTTTGTTTCTACGGCTATTCACATCCTGACGCCATGAATAGACCTAGTCAATACAACGGTGTCCCGGCGCGGGCGCGCTGCGGATGTTTCGCTGGAGGGGGTCCCGGAGACCTGGACCGGACGACGAGACGACGGGGGATGCTGTGGTCGACGTGAATGACGGAAGGGCCATGCGGGACGAGCGGGACGAGCGCGGCGACGGCAGGACCGCGCGGGACGAGCGGGCCGCGCGGGACGAGCCGGGTGCGCTGGGGGAGCCGGGCGAGCCGGGCGAGCCGGGCGAGCGGGCCACGCCTGACGAGCCGGGTGGCGCCGCGCGGGCGGCCAGCCGGGACGACGCGGTCCGCGCGGCGGTGGAGCAGGGCCTGCTGGGCCCCGCCACGCCGCTCGTCGGGCTGCTCGACGTCACCGGGATCCGCGAGTCGGCCGCCGAGCTGCGGGCCGCGTTCGACGCGGTGGTGGCGCCGGGCACTCCGGTGCTGCACGCCTTCGCGGTGAAGGCGACCCCGCTGGTGCCCGTACTGCGGCTGCTGCGCGAGGAGGGGATCGGCGCGGAGGTGGCGAGCCCCGGTGAGCTGGCCCTGGCCCGCGCGGCGGGCATGCCGCCGGAGCGGACCGTGCTCGACTCCCCCGCGAAGACCCCGGCCGAGCTGCGGGAGGCGCTGGCGCTGGGCATCGCCGTCAACGCGGACAACCCGCAGGAGCTGGCCCGCCTCGACGCGCTGATGGCGTCCGCGCCCAGCCGCTCACCGCTGGGACTGCGGGTGAACCCGCAGGTCGGCGGCGGTTCCATCGAGGCGCTGTCCACCGCGACGGCCACCTCGAAGTTCGGCGTGGCGCTGCGCGACGAGGGCGCGCGGGAGTGGGTGATCCGGGCGTACGCCGACCGGCCCTGGCTCACCCGGCTGCACGCGCACACCGGCTCGCAGGGCATCCCCCTGTCGCTCATGGCCCGGGGGATCGCCGAGGTCCACGCGCTCGCCGAGGAGATCAACCGGCGGATCGGCCGCCCGCAGATCGACACGATCGACATCGGCGGCGGCCTGCCGGTGAACTTCGCCTCCGACGAGACGAGCCCGACGTACGCGCAGTACGCCCGCCTGCTGCGGGAGGCCGTCCCGGCGCTCTTCGACGGCCGCTACGGCCTGGTCACCGAGTTCGGCCGCTCCCTGCTGGCCAAGCACGGCACGGTGGTGGCGCGGGTGGAATACACCAAGACGTCGGGCGGACGCCCGGTGGCGGTGACGCACGCGGGCGTCCAGGTGGCCACCCGCACGGTCTACGCGCCCTCCGCGTGGCCGCTGCGCATAGCGGCCTACGACGCGAAGGGCCGCCCCAAGGAGGGCCCGGAGACCGTCCAGGACGTCGCGGGTCCCGCCTGCTTCGCCGGCGACCTGCTCGCCGAGGCCCGCGCCCTGCCCCTGCTCGAACCCGGGGACTACGCGGCCGCGCTGGACACCGGGGCGTACTACTTCGCCCACCACTACGCGTACAACTCGCTGGCCCGCCCCGGCATCCACGGCTTCGTGCCCGACGGTGCCGGAGGGGTGGCCTTCGCGACCGTCCGTGAGCCGCAGACGCTCCAGGAGATCGTGGCCGAGTCCGGCGGAGCCCGCGCCGACGCGCTGACCGGGCTCCGACGGCCGTAAGCTGAACCACCGTTGCCGGTGGGGGACACGTGGTCAGCCGACCCACACTAGTACGCCGGACGCATGTTCCCGTAGAAAATGCCAGAACCCTCACCCCTCGTCCGCACGGTGCGTAGCGTCGGTGTCACTCGACGGAACGCCAGGCGGGGAGGGGAGCCACGGTGCCCGGAATCGACGAGTGCTTGCTGGACGCCATGCGATTGCCCGGTGCCCGGGGTGCCGCGCTGGTGGACTGGACGAGCGGGCTGGCGCTCGGTGTCGTCGGGGAGTTCCCCGGCGGTGACGCGGAGGCGGCCTGCGCCGAGTCGGCGGAACTCGCCCGGCTCGCCGCCGAGCACAAGACGTTCGCCCCGGACGGCGGCCCCGGCGAGGCGGATCCGCCGGTCGAGGACCTGCTGATCAGCAACCGGGACTCGTACCACGTGCTGCGGTTCGTGCCGACGTCGTTCGACAGCACGGTGTTCCTGCACGTGTGGCTCGGCCGCGCGGACGGCAATCTGGCCCTCGCCCGCATCCGGCTGGGCGAGCTGGCCGGACGGCTGGTCCTGGCATGAGAGCCGTCGGCACCACTCCCCCGTTACCGCTGCGCGACCGCGCGGGCGCCGCCGCCCGGGTGGCGGCCGGACTGTCGCCGATGCTGTCCCGGCTCGCCGCCGAGCGGGCCACCGGCGTCCTGGTCCGCGAGCGCGGCACGCTCCACCTGGCCGAGGGCCGCGTGGTGCACGCCGAGAGCCCGGCCGCGCCCGGTCTCGACGTCCTGCTGACGGCGCACGGCACGCTGGACGCCGCCGCCTGGCGGGAGGCGGTGGACCGCGCGGGAGCCGGGCAGGACGCCGGGCGGCTGCTGGTGGACGGCGGCCGCCTCCCGGCGGGCGCGCTGGAACTGTGCCACCTCGGGGCCCTGTTCGACGCGGCGTACTTCGCGCTCGAGCCGAGCAGCACCCCCGGGCGGTTCCGCTACGGCGAGCCGCGCCCGCCCGCCGTGTTCCGCCCGGTGCCGGTGGCCGACGTCGAACGCGAGACCGTGCGCCGGCGGGAGCTGCTGCGGCGCGTCTGGCCCGACCCGGCCACCGACGGCGCCCCGCTGCTGCGGCCCGGCACCGACCCGGTGCCGCCCCTGCCGCCCCGCCGGCAGGCGGTGCTGGACCTGGTGGACGGCGTCCGCACGGCGGCGGACATCGCCCGGGAGCTGGGCCGGCCGGGCTTCCACACCCTGGTGGACGTACGGCACCTGGCCGCGGCCGGGCTGCTGGCACCGCGCCCGCAGCCCTCACCAGCCCCGCCGGCCCTACCCGCCCCATGCACTCCACCGCACCCGTCGCACCCGCCGCACTCCCCGCGCGGGTCCCGGCCGCGACACGGAGCACGGCCGCGGTCGGGGCCGGGGTCCGGGGCGGGGCCGGGATCCGGGGCGGGGCAGTTCCCGTCACCGTTCCCGCCGCCGCCCGAGGTCACCGACCCCGACATCGCCCTGCTGAAGAGGCTCAGGGATGCGCTGGAGGCCCTTTGAACGGCACCGACCGCCGACCGCGATCGCCGAGACCACCGGAACAGCCGGAACCGCCGGGACCGCCGGAACCACTGGGACGGCGGGGACGGTGGGGACGCCGGGGGCGGCCGGGATCGCCGAGACCGCCGAGATCGCCGTGCGCGCCGAGAGGAGAGAACCGATGGCGGCCGAGCCCGACATCCTCCACGAACTGCACCTGCTGAGGGCCCGCATGCCCCAGCTGACCGGCGCCCTCGCCGCCAGCGTGGACGGCCTCGTCCTCGCCCACGACACCCCCGGCGTCGAGCCGGAGGGCCTGGCCGCGCTGACCGCCGCCGCACTCGGCGTCGCGGTGCGGCTGACCGACGCCACCGGCCGCGGCGGACTGCGCGAGCTGCTCGTGCGCGGCGAGCGGGGCTATGTGGCGACGTACGCGGCGGGCCGCACCGCCGTGCTCACGCTGCTCGCGCAGGACCGCGTCAACGTCGGCCGGCTCCACCTGGAGGGCCGCCGGGCCGGCGCCCGCATCGGGGAGCTGGTCGAGACGGCGCACCGCACCACCCACACCGTCACCGAGAGTTGAGAGGACCCACCACCATGGCCAACACCGAGACCGCCCTCAAGGAAGCGCTCTCCTCCATCGAGGGCGCCACCGGTGTCGCGCTCGTCGACTACACCAGCGGCATGGCGCTCGGCACGCTGGGCGGCAGCAAGAGCTTCGACCTGAACGTCGCCGCCGCGGGCAACACGGACGTGGTGCGCGCCAAGATGCGCACCATGGAGCACCTCGGCCTCAAGAGCGAGATCGAGGACATCCTGATCACCCTGTCCGACCAGTACCACCTGATCCGGCTGCTCAAGGGCCGCGGCGGCAACGGGCTCTTCCTCTACCTCGCCCTCGACGCCAAGCGGGCCAACCTGGCGATGGCCCGCCACCAGCTGAAGAGGATCGAGGAGGAGCTGGAGGTCTGAGCCGGAGGTCCGACCCGCTCCTCCTCCGCCGGGCGGGTCAGACCAGCGCCGCGGTGCGGCGCCGCGCCCCGCTCTGCACCGTGGTGCGGCGGCGCGCCCCGCCCGGGGCGGCGTCGCCCGCCGCGACACCCGTGCTGCGGTACGCCCTGACCGCCTTGCCGGCCGGGCGGCCGCCGCGCGCGGTGAGCCAGTCCACCCGCACCCACAGCAGCTCCTCCTGCGCCCGCTCCCGGCGGCCCAGCCACGCCGCCTTCAGCCACAGGCCCACCCCGCACCCGGCGAGCAGCAGCCCGCCGGCCACCGGCACCGCGGCGTTGGCGCCCAGCGCGGCGAGGAACCCGAGCAGCAGCCACCAGCGGTGCCCGCGCCGCCAGGTCCGGGTCGTCACCGCGCGGTCCTGCAGGACGTCGTACCTCCCGGCGCGGGCCGTCCCGCGGGTCAGCCCGGCGTAGCGCCGGCGGCGGGCGCCGGCCACCACCGCGGCGGCCGCGACGAACAGCGCGGCACCCGCGTACACCCCGATCCGCCGGCCCGTCAGTCCCGGGATCGCCAGGCCGATCCCGGCCGCGCAGACGCCCAGCCACCACAACGGCGCGGCGCCCGCCCGTACGACGACGGCCACCCGAGCCAGTCCCTGACCTCCGCGTGCCACGTTCCGCCTCCTCGTCGTCCGGCACGACACTGATGGCCCGGCAGGTTAGCGCCGGAACCTGAGACGAGTCTGAGAACACGCGCGCACGCGGGCAAGGGGGAACGCGCGGGCAGGGCGGGCACGAAGACGAGGCGGGCGCGAGCGCGAGGGCGGGCGCGCGGGCGGTCACTCCACGAACAGCCCGCGGGCCGCCGCCCGCGCGTCGAACTCCTCCAGCCGCGCCTGGGCGTCCGGCAGGTCGTCGCACATCGCCTCCAGCAGCACCCGCCCGAGCAGCATCGGCGCGCAGGCGGTGTCGAAGGCGAGGCCGGTGCCGACGGCGGCGGGCAGCAGCAGGTCGGAGACCTTGGCGACCGGGGCGAAGGCGGAGTCGGCGACGGTCACGACGGTCAGGCCGGCCTCCCTGGCGTGGCCGAGGGTGTCCACGACCTCGCGGGGGTGGCGGGGCAGCGCGAAGCAGAGCAGGGCGGTGGCGCCCGCGCGGACGGCGCCGTCGATGCGGTCCTGGAGCATCGTGCCGCCCTCGTTGAGCAGCCGTACGTCCGGGTGGACCTTGGCCGCGAAGTAGGCGAAGCCGTGCGCCTGGGCGGCGGCGGCGCGCAGACCGAGGACGGGCAGGGGCCGGCTCGCGGCGAGGACGCGGCCCGCGCGCTGCACCGGGCGCGGGTCGGCCAGCGCCTCGGCGAGGTGGCGGAGGTTCTCGATCTCGGCCTCGACGGCCTGCTGGTACTCGTTGAACGCCCCGGCGTCCGCGGCGGGCTGCTCGGCGGGGGCGACCTCGCGCAGGTGGCGGCGCAGCGCCGGGTAGCCGTCGAAGCCGAGGGCGACGGCGAAGCGGGTCACGGACGGCTGGCTGACCCCGGCCAGCTCGGCGAGTTCCACACTGGACAGGAACGGCACGTCGGCGGCGCGGCGCACCATGCTGTGCGCGATGCGGCGCTGGGTCGGCGTGAGCCGGTGCCCCTCGAAGAGCGCCTGCAGTCGTGCGGCAGGGCTGTCGGTCGGGCTCATGCCGTGCTCCCCCTTGTCACCGGGTCCGGTCCGTCGTCACCGGGTCCGTCCTCGCCGGGCCTGTCGTCACCGGGTCCGGCGTCACCGGGCCCGTCGTCACCAGATCGTCTATTCAGATATCGGAAACTCTGCATTCTCCTATGCAGCCGGGCAACAGATTCTCCTACGCGGCCGGGCAACACGGGGGTTGTCCCCAGTGCCGCCGCGTCCCCCGCTTCCTACCGTGGGGGTCATGACCGGAATGGACGGGCGGGACACCGACCTGAAGAAAGAACTCGACGCCACGCTGCGCGCGCGGCACGAGCTGGGCGACGAGTACGAGCCGGCGCTGGTCGACTCCTTCCTGGAGAAGGTCGACCGGCGCATCGACGACGCGGTCGAGCGGCGGGTGCGGCGGCAGCTGGCCGAGCAGCAGCTGGCGGCGGCCCGGGAGACCCGGTCGCCGGACGGCTCGGACTCCTGGGGCGAGCGGTTCGGCTTCGGGATCGTCTCGCTGGTCCTGGCCGTGCCGCTGTCCGCGATCGGTGGGGGGATCGGGGGACTGCCCGGCCTGGTCACCGCGTGGCTGGGGATCGTCGGTGTGAACGCGGTCCAAGCGGCCCGTCTGCACCCCGGCCTGTTCGGCGGGCGCGGGCGGCGCGGCGACGGCTCCGGCCGGGAGGACTGAGCCCGGCCGGGGCGCCACGCGGGGAGACGACTTGCGCGGGGACCGCCGCACCCCCGTTTCCGGGGGGCGGGACGACGGCGGTCCCCGCGAGGGACGCGGGCCGGGTCAGGGCCGGGCTGGCGCGTCCGTGGCGTCCATGGAGGTCCGGGAGCCGCTCCGGAGGTCCTTGGCGCCGCTGGTCGCCGGTCGGAGCGGGGAGCCGCTCCCGCCCCTGCCGACACCCCTACTCTGCCTGTCCCGTGTTAAGCGGGTGCTGCGCGGACGTGACACCCTCGTACCGCTTCCGCGCGACCCAAACCCCCACAAGTCACCGCGAGTTCGCCACCGACACCGGCGGTTCACCACGACGTCACCGTGCCGTCTCCCCGACTGCCCGGCATCGTCGACCGCCCGGGGAGGCCGCAAAGGCACCCCCGGCAGCCCCGCGTCGACGGCGCCCGGGGATACCCGCGAAGGCGCCCCGGCAGCCCCCGGCTGGCCGCGTCGACGGCCACCCGGGACGCCGCGAGAACGCACCGGCTGCCCCACGTCGTCCGCCGCCCCGAAAGGCCGCGAAGACGCCCGGCCGACCGGCGGCTCCGGTCGACCAGCGGCTCCGGCCGACCGGCGCCCCGCCGACCGACGCCCCCCTACTTGGCGTTCTTGGCAAGGAACGCGAGCAGGTCCTGACGGCTGACCACACCGGTCGGCTTGCCCTCGACGAGGACGATCGCGGCGTCCGCCTGGCCGAGCACGTTCATCAGGTCGCCGACCGGCTCGCCGGAGCCGACCTGCGGCAGCGGCGCGCACATGTGCTTCTCCAGCGGGTCGTCGAGGGAGGCGCGCTGGGCGAACAGCGCGTCGAGCAGCTCGCGTTCGACGATCGAGCCGACGACCTCGGCGGCCATGACGTCGGGGTGACCGGCGCCCGGCTTCACCACCGGCATCTGGGAGACGCCGTACTCGCGCAGCACCTCGATGGCCTGGCCGACCGTCTCGTCCGGGTGCATGTGGACCAGCGACGGCATGGCGCCGTGCTCCTTGTGCTCCAGCACGTCGGCGACGCGGGCGCTGGGGCCGGCGTCCTCCAGGAAGCCGTAGTCGGCCATCCACTCGTCGTTGAAGATCTTGCTGAGGTAGCCGCGGCCGCTGTCCGGGAGGAGCACGACGACCACGTCGTCCTCGGTCAGCCGCTCGGCGACGCGCAGCGCGGCGACGACCGCCATGCCGCAGGAGCCGCCGACCAGCAGGCCCTCCTCCTTGGCGAGGCGGCGGGTCATCTGGAAGGAGTCCTTGTCGGAGACGGCGACGATCTCGTCGGCGACGGTCCGGTCGTAGGCGGTCGGCCAGAAGTCCTCACCGACGCCCTCGACGAGGTACGGCCGGCCGGAGCCGCCGGAGTAGACGGAGCCCTCGGGGTCGGCGCCGATGACCTTCACCCGGCCGTCGCTGGCCTCCTTCAGGTAGCGGCCGGTGCCGGAGATGGTGCCGCCGGTGCCGACGCCCGCGACGAAGTGGGTGATCCGGCCCTCCGTCTGCTCCCACAGCTCGGGACCGGTCGAGTGGTAGTGCGACAGCGGGTTGTTCGGGTTGGAGTACTGGTCCGGCTTCCAGGCGCCCGGCGTCTCGCGGACCAGGCGGTCGGAGACGTTGTAGTACGAGTCCGGGTGCTCGGGGGCGACCGCGGTCGGGCACACGACCACCTCGGCGCCGTAGGCGCGCAGCACGTTGATCTTGTCCGTGGAGACCTTGTCCGGGCAGACGAAGATGCACTTGTAGCCCTTCTGCTGGGCCACGATCGCCAGGCCGACGCCCGTGTTGCCGCTGGTCGGCTCCACGATCGTGCCGCCCGGCTTCAGCTCCCCGCTCCGCTCGGCCGCCTCGATCATCCGCAGGGCGATGCGGTCCTTCACGGAGCCGCCCGGATTGAAGTACTCCACCTTGGCCAGGACGGTCGCCCTGATGCCCTTGGTCACGCTGTTGAGCCGCACCAGCGGGGTGTTGCCGACGAGGCTGATCATCGAGTCGTGGAACTGCACCGTTGTCTCCGGTTGCTGCAAAAGAAGTGGTCGTGGTGCCGCCAGCCTAGGCCCTTTCGCCCCATTCCCGTCGTCGCCCGCGGGGCGCCCCCCCGGCGGGCGGGAACGCGGCGGCGGGGCCACAGTGAGCGGTCGTTCACTCACCGTTGCGATTGGCGGACGCCCGGTACGGGGCAAGGAGTGGTTGTACGGCAACGAGGAGGTGGCGGCGACGCATGACCGGCATGTCGAGGGCGAGGGTGGCGCGGCGGATCGCGGCCGGCGCCGCGTACGGCGGCGGTGGCATCGGTCTGGTCGGCGCGGCCCTCGTCGGCCTGCTGCTGGCCGAGGCGCAGCTGGCCAGACGCCAGGTGCAGGCGAACGGCTCCTCGCCGTACGTGCCGAAGGCGGACGGCCTGTACGGCGGCGGCTACGCGACCCCGGGCGTGGAGCCGCTGCGGCTCACCCTGCTGGGCGACTCCACCGCGGCCGGGCAGGGCGTGCACCGGGCCGGGCAGACGCCGGGCGCGCTGCTGGCCTCCGGGCTCGCGGCGGTCGCGGAGCGGCCGGTGGAGCTGCGCAACGTGGCGGTGCCGGGCGCGATGTCGGACGACCTCGACCGGCAGGTGGCGCTGGTCCTCGCCGGTCCGCGGCCGGTGCCCGACGTGTGCGTGATCATGGTCGGCGCGAACGACGTCACCAACCGGATGCCGCCCACCCGCTCGGTCCGCCATCTGGCGGGGGCGGTCCGGCGGCTGCGGACGGCCGGTGCGGAGGTGGTCGTGGGGACCTGCCCCGACCTCGGCACCATCGAGCCGGTGCAGCAGCCGCTGCGCTGGCTGGCCCGCCGGGTTTCGCGCCAGCTGGCCGCCGCGCAGACCATCGGCGTGGTGGAGCAGGGGGGCCGTACGGTGTCGCTGGGCGATCTGCTGGGCCCCGAGTTCGCCGAGCACCCGCGTGAGCTGTTCGGTCCCGACAGCTACCACCCCTCGGCCGAGGGGTACGCCACCGCCGCGATGGCCGTCCTGCCCACCGTGTGCGCCGCCCTCGGCCTGTGGCCGGCCGAGGAGGACCGCCCGGACCTCTCCCGCCGGGAGGGCTTCCTGCCGGTCGCCCGCGCCGCCGCCGAGGCCGCCTCGGAGGCCGGTACGGAGGTCACCGCGGCCATGCCCACGGGCCCGCGCGGCCCCTGGGCGCTGCTCAAGCGCCGGCGCCGGCGGCAGGTGGCGGCGGAGCACCTGGACGAACACGCGGACACGGGCAGCCAGGCGGGGGCCTGACGGCAGTGGGCGCCTGACGGCTGGCCAAACGGCGGGCGCCCGGCAACCGTACGGCGACCCGCCCCGTGGGTACCCGGCAGTCAGCGCGTGGCCGTCCCGGCGGTGCGACCGCCCCGACCCCGCAAGGCAAGCAAGCGCTTAGAAAGTTGCGGTCCATGTCACACCGCGTACGTCGTGACCGCGCGCATACGTACGGGTAACTTCCCAACCAGCCCTGCCCGTCCACCCGTACCGCCATGGAGCCGTGATGCCCGAAGCCGTGATCGTCTCAGCCGCCCGCTCCCCCATCGGCCGCGCCTTCAAGGGCTCCCTCAAGGACCTGCGCCCCGACGACCTCACCGCCACGATCATCCAGGCCGCGCTCGCCAAGGTCCCCGAGCTGGACCCGAAGGACATCGACGACCTGATGCTCGGCTGCGGCCTGCCCGGCGGCGAGCAGGGCCACAACCTGGGCCGGATCGTCGCCGTGCAGATGGGCATGGACCACCTGCCGGGCTGTACCGTCACCCGCTACTGCTCCTCCTCGCTCCAGACCTCCCGGATGGCCCTGCACGCCATCAAGGCCGGCGAGGGCGACGTCTTCATCTCCGCGGGCGTCGAGATGGTCAGCCGCAGCGTCAAGGGCACCTCCGACGGCATGCCCGACACCCAGAACCCGCTCTTCGCCGACGCCGTGGCCCGCACCGCCGCCGTCGCCGAGTCCGAGGGCGCCTCCTGGCACGACCCGCGCGAGGACGGCCTGCTGCCCGACCCGTACATCGCCATGGGCCAGACCGCCGAGAACCTGGCCCGCTTCTGGGGCGTCAGCCGCCAGGAGATGGACGAGTTCGGCGTGCGCTCGCAGAACCTCGCCGAGGAGGCCATCAAGGCCGGCTTCTGGGAGCGCGAGATCACCCCTGTCACGCTGCCCGACGGCACGGTCGTCTCGAAGGACGACGGCCCGCGCGCCGGCGTCACCATGGAGGCCGTCTCCGGCCTCAAGCCGGTCTTCCGCCCCGACGGCCTGGTCACCGCCGGCAACTGCTGCCCGCTCAACGACGGCGCCGCGGCGCTGGTCATCATGTCCGACACCAAGGCCCGCGAGCTGGGCCTGACCCCGCTGGCCCGGATCGTCTCCACCGGCGTCTCCGGCCTCTCCCCCGAGATCATGGGCTACGGCCCGGTCGAGGCGTCCAGGCAGGCCCTGGCCCGCGCCGGACTCAGCATCGACGACATCGACCTGGTCGAGATCAACGAGGCGTTCGCCGCCCAGGTGATCCCCTCCTACCGGGACCTGAACATCCCGCTGGAGAAGCTGAACGTCAACGGCGGCGCCATCGCCGTCGGCCACCCCTTCGGCATGACCGGCGCCCGCATCACCGGCACGCTCATCAACTCCCTCCAGTGGCACGACAAGCAGTTCGGCCTGGAGACGATGTGCGTCGGCGGCGGCCAGGGCATGGCGATGGTCATCGAGCGCCTGAGCTGAACCGCACCCCTGGGTGACCGCCATACCACTCACCGTCACCTGACGGCCCGGAACCCGGAAACCACCAGGGTTCCGGGCCGTTTTGTGATCCAATCTCCCTCAGGATGTGACCTTTATCCCTCGGCACAGAGAACTCCGCAGGTCAGGGCGGTAACACCGGACACCCCCACCCCAAGGACCTGTCCGTTTCGTGACGTTACGCACTGACAGCTGGTTAGTTCACCCCTCAAGCTGATGTAGGAAGTCGGGGGTCGACCTTGAACCGGGAGTACGTCAGTGAGCGCCATGCCGATCGCCCTGCTGGTCACCACGGCCGCCACCGGCGCCGTGGGCGTCGCCGTCCTGCGCACCCTCATGCAGCTGCGCCGCCAGGTCGCGGCCCTGCACGCCGAGCTCGCCGGGACCCGCGGGGCCACCGTCCACGTGCCCGCCGCGCGCACCACCGCGGACACGGACGAGATACGCGCGGCCGTGGCCGAGGCCCTCGCCGAGGAGCGTGAGCGCGAGCTGGCCGAGGCGCGCGCGTTCTGGGCGGCCCAGGAGGCCCGCGACATCTCCGACGCCCCGTCGTTGCTCTCCCTCGCCGACAGCGACTTCTTCCTGCCGCGCCAGGCCGACTTCATGGGACTGGAGCCGGTCGCCGAGCCCGAGGAGTTCCCCGGCGACTCGCCCGAACTGGCCGCCGCCCGCCGCCGCCACCCCTCCCACCCGGACTTCGTCCCGGTCGCGTCACCGGTCGTGAACGACCACGAACGCACCGTCGCGATCCTGGAGGAGCTGGCCGCCGCCCGCACCGCGCTCACCGACGTCCGCCCCGGCCCGCTCGGCACCCTCGACGTCTACGTCTTCGCCGACGGCACCACCCTGTGCATGACCCCGGGCCACCGCGAGACCGCCGAACGCCTCGCCGCCGCCCTCCAGGCCGGCCTGAGCCCGGTCCTGCTCGGCGGCTCCGGCATCTCCGGCGCGTACACCCTCACCTTCGAGTGCGGCGACGAGAACGTCTACGTCCTGGCGGACCGGGTCATCGCGAGCCTGTGAGGGCGCGGGTGACTCGCTGAAGGGGCGCGGGGAACGGCGCGACCAGCCCCACTCATCCGCACCCGGCGACGAGCCTTCAGACCCCCGCCTTCTTCTGCGCCTCCTCCACCAGCCGCACCGCCTCCGCCACCTCGGCGTCACTGCGCAGAACGACCGCGAGATCATGCGCGGCCACACTCACCTGGTCCGCCGCCGCGAACATCCCCGCGTCCGGCATGACCCGCGGCTCCACCCCGGGAGTCTCCAGCTCCTGCGCCCACCGGGCCAGCTCCCTGGCCAGCTCCAGCGCCGCCCCGGCGGCGCCGCGCTGCAGCCGGCTCTGCGGCGCGGCGCGCAGCCGGTCGGCGAAGTGATCCACGGCACGGCTCAAAGGCGTCGTATCAACCACGCCGCGACCCTACGCCCCGCGCGGGGGCCGGTTCCAACGGACACCGGCACTGTTGCCAACGGGCGAACGCTCAGGCACGGTGACCTGAAGGACCGGCTTACATCCCGTTGCGTATGGAGGCGCCGATGTCCCAAGTCTTCTCCGAGGAGACCCACCGCAATCTGCTCGCCCGCATCCCCCATTGCACCGGTCGTGAGGTGTCCGACTGGCTGCGCACCGTCGAAGAAGGCCCGGCGCTCCGCTTCGAGGAGAAGGTCAGCTGGCTGCGCCACGAGTACGACCTCGCGTACGGCCACGCCAAGGCGATCATCCACGAGTACGACCTGAGGAGGGCCGCGCGCCGGTTCTGACCCCGCGCACGGCGAAGGGCCCCTGGGGACGTCCCCGGGGCCCTTCGTCATGTCGTCACCGCCTGGCGGCTGGGGCGGATCAGTCGTCACCCGAGAAGATGGCGACCAGCCGCAGCATCTCGATGTAGATCCAGACCAGGGTCATGGTCAGACCGAACGCGGCCAGCCAGGACTCCTCGCGCGGCGCGCCGTAGGCGATGCCGTCCTCGATCTGCTT
The DNA here is from genome assembly GCF_011193355.1 of Streptomyces sp. JB150. Lineage (GTDB taxonomy): Bacteria > Actinomycetota > Actinomycetes > Streptomycetales > Streptomycetaceae > Streptomyces. The sequence goes on from NZ_CP049780.1 coordinate 3,118,987, forward strand.
GAAGTCGAGGGTCAGGAAGAACGCGCCGAGCACGATCGCGATGATGCCGACGATCGCACCGAGCGGGCCCATGCTGCGCAGGCCCCCGTCCTCGGCGACACCGAAGACGACCAGCAGCAGGTTGACCGCCATGACCAGGATGAACGCCATGGCGATCGCCAGGCCGATCCGGGCGTAGCGCGCGGTCACGCGGATCCAGCCGGCCTTGTAGATCAGCAGCGTGGCGCCGGAGACGGCCATGGTGCCGAGGACCGCCTGGAAGGGCGCGCCGGACCACTGGGTGTTGAACATCTCGCTGATCACGCCGAGGAAGACGCCCTCGAAGGCGGCGTACGACAGGATCAGCGCGGGGGACGCCTTGCGCTTGAAGGACTGCACCATCGCCAGGACGAAGGCGATCAGCGCGGCGCCGATGGCGAGCCCGTAGCTGGTCGACGAGACCGGCAGGAGGGCCCAGGCCAGGACGGCACCGACGACGACGGTGCCGAGCGTCATGGCCGAGCGCATGACGACGTCGTCCATCGTCATCCGGTTGCCGGTGGCGACCGGGGCCTGCGGCGGGGCGCCGTGCTGCAGGTCCTGGGCGTACGGGTTCTGGGCGTAAGGGTTCTGCGCGTACGGGTTGCCGCCGGCGCCGGGCTGCGCGTAGGGGTTGCCCGTGGCGTACGGGTTGCCCTGCGTGCCCACAGCTGCGCCCCCGGCCTGCGGCGCGGTGTTGAAGCCCGCGTAGCCGTTGTCGCGGCTGAACCCCCGTCGCGAGAAGACCGGGTTGCTGCTCCTCATTTCACTCCTCCATGGCCACCCTGCGTAGCCTTGGCTCAAGAGTAATAGACAGGCAAAGGAATGACCCTAGTGCTTGGGGAGGATCTTTCCCCCCACGTGCTGCGCAACACGCTACGCGGCCGGGTGATTCCCGGCACGTGAGGGACCGAACCGTGGCCCCACGGTGACGATCTCGTCACCCGGAGGGCGGTGAGCGCCGTCCGGAGGAGGCGGTGAGCGCCGCCCGGAGGGGGCGGCGGGGTGACGGCTCGGCGACAGATTCGGTGCATGATGCACACGATCCGAGGGCGTCGGAGGTGCCCGGAACCGGACTCGAACCGGTACGCCCGCGAGGGGCAGCGAGGTTTAAGCTCGCCGTGTCTGCATTCCACCATCCGGGCAGGCCATGGGCTCCGCATCGAGGTTCCGAGCCTATCGGGACGCGTCCCCCGAACAGCGGAACGGCGACCCGATGTTGTCTTATTTTATTGACGTCTGAGGGTGCATCAGCCCTCGGAACGCGCCATCCGCACTTGCCAACAGCCTTGCGTGCGGCGCCCGCCCGCGCATGCGGAATGACGGAATTTCACCTCCCGAACGAGGGCACTCCACCTGTTCTCGACGCGATCACCCGTCCGGGCCCCCTCCGCGCCCCTCCCGCGCCGGCCGTCTCTCAGGGTCACCCGTCATCCCCAGGTATGACTCGGGTGCCGCCCGGTCCGACCGGAGTCGCCCCCCGGAACCGGAACAGCGGCTGACTACACGGCGTCGTACGGCCGCGACGATGGACGAGTTCCCCGATCCCCGTCCTGACAGGAGCCCCTTGCCGTGACCACGACTCCCCTCGCCGACCGGACCACCGCGGTGGCCGCCCGCGCCACGGAGCTGTCGAAGATCTACGGGCAGGGCGAGACCCAGGTGGTCGCCCTGGACCGGGTCTCCGTCGAGTTCCGGCAGGCCGAGTTCACCGCGATCATGGGTCCGTCCGGGTCCGGCAAGTCCACGCTGATGCACTGCGTGGCCGGTCTCGACACCTTCTCCTCCGGTTCGGTGCGCATCGGCGACACCGAGCTGGGCTCGCTGAAGGACAAGCAGCTCACCAGGCTCCGCCGGGACAAGATCGGCTTCATCTTCCAGGCCTTCAACCTGCTGCCCACGCTGACCGCGCTGGAGAACATCACCCTCCCGATGGACATCGCGGGCCGCAAGCCGGACAAGCAGTGGCTGGACACGGTGATCCAGATGGTCGGCCTGTCCGGGCGGCTGAGCCACCGGCCCGCCCAGCTCTCCGGCGGCCAGCAGCAGCGCGTCGCGGTCGCCCGCGCCCTCGCCTCCAAGCCGGACATCATCTTCGGCGACGAGCCGACCGGAAACCTCGACTCGCGCTCCGGCGCCGAGGTGCTGGGCTTCCTGCGCAACTCCGTGCGCGAGCTGGGGCAGACCGTGGTGATGGTGACCCACGACCCGGTCGCGGCGGCGTACGCGGACCGCGTGGTGTTCCTCGCGGACGGCCGGATCGTGGACGAGGTGCACGGGCCGACGGCGGAGTCGGTGCTGGACCGCATGAAGCGGTTCGACGGCAAGGGCCGCACCAGCTGACGTACCGGCGTCGTTCCCGCCCCCCCACCCCCTGGACTGAGAAGAAGCGATGTTCCGAACCGCCTTGCGCAATGTGCTCGCGCACAAGGCCCGGCTCCTGATGACCGTGCTCGCCGTGATGCTCGGCGTGGCCTTCGTGTCGGGGACCCTGGTCTTCACCAACACCATCTCCGACGCCTACCAGAAGAGCTCCGCTAAGGGGTTCGACCAGGTCGACGTCGCCGTGGACCCCGAGTACCAGGAGGACCGCGGCGACACCCTCGGCAAGACCCCCGAGCTGACCGGGGCCATGCTCGACAAGAGCGCACGGGTGCCGGGCGCCGAGTCGGCCATCGGCGTCGTCACCGGCTTCACCGCCCTCGCCGACAAGGACGGCAAGCTGGTCGGCACCGGCTTCCAGTCGCAGGGCGGCAACTACTGGGGCGCCGACGACCCGCGCTACCCGCTCGTCGAGGGCCACGCCCCCAAGGGCCGCGGCGAGGTCGTCATCGACGCGAAGACCGCCGAGCGCACCGGCTACCGGGTCGGCGACACCCTGCGCCTGTCGGTGGACGGCCCGGTCCTGACGCCGAGGATCGCCGGCGTCTTCACCACCGACGACGGCAACGTCGCCGCCGGCGGCAGCCTCGCCCTGTTCGACACGGCGACCGCGCAGCGGCTGTTCGGCAAGACGGGCACGTACGACCAGATCGCCGTCAAGGCGAAGCCGGGCGTCAGCCAGGGCGCGCTCAAGGCGCAGCTGGACAAGGCGCTGCCCGCGGATCTCGTGGAGACCACCACCGGGCAGCGGCTGGCCGAGGAGCAGGCGGAGGCGATCGCCTCGTCGATGAGCGGGCTGAAGCAGGGCCTGCTGGTGTTCGCCGGGATCGCGCTGTTCGTCGGCACCTTCATCATCGCCAACACCTTCACGATGCTGGTCGCCCAGCGCACCAAGGAGCTGGCGCTGCTGCGCGCGGTCGGCGCCTCCCGCCGCCAGGTCACCCGCTCGGTGCTGATCGAGGCGTTCGTGGTGGGCGTGGTCGCCGCGGTGACCGGACTGGCCGCGGGCATCGGGGTCGGCGCGGGCCTGCGCTCGCTGCTGGGCTCGCTCGGCGAGACGGTGCCGGACGGCCCGCTGGTGGTCACGCCCGGTACGGTCGCCGCCGCGCTCGCGGTCGGTGTCCTCGTCACCATGCTGGCCGCCTGGCTGCCGGGGCGCCGCGCGGCGAAGATCCCGCCGGTGGCCGCGATGAGCAGTGTGCACGCCCAGGCGACGGTGAAGTCGCTGGTGCTGCGGAACACGATCGGCGCGCTGTTCGCCGGGGCCGGTGTCGCGGTCGTCGTCGCGGCGACCTCCATGGGCGGCTCGGACGGCCAGGCGCCGATGGGCCTGGGCGCCTGCCTGCTGATCATCGGGGTGTTCGTGCTGACGCCGCTGCTGTCCCGGCCGCTGATCGCGGCCGCGTCGCCGGTGCTGCGGATCTTCGGGGTGGCGGGGAAGCTGGCCCGGCAGAACTCGGTGCGCAACCCGCGCCGTACGGCCGCCACCGCCTCCGCGCTGATGATCGGCCTGACCCTGATCACCGGGATGACGGTGATGGCGGGCAGTCTGCAGAACGCGATCGACAAGATGGCCTCGGACTCGATCCGCGCGGACTACGTCGTCTCCATGGCGAACGGCACCCCGCTCTCCCCGGACGTCGAGGAGAGGCTGCGCGGGACCGAGGGCGTCACCGCGACCAGCCCGATGCGCAACGCGCCGGCGCGCATCGACGGCGACACCGAGTACCTCACCGGTGTCACCGGTGACACGATCGGCGAGCTGACCGCGCTGCCGGTCGAGGACGGCAGGTTCCAGGTCGGCGGCGACCGGGTGGTCGTGGACGAGGACACCGCCAAGTCGCACGGCTGGAAGGCCGGGTCGGTGTTCACCGCGTCCTTCGAGGACGGCGCGAAGGAGCGGCTGACCGTCGCGGGCGTCTACCAGCCGAACGAGATGATGCGCGGCATCATGCTCGACCTGCCCGTCCTCACCGCGCACCAGAGCGACCCGGCGGACATGCAGGTCCTGGTGCGGACCGCCGACGGCGCCTCGGCCGCGACCAAGGACCGGCTGGAGAAGACCCTCGGCTCCAACCCGGCCGTCAGGGTGCAGGACAAGCAGGACATCTCCGACGAGATCGCACAGATGTTCACGATGATGCTGAACATGCTCTACGGCCTGCTGGCCATGGCGGTGATCGTGGCCGTCCTCGGTGTCATCAACACGCTGGCGATGTCGGTCTTCGAGCGCTCCCAGGAGATCGGCATGCTCCGCGCGATCGGCCTGGACCGCACCGGCATCAAGCGGATGGTCCGTCTGGAGTCCCTGGTCATCTCGCTGTTCGGCGGCGTCCTCGGCATCGGCCTCGGCGTGTTCTTCGGCTGGGCGGCCGGGGAGCTGATGGCGGACAGCCTGGCGACGTACGAACTGGTCCTGCCGTGGGCCCGGATGGGCGTGTTCCTGCTGCTGGCGGCCACGGTCGGCGTCCTGGCGGCGCTGTGGCCGGCGCGCCGCGCGGCCCGGCTGAACATGCTGACGGCGATCAAGTCGGAGTAGCGGCGGCGGTACCGCACGAGCCACGAAGGCCCCGCTCCCGCGATCGGGAGCGGGGCCCTCGGGTGCTCAGACGCTCTCAGGCGTTCTCAGACGTTCCAGGTGCGGGACCGCAGCGGCATCCCGGACCCCCCGGACTCGGGCGTGCGCACGGCGAGGACCTGGTTGACGCCGATGCGGTTGTGCTCGAAGGACAGGGCGGAGGCGGCCATGTACAGCAGCCAGACCCGGGCCCGGCCGAAGCCGGCCAGCCCCACGGCCCGCTCCCAGCCGGCCTCCAGGTTGGCGACCCAGCGGCGCAGGGTGAGCGCGTAGTGCTCGCGGATCGACTCCACGTCGCGCACCTCGAACCCGGCGCGCTCCAGCTGGGAGACGGTGGTGCCGAGGGGGGCCAGCTCGCCGTCGGGGAAGACGTAGGCGTCGATGAACGCGTCGACGTCGTACGCGGATTCGTCGCGCTGCGGGCGGCGCGCGATCTGGTGGTTGAGCAGCCGCCCGCCCGGCGCCAGCAGGCGGTGCAGGGTCCGGGCGTACTCCAGGTACCGCTCCGACCCGACGTGTTCGGCCATGCCGATGGAGGAGACGGCGTCGTAGGGGCCGTCGGTGACGTCGCGGTAGTCCTGGACGCGGATCTCGACCCGGTCGGTCAGCCCCTCGTCGGCGACCCGCTTGCGGGCGTAGGCCGCCTGCTCCTGCGAGAGCGTGATGCCGACGACGCTCACCCCGTGCTCGCGGGCGGCGTGGATGGCCATCGAGCCCCAGCCGCAGCCCACGTCGAGCAGTCGCCGGCCGGGGCGCAGGGCGAGCTTGCGGCAGACGAGTTCGAGCTTGTCGCGCTGGGCGTCCTCCAGGGTGCCGCCCTGGTCCTCGGGGGCCTGCCAGTAGGCGCACGAGTAGACCATGGACGGGCCGAGCACCAGCTCGTAGAAGTCGTTGCCCACGTCGTAGTGGTGGCTGATGGCCCGTCTGTCGGTGCGCCGGGTGTGCAGATGGCGCCGCCGGCGGACCTCCTCCTTCGGCGGTGCGGGCGGCAGCGCGGGCCCCGCCATCCGCACCAGGCCCCGTACGGCGGCCCGGACCCCGGGATCACGCAAGGCCTCCGCGAGGGTGCGGGCGTCCTCGTCCCGCTCCCAGAGGAGCCCGGCCATCAGGTCGAGCGCCGCGTACAGATCGCCCTCGACGTCGAGGTCGCCCGCGACCCAGGCCCGCGCCAGCCCCAGCTCGCCCGGCTTCCACAACAGCCTGCGCAGCGCGCGCCGGTGGCGCACGACCAGCACCGGAGCGCCCGGCGGCCCGGCCTGCGAGCCGTCCCAGGCCCGGATCCCGACCGGGAGCGGCACTCCCAGCACCTGCTCGAACAGCTCCCTCAGCCGCGGCGCGGCGTCCGCCATGGTGCCCACCTCCGTGACAGCGATCCCGGAAAGTCCGACACCACGTAAACACCTGCGGCCGCGCAGCGCAGTCCCCCACGCGCGTTACGGCTGGGCAAAACCCTGTGGGGCGGGGCGGGTGGCGGGTCAGGTGGCGGGCCGGGTGGCCGGGGAACACCGGAGGGGCCGCCCGCACCACGGATGGCAGGCGGCCCCTTCGGGGTGTCGCTGAGGTGACCGGGGGTCAGGAGGCCTTGGCCCGCTCCTCGGTCTTCGGCGCGGCGGTGGCGGCGGGGGCCGGGGCCGGCTTGGCGGCCTCGTAGAACTCCTCGCGCGGGGACTCCAGGGCGCCGAGGGAGACGACCTCGCGCTTGAGGAACATGCCGAGGGTCCAGTCCGCGAAGACGCGGATCTTGCGGTTCCAGGTCGGCATGGCCAGGCCGTGGTAGCCGCGGTGCATGTACCAGGCGAGACGTCCCTTGAGCTTGATCTTCATCTTGCCCATGACGATCATCGCGACGCCCTTGTGCAGGCCGAGGCCCGCGACCGCGCCCTTGTTGGCGTGGCTGTACTCCTTCTGCGGGAAGCCCCGCATGCCGGAGACCACGTTGTCGCCGAGGACCTTGGCCTGGCGCAGCGCGTGCTGGGCGTTCGGCGGGCACCAGGCGTTCTCGTTGCCCGCCTTGCGGCCGACGAGGTCCGGGACCTGGGCGTTGTCGCCCGCGGCCCAGATGTAGTCGGTGCCCTTGACCTGGAGGGTGGGCTCGCAGTCGACGTGGCCGCGGGGGCCGAGCGGCAGGCCGAAGCGGGCCAGGGCCGGGTTCGGCTTGACGCCGGCGGTCCACACGATGGTGTTGGCGTCGACCTCCAGGCCGTTCTTCAGCACCACGTGGCCGTCGACGCAGGAGTCCATCGACGTGGAGAGGTAGACCTCGACGCCGCGGCTCTCCAGGTGCTCCTTGCCGTACTGGCCGAGCTTGGGGCCGACCTCGGGGAGGATCTTGTCGGCGGCGTCGACGAGGATGAAGCGCATGTCCTCGCGGGACACGTTCTTGTAGTACTTGGCCGCGTCGCGGGCCATGTCCTCGACCTCGCCGATGGTCTCGGCGCCGGCGAAGCCACCGCCGATGAAGACGAAGGTGAGTGCCTTGCGGCGGATCTCCTCGTCGGTGGTGGAGTCGGCCTTGTCCAGCTGCTCCAGCACGTGGTTGCGCAGGCCGATGGCCTCCTCGATGCCCTTCATGCCGATGCCCTGCTCGGCGAGGCCGGGGATCGGGAAGGTGCGGGAGACGGCGCCGAGCGCGATCACCAGGTAGTCGAAGGGCAGCTCGTACGCCTCGCCGGTCAGCGGGGCGATCGTGGCGACCTTGCGGTCCTGGTCGATGGTGGTGACCCGGCCGGTGAGGACCTCCGCCTTGGGCAGCACGCGTCGCAGCGGGACGACGACGTGCCGCGGGGAGATGCTGCCGGCGGCGGTTTCGGGGAGGAAGGGCTGGTAGGTCATGTACGACCGGGGGTCGACGACCGTGACGGTCGCCTCGCCGTAGCGCATCTTCTTGAGGATGCGCCGAGCTGCGTACAGGCCTACGTACCCACCGCCTACTACGAGGATCCTGGGACGCTCCGTGGTGCTCATGCCATCGAGTATCCACCCGGTTGGAGGGGGTGGTTCGTGCGCCCCTTCACAAGCTTTGACAGGCCCTGTGCTACACTCCCCGGCTCGCGTGACTTAGATCATGTCTAAGTGCGGGAACCGTGAGCGTCCCAACTCCGTTGTCAATGGCGCTTGAGCTGCCTCTCTGGGCGACGTGCGGGTGCGTGAGGCCGTCGAAACACGTTCTTCGACGCGAGATCCGCAGGGTCGGCGGAGCCCTCTTCTGAACATGTTCAACAGCCCCGGTAACCCCCAGAAGGGCCAACCGGCCCCTATCCGTGCCCCGGTAGGGCCGATTTCCTTGTGAAGAACTTCACGAACTTTCCCGACGGCATGTCAACGAGGGGCCATGGAAGGGCCCCCCGCGTGTCGCTCATACGGTATCCAGGCTGCTCAACCGCCGGCTACCGGCGAGTAGCAAAAGAGAGCTACGCCACCGACCACGCGATGCCGTCGAGGATGTCGTGTTCGCTCACCACGACTTCCTCCGCGCCGACGCGCTCCATGATCGCCAGGAGGACGAGGGCGCCCGCGGCGATGACGTCGACCCGGCCGGGGTGCATGGACGGCACGGCGGCGCGCTCGGCGTGGGTGGAGCGCAGCAGCCAGTCGGTGATCTCGCGGACCCGGTCACGGGAGATCCGGGAGTGGTGGATGGCCGCCGAGTCGTACTCCGGCAGCTCCTGGGCGATCGCGGAGACCGTCGTCACCGAACCGGCCAGACCCACCAGCGTGCGCGCCTCGCGCAGCGGCACGGTCCGCTCGGCCAGGTCGAGCGCGGCCTCGATGTCGGCGCGCATGGCCGCGATCTGCTTCTCGGTGGGCGGATCGGTGACCGCGCCGTCCACCACCAGGTGCCGCTCGGTCATCCGGACACAGCCGACGTCCACCGAGCGGGCGGCGCGCACGTGCTCCTCGCCGACGACGAACTCCGTGGAGCCGCCGCCGATGTCCACCACCAGGAAGGGCCGCTCCAGGTGGTCGTGGCCGGCCAGCTCCTTGGTGGCGCCGGTGAAGGAGAACTCGGCCTCCTGGTCGCCGCTGATGACCTCGGGCTCGACGCCGAGGATGTCCACGACCCCGCGCACGAACTCGTCGCGGTTCTCGGCGTCGCGCGAGGCGGAGGTGGCCACGAACCGCAGCCGCTCGGCGCCGTACTCCGCGATGACGGCCGCGTACTCGCGGCAGGCCGCGAAGGTGCGCTCCAGCGCCTCGGGGGCCAGCCGCCCGGTGCGGTCGACGCCCTGGCCGAGCCGCACGATCGTCATCCGGCGGTCCAGTTCCGCCAGTTCACCCGTGGCCGGGTCGCAGTCGGCGACCAGGAGGCGGATGGAGTTCGTACCGCAGTCGACGGCGGCGACCCGGGTCACTGTCCGCCCTCCTCACCGGCGAGGGTCACGCAGGAGCCCTTGCGCCACCACTCCGGCAGCATGGCCAGGGCCTCGTCGCCCAGCGGGTTCACGCCGGGGCCGGCGGCCAGCGAGTGGGCGACCAGCACGTGCAGGCACTTGACCCGGTCCGGCATGCCGCCGGCGCTCGGGAAGCCCTTCAGCTCCTCGATCTCGTCGCGGCGCCGGATGTAGTCCTCGTGAGCGGCGCGGTACGCGGCGGCCAGCTCGGGGTCGCTCTCCAGCCGGGCCGTCATCTCCTTCATCACGCCGTTCGCCTCCAGCGTGCCGATGGCCGAGTTGGCCTTCGGGCACGTCAGGTAGTACAGCGTCGGGAAGGGCGTGCCGTCGGGCAGCCGCGGGGCCGTCTCCACGACGTCCGGCTGCCCGCACGGGCAGCGGTGGGCGATCGCGCGCAGCCCGCGCGGCGGTCGGCCGAGCTGCTGCTGGAAGGCCTCGACGTCCGCGTCGGTGGGCTCGGTGCGCGGGGTGGGCGGCGGGGGCGTGTCCATGCCTGTCTTTCTGTGTCCGTTCAACGGTCCGGGGCGTCGGCGGCGTCGGCCTTGTCGACGCCGTCCCAGACGTTCGAGTACCAGGGGCGGTCGGCCCCGCCCGTGTCGGCGCGGGACTGCTCGGCCGCGTCCGGGTCGATCACCACGTACCCGGTCTCGCCGGGCATCACATAGTGCAGCCGCTTGCGGATCTGCTGCTCGGCGTACGCGTCGTCCTGCCAGCGCGCCTTCTGGTCGCGCAGCCGTTCGACGCGCTCGCGCGCCTGCCGCTGCTCCCGTTCCAGATCGGCGATCTCGGCGCGCTGGGCGACGTACTGCCTTATCGGGTAGGCGAGCGCCACGACCAGCGAGCAGACCACCAGCGCGAGCAGCGCGGCCCGGCCGGTCAGCCGGGAGCGGCGGGCCTGCCGCTTGGTCTGCGAGCGGTAGACACGGGCGGCGGTCTGCTCGCCGAGCAGTCTGATCCTGGTCGCGGTGGAGAACCGGTCCCGGTCCCTCACGGCCATCGTCCCGCCTCCCGTTCACGCGCGTACGTCCCCGCACACGGTACGGGACCGAGTACGGGGACGTACGTACGACGCTTTCCTGCGCGGGCGTCAGCCCTGCACGGCCGCGGTGCTCAGCCCTTGAAGCGCGGGAAGGCGCTGCGGCCGGCGTACACCGCGGCGTCGTCGAGGATCTCCTCGATGCGCAGCAGCTGGTTGTACTTGGCGACGCGCTCGGAGCGGGCCGGGGCGCCGGTCTTGATCTGGCCGCAGTTGGTGGCGACGGCGAGGTCGGCGATGGTGACGTCCTCGGTCTCGCCGGAGCGGTGGGACATCATGCACTTGTAGCCGTTGCGCTGGGCCAGCTCGACGGCGTCCAGGGTCTCGGTGAGCGAGCCGATCTGGTTCACCTTCACCAGCAGGGCGTTCGCGGCGCCCTCCTCGATGCCCTTGGCCAGGCGCTCGGGGTTGGTGACGAACAGGTCGTCGCCGACGAGCTGGACCTTGTCACCGAGCTGGGCGGTGATGGTCTTCCAGCCCTCCCAGTCGTCCTCGAACAGCGGGTCCTCGATGGAGACCAGCGGGTACGCCTCGACCAGCTCGGCGTAGTACTCGGTCATCTCGGCGGCGGAGCGGTTCTTGCCCTCGAAGACGTACACGCCGTCCTTGTAGAACTCGGACGCGGCCACGTCGAGGGCGAGGGCGATCTGCTCGCCGGGGGTGTAGCCGGCCTCCTTGATCGCCTCGAGGATGAGGTCGAGGGCCTCGCGGTTGGAGCCGAGGTTCGGGGCGAAGCCGCCCTCGTCGCCGAGGCCGGTGGACAGGCCGCGGTTCTTCAGCACCTTCTTGAGGGTGTGGTAGACCTCGGCGCCCCAGCGCAGGGCCTCGGAGAAGGACTCCGCGCCGATCGGGGCGATCATGAACTCCTGGATGTCCACGTTGGAGTCGGCGTGCGAGCCGCCGTTCAGGATGTTCATCATCGGCACCGGGAGCAGGTGCGCGTTGGGGCCGCCCAGGTAGCGGAAGAGCGGCAGGTCGCTGGCCTCGGAGGCGGCGTGCGCGACGGCGAGCGAGACGCCGAGGATGGCGTTGGCGCCGAGCGAGCCCTTGTTGTCGGTGGCGTCCAGGTCGAACATGGCCTGGTCGATCAGGCGCTGCTCGGTGGCGTCGTAACCGACCAGCTCCGGGCCGATCTGCTCGATCACGGCGAGCACGGCCTTCTCGACACCCTTGCCGAGGTAGCGGTTCGAGTCGCCGTCGCGCAGCTCGATGGCCTCGAAGGCGCCCGTGGAGGCGCCGGACGGGACGGCGGCACGACCGGTGCTGCCGTCGTCGAGGCCGACCTCGACCTCGACCGTGGGGTTGCCTCGGGAGTCCAGGATTTCCCGGGCTACGACGACGTCGATGGACGGCACGAGCATCTCCTTCGTGGATGTGACGCGGTGGGCAGAACCGCGGGTGTGGCTCTGCGAGACGAGCCTAACCGGCTCCGGGGGATCGGCCAGCCGACCGCCCACCCCGTGGACGGAACCGAGAGTAAATTGTTTCCGAACGGAACAAAGACCGTTCCGGAAAATTCACGGCCACGGTCGCGGTCACGGCACGCGGCCGGCTTGCGCGCCCGGACATGCCCCCGCCCCGGTGCGTACGGGGGAGACGCACCGGGGCGGGGAGACTGCGGGGCTGCCGCCTGCCTCTTGTCTTCTTACTTGAGGTGCAGCTGCTGGCCCGGGTAGATGACGTCGGCGTCGTCGACGATGTCCTTGTTCAGCTCGAACAGCTTCTGCCAGCCGCCCTTGACGTCGTGCTCCGCGGCAATGGTGCTGAGGGTGTCGCCCTTGACCACCTTGTACTCGCCGTCACCCTTCTCGACCTTCTTGCCGGTCGGGGTGGTGACGGTCTTCTCGGCCTTCGGGGCCGGCTCGGCGGCCGGGCGCTCGGCGGAGCGGGAGGCCGGCTGCTCCTCGGTCTCCCGGGCGGGGGCGGAGCCGGTGCCCTCGGCGGAGTCGCCGTTGTACGGAGCGCTGGAGAGGTTGACACCGCAGTGCGGCCACGCGCCCTTGCCCTGGCCCGCGAGGACCTTCTCGGCGATGGCGATCTGCTGCTCCTTGGTGGCCTGGTCGGCGGTGGCGGCGTACTGCGTGCCACCGTACGCGGCCCAGGTCGAGGCGGAGAACTGCAGACCGCCGTAGTAGCCGTTGCCGGTGTTGATGGACCAGTTGCCACCGGACTCGCACTGGGCAACGGCGTCCCACTCGGCGGCGGTGGCGGCGGAGGCGTTGCCGGCCGCCATCAGCGGAGCGGCGACGGCGGCGCCGGTGACACCGGCGAGCGCGATGGCGCGGGTGGCCTTGAACGGACGACGGTGCTTGCCCTTGCCGGAAAACAGCATGGATCGATCCCCTCACCGACGCCTGCGAGGTGAGCTGTCGGGTTCGGGCCGGTTGAGTTGCCCGGCCGCGGCTCTTGCGAGCCGCGGCTTCACCCCGAGCCGGTACCGGTGTCGAGTCTCCTCAACGGCCGGGACCGGCACTTACCTTGGGTCCCCCGCTCCTGCCTACGGCGCTTGAAGCGACGACTGTTCCCGGGCGGCCGCTGGCAGGATTCGGCGTTGCGGCAGCCGGGGCTCGCGGTGACGAGCGGCTTCGACCGTAGCCAGGCGATCGGCGGATTTTCAAAGACGATCAGGGCTTCTGAGACCTATCTCTCACCGTGTTTATAACGGACATTCACCGCGAACCGTGTGCTGAAGTCCCGCTACTTTTCTCCCGGTTCAACCCCTACCTCCAGCGTCTGACCGGGGAGGATGAGGTCGGGGTCGGTGCCCACGGTCGCCTTGTTCTCGGCGTACAGCGCGGACCATCCACCGTCCAGCTCAAGGGAGTCCGCGATGCCCCACAGACTGTCGCCGGCGCGGACCGTGTAGGTGCCGTCGGCCGCGTCGCGGGCGGCGGCGGAGTCGCGCGAGGCGTGCCGGCCGGAGGGCTCGGTCGTACGGCTGTCGGCGGCCTCCTCCTCGGCGCTGTCGCCGCGGTGGCGCCCGGTGCCGGTGGAGCCGGTGTCGGCGGCTCCCGAAGACGGGTCATTGTGGCCGGAGTTGTCCGAGTCGTCCCGCTTGGTGGAGGCCGCGGAGGAGTCGCCGTTGCCCGAGGACGCGGGGCCGGAGGCGCTCGGAGACGGCGAAGTCGCGGCAGAACCGGACGATTCGGCATCTTCCGCAGCCCCGGAGGAACCGGAGCCGCCGGAAGTCCCGCGCGATGCGGAGGATTCGCCCGGACCCGAGGAGCCGGAGGAACCGGAGGAACCGGAGGTTTCCGAGGATCGCGACGAGTCGGACAAGCCGGACTCGGGGCTCGCCGAGGAGCCGTCGGCGTCCGGCGTGGCCGACACGCCCGACGCGGCGTCGGCCGCCAGGCCGGTGTCGACGCCCGGAGCGGCGGAGTCGCCGTCGAGGCCGGCGAGCACACCGCAGGTGGGCCAGGCCGCCACGCCCTCGGCGGCCAGGATTCTCTCGGCCACGGCGATCTGCTGCGAACGGCTGGCCACGTCGGGGCTCTCGGCGTAGTCCAGGCCGCCGTACTTCACCCAGTTCTCCTGGGAGATCTGGAGGCCGCCGTAGTAGCCGTTGCCGTTGTCCGCGCTCCAGGAGCCACCGCTCTCGCACTCCGCGACCCTGTCCCACGTGACCCCGCTGGCGGCGCTCGCGCCGCTCGCGCCGAGGAGCGGGATGGCGATGGCGGAACCGGTCACTCCGGCCGCGACGATGAGGGCCGGAGCCTGGCGGGGGCGACGGTGACGACCGTTCCCGGAGAGCATGCGGAGACCTTTCGCGAGACAACGGTGACGGCGCGGCGGAGATGCTGTGATCACCGCCGTCACACTGATGGGTGAACGTATCGGCAGACGATCACTTGTCACAAGTTCATGCCGCGCAGATAACGTGAAGATCACAGAGGTGAGTGCGTGTCACCTTTGCGGCGGCACAGGGCGACTGCGCGCGCAGGGCCGGGCGCGCCTCACCGCTGCGGCGTGAACTCCACGGGCAGCGTGCGCAGTCCGCGCATGATGAGCCCGCCGCGCCAGCGCAGGTCCGCGGGGTCCGCGGCGAGCCGCAGGTCCGGCAGGCGGGTGAGGAGGGTGGCGAGCGCGGTCTGGCCCTCCAGGCGGGCGAGCGGGGCGCCCAGGCAGTAGTGGATGCCGTGCCCGTATCCGAGGTGCTGGTTGTCGCGGCGGGCGAGGTCCAGGGTGTCGGGGTCGGCGAACCGGGCGGGGTCGCGGTCGGCGGCGGCGAGCACGACGAGGACCGGGTCGCCGGGGGCGATGTCCTGACCGCCGATGGTGAGCGGCCGGGTGGCGAAGCGCCAGGTGGCCAGCTCCACCGGGCCGTCGTAGCGCAGGAGTTCCTCCACTCCGGTCTCCAGCAGAGCGCGCTCCCCGGCCGCCAGGGAGCGCTGGAGGCGCTCGCGCTGTTCCGGGTGGGTCAGCAGGGCGTAGGTGCCGTTGCCGATGAGGTTGACGGTGGTCTCGAAACCGGCGAACAGCAGGATGAACGCCATCGCCGCCGCCTCGTTCTCGGTCAGGTGCTCGCCGTGGTCGGAGGCGCGGATGAGACCCGAGATCAGGTCCTCGCCGGGCGCGGGCTCGGCGGGCAGGGCCTCGCGCTTGCGGTGGATGAGGTCGGCGAGATAGCCGCGCATCTTCTTCACCGAGCGCGCCACCCCGCCGCGCGGCCCTCCGCCGTGCCGGATCATCATGCCCGCCCAGTCCCGGAAGTCGTCCTGGTCCTCGCGCGGTACGCCCAGCATGTCGCAGATGGCGTAGATGGGCAGCGGGAAGGCGAACTCGTGGATGAGGTCGGCGGACCCGGTGCGGGCGAACCCGTCGATGAGGCGGTCGGTCAGCTCCTGCACGCGCGGCGCGAACTCCGCGACGCGCCGGGGCGTGAACGCCTTCGACACCAGGCGGCGCAGCCGGGTGTGGTCCGGCGGGTCGATGTTGAGCAGATGCGTCATCAGCTCCGCCTTGCGCTCACCCGGAATGCCCGTCTTGCCCTTGGCGTGCGCCGGTTCGGCGTGGTGCTCCGGGTTCTTCGACAGCCGCTGGTCGGCCAGCGCCTGCCTGGCGTCGGCGTACCGGGTGACCAGCCAGGCCTCCACCCCGCTGGGCAGCCGCGTCCGGTGCACCGGGGCGTGCTCGCGCAGCCAGGCGTAGGCGGGGTACGGGTCGGTGGCGAACTCCCAGGTGAACAGGGCCGGGGCGGCGGACTGGGGCTGCCGGGGGCGGGACTGCGGGGGGTGGGGCTGGTCGGTCACGTCGTCGACGGTATCCGCAGGCGGCCGCCGTCCTCATCCCGAGGCCGGGCGGCGTACCGGGGCGTGGTGGTTGCGGATCTCCACGTCGCAGTCGGTGACCCGCGAGTGGTCGCCCCGCGCCGCCGCCTCCGCGCGCTGCCGGGCGAGCGCCTGGCACACCGCGCAGTCCGGCCGCGCGGCCGGCGGGTCGAGGGGCGGGCCGAGGTCGATCGGCCGCTCCTGTGCCGTCACGGCCGCCCGCCCCCGCCCACGGCCGTGAGGTCCACGTGCCGTGGCGCTCGCCGGTAGTCCTCGTACAGCGCGTCGGCGGCCGGGCAGCACAGGTTGGCGTTCACACCGTGCTCGTCCGTCGCCATGCAGGTCTCGCAGCCGAGGCAGTGGTTCCACAGCCCGAGCAGCGCGACCGGCTGCGGGTACAGCACGACCGGGTGCCCGCCGCTCAGGTTCTCGTAGTGGTCGCACAGCGTGCTGACGGACCGGGCCAGCCGCTGGGCGTACGCGAGTCGCGCGGGCAGCGTACGGCCCGGCGCGAGGCTCATGCGCGTACGGGCCCTCATGACGGCGACGTTCGCGCAGGCGCGCGGCGGGTCGTCCTCCGGCAGCGCGTCGGCCAGCGCCTCGACCACGGGCAGGGACAGCATGAGGTGCCCCCCGCAGCTGGAGCGTCAGCGTCTCCAACTCGTCCTCGGTTGAGGGGAGTCGGGCGTCGTCCGCGAGCAGGGTCCGCGCGGCGGCGCGCAGGGCGGGGATGTCCAAGGGGGCGGTCGTGTCGCTGGGTGGCACGCCTCTCACCTCCGCGTTTCGGTGATCGTTGCGTCACCGAGCGTAAGGCGAGGGGTGGTGAGCGGACAGGCACGCCGCGTGTCCGTTACGGCGACGGCTCACCGGGGCGGACACGGAACGTGCCCCTGTTACCGGGTGCCGAAGAACGCCGCGAGTTCCCGCTGCTTCGAGGTCAGACTGCGCCGCTTGCTCCTGCGCAGTACTTCGTGGAACGTGTCGGCGGCCATCCGCTGGTGCCGCAGCCACTGCGGTGTCTCGTCCATCAGCGAGCCCAGGATGTCCGTCGCCGCGTCCGTCTGCCGCAGCATCACGTGGGCCTGCGCCACGTCCAGCAGATGACGGCGCATGAACTGCCGTCCCTTCGCGTCGGCCGGCTGGGGCATCCGCTCCGACAGGCGCAGCACCCGGTCGGGTTTCTCCGCCACCAGCTGGTTCTCGATGCCCTGGAAGGCGACCGTCCGCCAGTCGAACCGCCCCCACGAGGACACCGCGACGGCCTGCGCGCCGCCGAGCGCGGCCCCCGCCGTACGGCCCAGCCGGAGGATGTCGCGGGCTTCCCGGGGCCGGTTGTTGCGGGCGGCGGCCGCGCTGCCGTGCACCAGCAGCTTTCCCCAGGCGCCGAGCGCCTGACGGGTGGCCCGTGAGATCCGGGGCTCGACGGCGTCCGCCGTGGCGATGCTGACCTGCTCGGCCTCGTCCAGGCGGCCCTGCCGCATCAGCAGCCAGCCCTGCTGGTACACGGCCGCGGCGACGCCCCCCATGTCCTTGATCCGTGCGGCGTCCTCGATGGCGTCGCGCAGCGCGATGTGGGCGAGGTCGTACGCGCGGACCTGGGTGAGATAGCGGCCGGCCATCTGGAGCACGTCGGAGCGGATCCGCAGTGCCTCGGTGTGTTCGGGGCCGTGGTCGAAGTGGTCGGCGGCGGCGTGGGCGGCGTGGACGAGGGAGGGCAGGAAGTCGGCGACGTAGCCGTAGTCGTCGCGGTGGTAGGCCGTGCCGACCTCGGCGGCGGTGGACCGGAGCCGGTCGAGGTCGGGCTCGGCGATCGCGTCGGTCAGGCGCCCGCCCAGCGTGACCGGTGGCGCGAGCGCCTGGCGGAGCGGCATCAGGTCGATGTTGTCGTCGTCGCCGCGCGTGGTGGCGTGCGGTCCGCCCGGTTCGAACAGCGCGGAGGTGCGGACACCGAGGGTGCGGGCCAGGGCGTGGTACGTCTCCAGGCGGGCGGTGCCGCCCCGTTCGAGCTTCTTCACGACTCCCGGGCTCAGCTGGGCGCGTTCCGCGAGGCCTTCTTGGGTGAGGCCCCTGGTGAGCCGGAGTTCCTTGAGCCGGTCACCCGGGTGTGTGGGCCTCTTGTCGGCGGAGTGGGGCATGCCGTGCTCCGTTCTCGGTACGCCTTTCCCCGGTACCTACCCCTCCTTCTTGACTGCCCTCTCATAGGCGACGATCGCGTCCCGGTACGCCCGCGCAGCCGCCCGCAGGGCCGCCTCCGGGTCGGTGCCCTCGGATTCGGCGCGGGCCGCGAGGGCGAGGAGTTCGTAGCCGATGCCCTCGGCCGGCGGGAGGGGGACCTCCAGGCCCGCCGTGCGGACCCGGCCGGCCAGCTTCGCGGCCAGGGCGAGGCCCGGCTGGTGCAGGGGGACGCCCTCGGTCACCGACGTGCGCCGCTTCTCCTCGGCCTTGGTGCGCAGCCAGTGTTCCTTGACCTCCTCGGGGGTGGTGGCGGTCTCGTCGCCGAACACGTGCGGGTGGCGGTGGATCAGCTTGGCGACGATGCCCCCGGCGACGTCGTCGATGGAGAACGGCGCGTCCGGGTCCTCCTCGGCGATCCGGGAGTGGAAGACGACCTGGAGCAGGACGTCGCCCAGCTCCTCGCGCAGCTCCTCGCGGTCGCCGTCCTCGATCGCCTCGACCAGCTCGTACGCCTCCTCGATGGCGTACTTGGCGAGGCCCTTGTGGGTCTTCTGGGAGGTCCAGGGGCACTCCGCGCGGAGGCGGTCCATGACCTGCACGAGGTCGAGGAGGCGGGCGCCGGGCAGGTCGTAGGAGGCGGGCAGCAGCTCCAGCTCGGGCATCCTGACCCTGCCGGATCCGGCGAGCCGGGCCAGGCCGTCGGTCAGTGCGGGCTCGCCCTCGCCGGTGGCGACGACGACCACCGTGCGGCCCCCGGCGCAGGCGTCGACCAGTTCCTCGGCGTTCGGAGCGGCCTCGTCGACCGCTATGCCGGCCTCGCGGAGATACGGCAGCTGCGGGTGTGCCCCGTCCGCGCACAGCACGCGGTCGGCGGCGCGCAGCGCCTGCCACGCGGGCCAGGACAGCAGGCCGGGGGCGACGCGGTGGCTGGTGGTGAGCAGGACGACGCGGCCGGGGGCGGTGGGGTCCGGGGCGCCTTCGAGGCTGGTTGCGTTCACGATCCGAACGTAACCCACACCGCCGACGGACTTCAGAGGTTGTCCACAGCCCCGGTGCGATCATCACACCGGCGTTCGGTCACACCACTCCGCCGCCTGCCCGGAGCGCCTTCCCGCCACCCCGGAGCGCCTACCCGCCGCCCGGTCAGGCCGGCTGCTGCTGCCCCGCCGTCGTGACGTCCCGCACCCACGGCGTCTTCGCGTCGACGCGGCCGCTCTTCTCCACGTCCCAGCTGCCGTACCGCGGGTTGAGGTCGACGCCGAGCTTCTGCGACGTGTCGGACAGGGCCTTCCAGAAGGCGGGCCGGCTGGTGTCGGTGCCCAGCTTCGCGGCGAGCTTCTGCGCCTCCAGCTGGAGGCGCAGGTTCTCGTCCAGGCGCACCGGCGCCACGCTGTACTGCTGCAGCCAGGCCGTCTCCAGCGCCTTCGCCCCGCCGACCTGCTGTTCCAGGCCGGACCGCATCTCCTGGACCTCCTTGCGGGACACGGTGACGCCCGCGTCCCGCGCGGCCCGGTGCAGCACCCGGTCCAGCACCATGCCGTGCAGGGTGTCGCGGGTGAGGCGGCCGGTCTTGGCGATGGCCTGCGCGTACTGCGCCTCGTCGGCCACCGCGGAGCGCTGGGCCGCGCGCACCTCGTCGACGCGGTTCTCCAGCTGCGCGACGGTGATCCGCTCGTCCCCGACGACGGCCGCCGCGCCCGGACGCGCATCGTTTCCGCAGGCGGTGAGGAGGGGTGCCGCGGCGATCGCGGCGGACAGCAGGAGCGCGGTGCGACGGCGGCGGTGCAAGGAGACCTCCCGAGGAGATTGTGCGTCGGTGCACAAAGTCTTGCGATGATCGATGGTAGGCAGGGGACGGGCTCTGGCCAACCCATTCGACCAACGATTCACCGCCACTTCCGGCACCGCCGCGCCGCGCCGCCGACGGCGCCTGGGGGGTGTCCCGCCGGCTAGGGGGTGTCTCGTCGATCAGGCCGGATCAGCGAGCGGCGTCTGGTGCCGCGCATCGCTTGGCGGAGAAGGGAGTCGACGCGATGGGGGTGCCCCCGCGCGAGCGCAGCCGAGCGGGGGGGGAGTCGGCGACCGACGACAACGCGGCGAGGCGCGGCACCAGACGCCGGGAGCCTGGCATGATCGGCGAGACACCCCCTAGCGCACCTGCCCCAGCCACTGGAGGGTGCGGCGCACCTCCGCCGCGAGCGGGTGGCCGGGCCCGCCGAGGCGTTCCACGTCGTGCAGCAGGCGGACCAGGGTGTCGTGGGCGGCGGCCCGGTCGCCGAGGGCGAGCAGGAGGTGGCCGATGCGGCGGCGCACGTCGTGGGCCTGCTCCGGGTTGCCGGAGACGTACTGGTTCTCGTAGTACGGCAGCAGCGCCCGGTACTCGGCGAGCGCCGCCGCCGGTTCGCCGAGCTGCTCCAGGCACTGCGCGGCGTCGTGGCGGAAGCGCAGCGACTGGGGGTCGGCGTGGCCGGCCTCGGCGGCGCGTTCGTCGGCGAGGCGGCGCAGTTCGGGCAGCGCGCGCCGGTACTGCCCGTCGTCCATGAGGGTCGCCGCGTACTGCTTGCGCAGGGTGCGCACGACCGGGGAGTGCTCGCCGTGCTGTTCGGCGGCGGCGGGCAGGATCGCGCCGAGGATGTCCACGGCCTGGGTGATGCGGCCCTCGCCGAGCAGCCGCTTGACCTCGTCCACCGCGCGGGCCACGTCCGGCTTCCCGGCCTTCTCGACGGCCGGGGTGACGGGGGCGGGCTGGGGCGCGGGCGTCCGCGGGCGGTCCGGCCAGGGGGCGTGCGGGCGCACGAACGGGCGCGTGGGGTCGAGGGGGGCACCGGTGGGCATCCCGCGCGCGGGCAGCAGCAGCGCCAGCTCCTCGTACACCTCCTGCGCGGAGGCGGGCCGGTGCTGCGGGTCCTTGGCGAGCAGCCGCAGGACCAGGGACTCCAGGGCCTCGGGCACCTCCGGGCGGATCCGGCGCACGGGCAGCGGCGGCTCGTAGAGATGGCGGTGCAGCACGCCGAGCGCCGTCGAGCCCGCGAACGGCACCTCTCCACTGAGCAGTTCGTGCAGCAGCACGCCGAGCGCGTACAGGTCGGTGTACGGGCCGACCGCGCCGCCCATCGCCTGCTCCGGCGCCATGTAGGCGGGCGAGCCGATCGGGGAGCCGGTGTGCGTCAGGCGGGTGGTGTCGCTGTCCATGACGGAGGCGACGCCGAGGTCGAGGACGGTGACCGTGCCGTCCTGCTTGACCATCACGTTGCGCGGCTTGAGGTCGCGGTGCACGATCGGCACGGCGTGCACGGCGCTCAGGACGGCGCACAGCTGCGCGGCGACCGCCACCGCCCACTGCCACGGGTACGGGTCGTGCTCGGCGAGGTGGTCGGAGAGGTCGGCGCCGTCGACGTACTGCATGACGAGGAACAGCTCCTCGCCCTCGCTGCCCGCGTCGTGCACGGTCACCAGGCCCGGGTGGTCGACCTGCGCGGTCACCCGGCACTCGCGCACGAAGCGGCGGCGCAGCTCGTCGGCCTCCTGCCCGGCCACCTTGTCCGGGCGCAGCAGCTTCACCGCCACGCGCCGGTCCAGCCGCCGGTCGTAGGCCGTCCAGACCTGGCCCATGCCGCCCTGCCCGAGGAGCGTGGCCAGTTCGTACCGGTCGGCGACGACGCGTCCTGCCGTCACGGTCACCGTCCGCCCTCGTGCTCGCCGTCCTGCCGGCGCAGCAGCTCGCTCAGCTCGTCGAGTTCGGCGCGCACCTGGTCGATCCGGGCGGGCGCGGGGCGCTGCGGCGGCGGGGTGTGCGCCGGGGGCACCGGCACACCGGAGACGGGGGCCGGGGACGGCGGCGGGGTGTGCGGGAGCGAGGACGGGGGCTGCGGATGGAGCCGGGGCTGGGGCAGCGGGGACACCGGCGGCGTCTGCGGGACGGTGGTGCCGGTGGTGGCGGGGCCGGGGACGGCGGTGTACGGGGCGGCGGGACGCGGATAGCCGTACGCCTGCTCCGGGCGCGGGGCGTACGGGCCGTAGCGGAGCTGGTGGAAGTGGCGGATGTCCGCGGCCAGGTAGTACGCGATCACGATCACCAGCGTGCCGAGCAGCAGCGCGAGGCCGGTCCAGCCGCCCGCGGTGTGGATCTCCTCGCCGGGTTCGGTGCCGAGCAGCACCACGGCGAGGACGTCCACGGCCAGCACGGCCACGAACAGCCCCCAGTCCAGCGACTTCCGCGTGACGATCGCCAGGCGCAGCAGCATCGACCAGGTCAGGAAGCCGAGACTGAGGATGGAGATCGCCACGAAGAGCACCCGCAGAACGACCAGCCACGCCGTCGGTGGCGGCTGTTTCACCGGCTGCACGTAGCCGTGGCCATGCATGACTGCTCCTGAAGTCGCGCGATTGTCTCGTCGAGCGTATAGGCCGACTCCGACAACCGGTCCCGGGTTGTACCGAACCGTTGTCATGCTGATCACTTCTCACGACCGGTCACCCGGCCGCGCTCCCGGCCGTGCGGGCCGCGCGGGTCGTACGCCCCGTCAGTCCGGGGTGACCGTGCCGTCCGTCAGACCGTCGTACATGCCGCGCACGAGCTGTTCCCCGAGCCGGCTCGCGTGGCGCAGCGCCCGCTCGAACTCGTCGAGGGCGCGGAAGCGCGCGCCGTAGCGCCGTTGGTCCTCCAGCGGCAGCCGGGGCAGGTGCAGGCGGCGCACGTCGAGCCGGGTGGCGGTGGAGGCGTAGCTGCTGGCCTGGCGGTTGTTGGCGGTGCCGCGCAGGAAGCCGGCGAGGAACCAGGGGTCGAGGGCGGCCGGATCGGGGCGCAGCAGCACGAGGTTGCGCCCCAGGGCGGCGCCGGCGGTCGCGTCGTCGATCACGCGCGCCACCGCGCCGCCGCCGAGCACCGGCACGACGACGTCGCCGGGCCGGGTCAGCACCGCCTCCTCCTCGCTCTCGGGCAGGCTCCCGGAGGGTGCCGTGCCGGCGAGGACGTCGTGGTCGGTGAGGACGGGCACGCGCGCGTGGCCGCCGTGTCCGCCGGTACGCAGCACCAGGGCGCCCCCGCGGGCGAGTTCGCCGACCGTGGTGAGCGGCCACCGCGCGGGCTGCGCCGGCCGGACCGGGGGCGGGGTGAGGTCGGTGGTCAGCCGCAGGGTCTCGCCGAGGCGGGTGCGCACCTCCGTGAGCTGTTCGGCGCCGTCGGCCGCCGTGGGCGGCGGGAGGTGGCGGGCCGGGGAGAAGTCCACGTCGTCGTCGAGGAGTTCGATGACCGGCACGGACCGGGCGAGGCCCGGCCGCTCCTGGAGGGTGCCCGCGCGGTCGAAGGACCGCCAGGCGTCGAGGACGGCGTCCCGCACGGCGTGCCAGTCGGGCCCGCCGCGCCCCTCGGTGGCGAACTGCCCGGCGTCCGCGAGCAGTACCTCGGGCTGCGCGGGCGTCGTGGCGGGCCGGCGCAGCACCCACAGGTGCAGGGGGATGTTGTACGGCGGTGCGGCGCCGACCGGCAGCGCGACGACGGCGCGCAGCGCGCCGCGGCGCAGCAGGTCCGCGCGGATGCGGCGGCCGGAGCGGCGGGAGGCGGCGGCGGGCGGCATGAGCAGCACGGCCGTGCCGCCGTCGCGCAGCCGGGCCAGCGCGTGCTGCACCCAGGCCAGCTCGGACTCGGTGCGGGCCGGGAAGCCGTACTCCCAGCGCGGGTCGTACGCCAGCTCGTCGTGGCCCCAGTTGCGCTCGTTGAACGGCGGGTGGCACAGGACGACGTCGGCGCGCAGCTCCGGGTAGGCGTCGGCGCGCAGGGTGTCGCCGCCGGCCGCGCGGACGGTGGACGAGGTGTGCAGGGCGAGCCGGAACGCGGTGAGCGCGGCGAGTTCGGCGGCGCTGTCCTGCGCGTACAGCTCCCGGTCGGGCCGGTCGGCGGCGGCGCGCAGCAGGGCGCCGGTGCCGCAGGCGGGGTCGAGGACGGTGCGGGCGGGGCCGGCGAGGTCGGCCATGAGGCGGGACAGTTCGGCGGGCGTGAGCGTGTACTGGCGCGGGTTGGCGTCGAGGTGCCGGCCGAGCAGGAACTCGAAGGCCTGCCGGGCGCCCAGCTCGGCGGCCAGCTCGGCGGCGCCGCGCAGGAGGGGCACGGAGGGCAGGAAGGACACGGAAGGCGGGAGGGGCCCGGAGGACGGGACGGGCCCGGAGGACGGAAGGGGGGCCGCCTCGCCGCTGCCGCCGGGGCGCGCCGCGTGGGGTGCGGTGGCACCGAAGCGCGGGGCCATCACCTGTTCCAGCGCCACGGGCAGCAGTTCCGCGAGCCGTTCGTCGGAGCCGGCGCTCAGCTCCAGCCAGACGGTGGGCCGGTCGTGGATGAGCAGCAGGGCGCAGCCGGTGTGGGTGAGGGCGGTGACCGGCCCCTCGGGGTGTCCGGCGAGCTGCTGCCAGACCCGTTCGCGCAGCGGGACCTCGGCGAGTTTGCCCTGGCGGCGCAGCCACGCCTCGACCTCGGCGAGGGCGAAGGAGGGGCTGGTCTCGGTGCCGCCGACCGGCTTCGGGAAGTCGGCGTGGCGGCGGCGCCAGTTGCTGACGGCGGCCCGGCCGACGCCGGCGAGCCGGGCGATCCCGGCGGCGGTCACCTCTGTCGCGTTGTCCTGCACCCCGCCCGCTCCCCTCGCCTGTTCCTTATGTGCATCGAGCATACCGACGTGCACAAGATCCCTGGGTTCACGCTCGTGTACATGTCCCGTCGCGTGGACCGTGTTGACTCGGTTCACAGGGCATGGTCTCATTGACCTCGCGAACGAACGGCCGCCGGACGGAGGCGGCCGGCGCGCGTCGGGGAGGAAACTGTCATGGGCATGAAGGCCAAGGTCGCACTGGGCGCCGTCGTGGGGTTCGTGGTCATCGGCGCCGTGTCGGCGACCGGGGGCGGCGACGGCAAGGCGTCCGGCGGCGACAAGGGCTCTTCGGCCTCCGCGAACCGCGACTCCGGCACCAACGACGGCGGCGGTGGCGGCGGTGCCGGGAAGGACTCCGGTTCCGAGGCGGCCGCCGGGAAGAAGACCGCCTTCGAGGGGGACGGCGACTTCCAGGTCGGCCCGGACATCAAGCCCGGCACGTACCGCACCACCGGCAACACCGACGAGATGTGCTACTGGGAGCGCGCCAAGGACGCCTCGGGCGAGATGGACTCCCTGCTGGCCAACGACAACGTCAGCGGCACGAGCTACGTCACCATCCCGGCCGGCGACAAGATCTTCAGGACCAGCGACTGCAACGACTGGGAGGCCGTCGACCCCGGCGCCGGGGACGGCTCCCCCGCCACCGAGATGGCCGGCAACGGCGGCATGTTCAAGGTCGGCGCCGACATCGCCCCGGGCACCTACAAGTCCACCGGCAACAAGGACGACCTGTGCTACTGGGAGCGCGCGAAGGACGCCGAGCACTCCCTCGACTCGATCATCGCGAACAACAACGTGTCCGGCACGGCCGTCGTCACCATCAGCGCCTCGGACGCCTACTTCAAGACCTCCGGCTGCCAGGACTGGAAGAAGACCTCCTGACCCGGCGGCTCACCGGGCGGCCGGCCTCCCCCGCCGGCCGCCCAGCCCGCCCACACCACCTCACCAAGGACCTGTCATGCGTCGTACGACACTCGCCGCCCTCTGCCTCGCCGCCGCCACCGCGGTCGGCCTCACCGGCTGCCTGCCGGGCCTAGACACGGCGGACGACAAGCCGAAGGGACCGTTCGCCGGGCTGACCGGCGGCGAGATCGCGGACCGGGCCGTCAAGGCCACGACCGGCGCCTCGTCGCTGCGGATGGCGGGCGAGGTGCCCGACGAGGAGAGCGGCGGCACGATCCGCTTCGACGTGGCCGTCAACACCGAGGGCGAGTGCGCCGGCACCTTCGGCACGGGCGAGGGCAAGGCCGACCTCATCCGGACCGGCGACACCCTCTACATGCGCTACGACGAGGCGTTCCTGCGCGCCCAGTCCGAGGGCGAGCCCGCGGCGGAGACCGACGCGGTCGTGGACATGATGGCCGGCAAGTGGACCAAGATGGCCGCGACGGGCTCCGACGCCGAGGCCATGGCGGAGTTCTGCGACCTGGACCAGCTGCTCGGCGACGCCGACGACGTGAAGTCGGACGCGACGCGCGGCAGGACCACGACCGTCGACGGCACCCCGGCGATCGTCCTGCACGAGAAGGACGGCAAGGAGCGGTACACGCTGTACGTCGCCACCGAGGGCGAGCCGTATCTGCTGCGCCTGGACACCAAGAGCGCCGGTGCGCGGGACTCGCTCAGCTTCAGCGACTACGGCAAGCCGGTCCCGGCGAAGAAGCCGGGCGGCGAGATCCTCGACCTGGACGAGCTCGCCGGCTGACCGCCCCCGACCCGGCGCGTCGTCCGCCGACCGCTCCCGCTCACGTCAGAGCGCGTGCCGCAGCCACACGTTGGGCTCGACGTACACCGCGTACCCGCGCTCCGGCTCGCACCGCACCGGAACCAGCGCGCCGGGCACCTCGATGTCGCCCGCGGTGTCGAAGGGCAGGCCGGTCCAGTCGCGCCACTGCTCCAGCGAGCCGGAGACGGTCATCGAGGCCGGTGCCACCGCGTGGACGGTGCCACCGGCCCGCACGTGCACCCGCAGCCAGGGGTCGTGCGGAAGCCCGTCGGGGCGCACCCGGCGGGCGTACTCCGCCATCGGGGTGCGCGGTTCCAGGTGCTTGGCGCTCGGGCGGACCGGGGCGACGACCTCGCGGAAGCCGAGGGCGCGGGCGTTGTCGCGCATCGCCGCGAGCATCACCGCGGACAGGCCGAGGCCCTGGGCGTGCGGGGCGACCGAGACGGAGATCGCGCTCACCGTGTCCGGCCGCACGCCGCGGCGCAGGTCCGTGAAGGCCCACAGCAGGACCTCGTCCCAGCCGCGATCGGGCAGTTCGCCGCGGCCCTCGGCGGCGAGGGCGAACGGCACGCTGCAGGCGTTCGCGACGACCTCGCCACGCTCGTCCTCGGCGAACAGCACGTACTGCGGCAGTTCGGTGGCGATGCGCGGGAAGTGGGCCCAGCCCACCGGGTCGCGCGTCACGAACTCCGGCCAGCTGTCCGCCATCCCGACGACCCGCTCCACCATGCCGGGACGCTCGGCGAGGGTCGACACCTTCCAGTCCATGGCGGTCACCGTAAGGCGGGCACACGACCCCGGTGAAACGGTTCTCCCGCTCGTGGGCCGGACCGGCGGTGCGCGGGTCAGTCGGCGTGGAACCGCTCGGGCGCCCTCGTGGGGGTGCCGCCCGAGGGCAGCCGCTGCTCCGGACAGCGGGAGAGCACCCGCCGCATCGCGGCCTTCTCGGCGGCGGTCACCCACAGCCCGTACTTCTTCTTCACCGCCACCTGCGCGGCGACGTACGGGCACCGGTACGCCCTGTTCGGCGGCAGCCAGGTCGCGGTGTCGCCGTCGCCCTTGGCGCGGTTGGTGCCGGCGTCGACGGCGAGGAGGTTGAGCGGGTCGTTGGCGAAGGCGACGCGCTTGCTCGGGTCCCACTGGCCGGCGCCCTTCTGCCAGGCGTCGGAGAGGGCCACGACGTGGTCGATGTCGACCCGGCTGCGGCCGCGCACGTAGGTGACCTCCCGGCCGGTGTAGGGGTCGGGGTCGAGGGTGCCGGAGGCGACCTCGCAGCGGTCCGCGCCGAGCCGGACGCCGGTCAGGTCGCGGCGCAGGATGTCGTCGCGGGTGTCGCAGCGGTTGGAGTCGGTGTCGGCCCAGGGGCTGCCGAAGCGGTCCCGGTCGTAGCCGGTCCGCGGCGCCCGGCCCTTGACGGGCAGCGACTCCACGGCCGCCAGGGCCGCTCCCCCGCCGGCCGTCTCCCGCGGTCCGCCCGCTCCCGTCGACGACCCGGTGCAGCCGGTCACGACGCTCAGCAGCACTCCCGCGGCGAGGACCGCCGCCCCGCCCCTGTCAGGCCTCATATCGCCTTCCTCCCCTTACACAACTCGGCACCCCGGACATCTCGGGCGTATCGTCGGTTTTGAGTCATCCTCGGAAGGAGCTCTGAATGGGCATCTTCGACAGGTTCAAGAGCCACGGGTCGCAGGGCAAGGCCAAGAAGGCCTCCGACGCGATGGAACAGAAGATCAACGAGAGGACGGGCAAGAAGTACGAGGACCAGGTCGACCAGGGCCAGCAGAGGATCGAAGGCCAGTTCGGCATGGACCGCGGCGACCGGCCCGACCAGCAGCAGTAGGGCCGCGGCGCCCCATGGCATCGCAAGCCGCCCGGAGACCTCCCGGGCGGCTTGCGCCGTCTCGCGCCGTGACGCTCCCCGTCCTCGCGCGGTCCGCTCCCTACGACCCCAGCACCGACGTCAGGAACTCCCCGACCCACGCCAGCAGTTCCCGGCCGACCAGCGGCTTCCCGCCGATCTTCGCGGTCTTCGGCCGGGGCACCAGCACCTGGTGGGCGGACGGCTTGATGACCGTGCCCGGATACAGCCGCTTCAGCCGCAGCTCCTGCGACTCGCGCAACTCCACCGGCGCGAAGCGGATGTTGGTGCCCTGCAGGACGACCTCGCCGACGCCGCACGCCCGCGCCAGCATCCGCAGCCCCGCCACCAGCAGCAGGTTCTCCACCGGCTCCGGCAACTTGCCGTAGCGGTCGACCAGTTCCTCGCGGACCGCCTTGATGTCCTCCTCCGAGTTGGCGGAGGCGATGGCGCGGTAGGCCTGCAGGCGCAGCCGCTCGCCCGGCGCGTAGTCGTGCGGGACGTGCGCGTCGACCGGCAGCTCGATCTTGACCTCGAGCGGCGGCTCCTCCTCGATCTCCCCGGTCTCCAGCTGCCTGCGGTAGTCCGCGACCGCCTCGCCGACCATCCGCACGTACAGGTCGAAGCCGACGCCCGCGATGTGCCCGGACTGCTCGCCGCCGAGCAGGTTTCCGGCGCCCCGGATCTCCAGGTCCTTCATCGCGACGTACATGCCCGCACCCATCTCGGTGTGCTGGGCGATCGTCGCCAGCCGCTCGTGCGCGGTCTCCGTCAGCGGCTTCTCCGGCGGGTACAGGAAGTACGCGTAACCGCGCTCGCGGCCCCGGCCGACGCGGCCGCGCAGCTGGTGCAGCTGGGACAGGCCGAAGGTGTCGCCGCGCTCCACGATCAGCGTGTTGGCGTTGGAGATGTCGATGCCCGACTCCACGATCGTCGTCGACACCAGCACGTCGAACTTCTTCTCCCAGAAGTCCACCACGACCTGCTCCAGCGCCGACTCCGACATCTGGCCGTGGGCGGTCGCGATCCGCGCCTCGGGCACGATCTCGCGCAGCCGGGCCGCCGCGCGGTCGATCGACTCGACCCGGTTGTGGATGTAGAAGACCTGGCCCTCGCGCAGCAGCTCACGGCGGATGGCCGCGCCGATCTGCTTCTCCTCGTACGGCCCGACGAAGGTGAGCACCGGGTGCCGCTCCTCCGGCGGGGTGGTGATCGTGGACATCTCGCGGATGCCGGTCACGGCCATCTCCAGGGTGCGCGGGATCGGCGTCGCCGACATCGTCAGCACGTCCACGTTGGCCCGCAGCTTCTTCAGCTGCTCCTTGTGCTCGACGCCGAAGCGCTGCTCCTCGTCCACGATGACCAGGCCCAGGTCCTTGAACTTGGTCTCCGACGAGAACAGGCGGTGGGTGCCGATGACCACGTCCACCGAGCCCTCGCGCAGGCCCTCCAGGACCGCCTTGGCCTCCGCGTCGGTCTGGAAGCGGGACAGGGCCTTCACGACCACCGGGAACTGCGCGTACCGCTCGCTGAAGGTGCCGTAGTGCTGCTGCACCAGCAGGGTCGTGGGGACGAGCACGGCGACCTGCTTGCCGTCCTGGACGGCCTTGAAGGCGGCGCGCACCGCGATCTCCGTCTTGCCGTAGCCGACGTCGCCGCAGATCAGGCGGTCCATGGGGACCGACTTCTCCATGTCCTCCTTGACCTCGGCGATGGTGGTGAGCTGGTCGGGGGTCTCCGCGTAGGGGAAGGCGTCCTCCAGCTCGCGCTGCCAGGGCGTGTCCGGCCCGAAGGCGTGCCCGGGGGCCGCCATCCGCGCGCTGTACAGCTTGATCAGGTCGGCGGCGATCTCCTTGACCGCCTTCTTCGCCCGCGCCTTGGTCTTCGTCCAGTCCGCGCCGCCCAGGCGGTGCAGGGTGGGCGCCTCGCCGCCGACGTACTTGGTGATCTGCTCCAGCTGGTCGGTCGGGATGTACAGCCGGTCGCCGGGCTGGCCGCGCTTGGCGGGGGCGTACTCCACCACCAGGTACTCGCGGGTGGCGCCCTGGACGGTGCGCTGCACCATCTCGATGTACCGGCCGACGCCGTGCTGCTCGTGGACGATGTAGTCGCCCGGCTCCAGGGTGAGCGGGTCGATGGTCTTGCGGCGCCGCGCGGGCATGCGGGTGCCGTCCCGGCCGGCCGCCCGCTGCCCGGACAGGTCGGTCTCGGTGAGTACCGCCAGCCTCAGGTGCGGGTCGACGAAGCCGTGCTCGATGGAGCCGCACGCCACGTGCACGACCGACGGCGAGATCTCGGCGAGGTCGGCCTCCAGACGGGCGGCGATGCCCTCGCCGCCCAGCACCTCGGCCGTCCGGGCGGCCGGGCCGTGGCCCTCGGTGACGTAGACCGTGCGCCAGCCGTCGGCCAGCCAGCCCTTGGTGTCGGCGAGCGCCTTGGCGGTGTCCCCGCGGTAGGTCTCCGGGGCGTGCATGCCGAGCTTGAGGGTGTCGGCGTCCAGCTCCTCGTCGGCGGCGAACGGCGACACCGACCACCACATCATGTCCAGCTCGCGGGCCCGGTCGCGGACGTCGGCGAGGGACCACAGGGAGGCCGCGCCGACGTCGATGGGCGCCTCGCCGCCGCCCGCGGTGGCCGCCCAGGACGCCTGCAGGAACTCCTGGGAGGTGGCGACCAGGTCGGAGGCGCGCGTGCGCACCCGCTCCGGGTCGCAGACGACGGCCATCGAGCCCTTGGGCAGCACGTCGAGCAGCAGCTCCATGTCGTCCACCAGGACCGGGGCCAGCGACTCCATGCCCTCGACGGCGATCCCCTCGGCGATCTTGCCGAGGAGTTCGCCGAGCTCCGGGTGTTGCTCGGCGAGGGCGGCGGCCCGCTCGCGGACCTCGTCCGTGAGGAGCAGCTCACGGCAGGGCGGCGCCCACAGGCCGTGCTCGGCGACCTCCAGGGAGCGCTGGTCTGCGACCTTGAAGTAGCGGATCTCCTCGACGTCGTCGCCCCAGAACTCGACGCGCAAGGGGTGTTCCTCGGTGGGCGGGAAGACGTCGAGGATGCCACCGCGCACGGCGAACTCGCCGCGCTTCTCGACCAGCTCCACGCGCGCGTACGCGGCGGCGGCGAGGGCTTCCACGACCTCGTTCAGATCGGCCGTCTGTCCCGACTTCAGCGCCACCGGCTCCAGGTCGCCGAGGCCCTTGACCTGCGGCTGGAGTACGGAGCGCACGGGGGCGACGACGACGGAGACCGGGCCGGTCTCGGGGTCGTCGGGGCTGGGGTGGGCCAGGCGGCGCAGCACCGCGAGGCGGCGGCCGACGGTGTCGCTGCGCGGGGAGAGCCGCTCGTGCGGCAGGGTCTCCCAGGAGGGGTACTCCACCACGCCGTCCGGGGGCAGCAGCGAGCGCAGCGCCGCCGCCAGGTCCTCCGCCTCCCGGCCGGTCGCGGTGACGGCGAGCACCGGGCGGCCGGCCTCGCGGGCCAGCGCGGCGATGGCGAAGGGGCGGGCCGCCGGGGGGCCGACGAGGTCGACGTGCGTCCGGTTGCCGTCAGCGGCCGCCTTGATCGCTTCCGCGAGGGCGGCGTCCTTGACGACGGCGTCGAGCAGACCGTGCAGGCTCATTAAGGGGCTATCCGTTCCGGTGATGGGCAACGCGAATCGCCCGACGCGTGGTACGGCCGGGGGGTTTCCAGCCTACGACGGTGCGCCGACAGCCGCCGGGCCTGTGGACAACCGCCGCTTTTCGCAGGCCCCGGCGGGCCGCGACACGCCGCTGTCCCCAGCCGGGGGCGCGTCCGGGCGGGCTCGCACCGTGCGTTTGGGCGGGCTCGCACCCCGGCTTCCCGGGCCTCCGCCCACCCAGCGCCCGGCGGTCCCCGCTCACGCACCGCCCGGCGGGGCTCGCCCCCACCGCCCGGTCCGGGAGACGGGCCCCGGACCGGCAGGCACGCCCCGGACCCGCAGACGCGCCCCGCCCGGAAAAGCGCCCGGCGCCGGTGAGTCCCCTGGACTCCCGGCGCCGGGCTCCTCCGCAACCCCCGTGTGCGGTGGCTACGACCCGCGTGTGCGGTGGCTACGACCCCCGTGTGCGGTGGCTACTCGGTCGCGATGGCGTTCAGGACGTTCATGCGGCCCGCGCGGAACGCCGGGACCAGCGCCGCGAACAGGCCCACCAGGGCCGAGCCGAGGAACACGCCGCCGATCGTCGGCCACGGGATGTCGAGGACCTTCAGGCCCTCCAGGACGAGCAGCTGCTGCGCGGTGGCGCCCCAGCCGATGCCCAGTCCGAGGCCGAGCAGCGCGCCGAACAGGGCGATCACGACCGACTCCAGGCGGATCATGCGGCGCAGCTGGCGGCGCGAGAGGCCGATCGCCCGCATCAGGCCGATCTCCCGGGTGCGCTCCACCACCGACAGCGCCAGGGTGTTCACCACCCCCAGGATCGCCACGATGATCGCCAGGGCCAGCAGGCCGTAGATCATGTTCAGGAGCTGCCCGATCTGGTCCTTCAGGGCCTCCTTGTAGTCGGTCTGGTCGCGGACCTGGAACTGCGGGTAGTCGTGCAGGGCGTCCTTGAGTGCCTGGTAGGCGGCCGCCTCCTGGCCCTCCTTCGCCGTGGCGAAGACGAGCAGGTCGAGCGGCATCCGGTCGGCCGGGACGTACGTGGCGACCGTGCTGATCGAGGCGTACATCGCGCCCTTGTCGACGACGACCTCGTCGCTGGTGATGGCGCGGACGGTGAGCGAGGCCGTCGTGCCGTCGCGGAAGTCGACCTTCACCGTGGAGCCGAGCTTGATGCCGTGCTTCTCGGCGAAGCCCTCGAAGACGGACATCGAGTCGGGCCGATAGGCGTCGGCGAGGTCGCCGGCCACCGTCTTGGTCCGCACGTCCTCGGCGTACGACGGGTCGGCGGCGTTGATCGTCTCGTTCTTCGACCGCTTGCCGTCGGGGGTGATCAGGTCGGCGTCGAGGACCTTGTACTCGGTGACCCGCTCCAGTCCGTCCACCGACTTCACGGCCTGCACGGCCTGCGGGATGATCGGGTCGCCCTGGTCGTTCTGCACGATGAAGTCGGTGCCGACGGTCTTGTCGAGCTGGTCGGTGGCCGAGGCGACCATCGAGGAGCCCACCACCGACAGGCAGGCCACCAGCGCGAGCCCGATCATCAGCGCGGCGCCCGTGGCGCCGGTGCGGCGCGGGTTGCGCAGCGCGTTGCGTTCGGCCATCCGTCCGACCGGCCCGAAGGCCCTCAGCAGCACGGCGCTCAGCACCCGCACCACACCGCCGGCGAGCAGCGGTCCGACGACCACGAACCCGATCAGCGTGGCCACCACGCCCACGCCCAGCCACAGCGAGCCGTCGCTCGCCTTGCCGGCCGAGCCGGCCAGGTAGAGGGCGGCGCCGCCCGCGCCGGTCAGCAGCAGACCGATCACGGCCCGTACGGCACCGGCCTTGACGTCGGCGGGGGTGCCGATGTCGCGCAGCGCGGCCATCGGCGACACCTTGCCCGCGCGGCGGGCCGGCAGGTAGGCGGCGAGGACGGTGACGACGACGCCGAGGACCAGGCCGAGGACGGGCGTCGTCCAGGCGATCGTCAGGTCGTCGGTGGACAGCTGCATGCCCATCGTGCCCATGAGTTCCATGAGCCCGATCGCGAGGCCCACCCCGGCGCCCACGCCGAGCACCGAGCCGACGACCCCGAGCAGCAGCGCCTCCACCAGCACGGACCGGTTGACCTGCCTGCGGTCGGCGCCGATGGCGCGCATCAGGCCGATCTCGCGGGTGCGCTGGGCGACCAGCATCGAGAAGGTGTTGATGATCAGGAAGATGCCGACGAGGAACGCGATCCCGGCGAAGCCGAGCATGGCGTACTTCATGACGTTCATGAAGTCGCCGACCTCTTCGCGGTTGGCGTCGGCGACCTCCTCGGCGGTCTGCACCTTGTAGCCGCCGTCGAGCGCGGCGGAGACGTCCCGCTTCAGCCGCTCGTCGGTCACGCCGTTCGCGGCGGTGACGTTGACGTTGGTGTAGACGCCGGTCTCGCCGACCAGGATCTTCTGGGCGGTCGTGAGGTCCAGGTAGAACATCGCGGCGCCGGGGTTGGTGACGGTGAAGTCGGCGATGCCGGAGATCTTCGCCCGGTGGGTGCCGACGGCCGTGATGACGCCGATCTCGTCGCCGAGTCCCAGGCCGTGCTTGTCGGCGGTGTCGGCGTCGACCATGACCTGGCCGGCGCTCTTGGGGGCCGCGCCGGAGGTGATCTCCATGGTGCGGGCGTCGTTGCCGTTCCAGTTGCCGACGATGGTCGGCGCGCCGGACGAGGGCGAGAGGCTGTCCTTGTCGGCGTCGACGACGGTGACCGAGGTGGAGAAGACGGTCCCCTCCGCCGACTTCACGCCCCGCACGCCGCGTACCTCGTCGAGGACGGCGGCTGGCATCACGGGCGGCTTGCCGGTGCTGGAGGTGGTCTCGCCGGTGTCCGAGGAGTCCTTCGCGCTGACCGTGACATCGGCGGAGGTCGCGGCGAACAGCTTGTCGAACGTCGTGTTCATGGTGTCGGTGAACACCAGCGTGCCGCACACGAACGCCACCGACAGCAGCACCGCCACGGCCGACAGGGCCATCCGCCCCTTGTGCGCGACGAAGTTGCGCAGCGAGGTCTTCAGCACGGTCATGACGTGCGCCCCCGGGCGTCGAAGTCCTTCATCCGGTCCAGCACCTGCTCGGCGGTCGGCTGGTGCATCTCGTCGACGATCCGGCCGTCGGCGAGGTACAGCACGCGGTCCGCGTACGAGGCGGCGACCGGGTCGTGGGTGACCATCACGATGGTCTGCCCCAGCTCGTCCACCGAGCGGCGCAGGAAGCCGAGGACTTCGGCGCCCGCGCGGGAGTCGAGGTTGCCGGTCGGCTCGTCACCGAAGATGATCTCGGGCCGCGCGGCCAGGGCGCGGGCCACGGCGACCCGCTGCTGCTGGCCGCCGGAGAGCTGGGTGGGGCGGTGCTTGAGCCGCCCGGCGAGCCCGACGGTGTCCACCACGCGCTCCAGCCACTCCTTGTCCGGCTTGCGGCCGGCGATGTCCATGGGGAGCGTGATGTTCTCGATCGCGTTCAGCGTCGGCAGCAGGTTGAAGGCCTGGAAGATGAACCCGATGCGGTCGCGCCGCAGCCGGGTGAGCTTCTTGTCCTTCAGCCCGGTGATCTCGGTCTCGTCCAGGTGGATCTGACCGCTCGTCACGGTGTCGAGGCCGGCCAGGCAGTGCATCAGGGTGGACTTGCCGGACCCCGAGGGGCCCATGATCGCGGTGAACTGGCCGCGGGCGATGTCCACGTCGACATGGTCGAGGGCGACGACGCGGGTCTCCCCGGCCCCGTAGGCCTTGACGACCTGCCGCGCCCGCGCGGCGACGGCCGTACGCCCTCCAGTGCCCCCGTGCCTGGGAATGGTTACAGCCGAAGTCACGGTATGTCTCCTATGTCGGTCAACAGATGGTTCGTACTGGTCCCTTGGTCCGCAGGACCCGCACGCAGTGGTTACGAGAAGGAGTCTCGCGGGCGGAGGGGGCGCGGTTCGATGGTGCTCGGCCCCCTCCTGTGCGGGGGAAAACCCCACCCCCCACGCTGCGGTCCGCCGGTGCCGCTGGCGCCCTCAGCGGCGTAAAGCCAGGTTAAGGACGCCCGCACCCCGTCTCGTCCTCCGCCGGGACGACCTCTCCCCCAGCCGTTGTACGGAGGAACCCCTAGGGGTCTCCACCGGCAGGCCGAATCACTCGCGGGGGCGCTGTCCGCCCTTCGGACCACCCACCCTGCCCCCTCCCGCCGCGTGAGGGTCAAATGCGAAGCTGTCGTGCGGCAGACAGGAGCGAGGGGAAGGAAACCCGTGAGCCAAGGGGAGACCGGGCCGGTGCGCCGGCACGGCACCGGCACACGCGCCGCGGACCCGGCCGGCCGCACGCCGGACGCCCGCGGCCGCGGCCCCGTCGTCGCCGCGCTGATGCTGTCCATGGCGCTCGCCGCGCTGGACTCCACCATCGTCGCCACCGCCGTCCCGCAGATCGTCGGCGACCTCGGCGGCTTCTCCGTCTTCTCCTGGCTGTTCTCCGGCTATCTGCTCGCCGTCACCGTCAGCCTCCCGGTCTACGGCAAGCTGTCCGACACCTTCGGCCGCAAACCGGTGCTCGTCGTCGGCGCGGCCGTCTTCCTGCTCGGCTCGCTGCTGTGCGCGCTGGCCTGGAACATGGCCGCGCTCATCGCCTTCCGCGTCGTCCAGGGCCTGGGCGGCGGCGCCCTCCAGGGCACCGTGCAGACCCTGGCCGCCGACCTCTACCCGCTGAAGGAACGCCCGAGGATCCAGTCGAAGCTGTCCACCGTGTGGGCCGTCTCGGCGGTCGCGGGGCCCGGCGTGGGCGGCCTGCTCGCCGCGTACGCCGACTGGCGGTGGATCTTCCTCGTCAACCTGCCCGTCGGCGCGGTCGCCCTGTGGCTGATCGTGCGTCACCTGCACGAGCCGCAGCGGGAGAAGACGGTCACCCGCGCGCGGGTCGACTGGGCGGGCGCGCTGGCCGTGTTCGCCTGCGGCGGGCTGCTGCTGACCGCGCTGGTGCAGGGCGGGGTGGCCTGGCCGTGGCTGTCGGCGCCGTCGCTGGCGCTGTTCGGGGCCGGGCTCGTGCTGCTCGTGGTCGTGGTGCTGGTGGAGCGCCGGGCGGCCGAGCCGATCATGCCGGGCTGGGTCTGGCGGCGCCGCACGATCGCGGCCGTGAACTTGGCGCTGGGCGCGCTCGGCCTGCTGATGGTGGCGCCCACGGTGTTCCTGCCGACGTACGCGCAGGCGGTGCTCGGACTCGGCCCCGTCGCCGCCGGGTTCGTGCTCTCGGTGTGGACGCTCAGCTGGCCGGTGTCGGCGGCGTTCAGCCAGCACGTCTACCGCAGGATCGGCTTTCGCGACACGGCCATGCTGGGCATCGGCACGGCCACCCTCGTCCTCGCCGCGTTCCCGCTCCTGCCGTATCCGGGCCAGGCCTGGCAGCCGGCGCTGCTGATGCTGGTGCTCGGCGCCGCGCTCGGCCTGTTCCAGCTGCCGCTGATCGTCGGTGTGCAGTCGACGGTCGGCTGGGCGGAGCGCGGCACGACCACCGCGTCGGTGCTGTTCTGCCGGCAGACCGGTCAGACCGTCGGGGCCACCGCCTTCGGCGCGGTCGCCAACGGGGTGCTGGCCGCCCGCCTCGGCGGCACCGGGAACCTCGACGCCATCGCCCACGGCCTGGACACCGGCGCCGCCACCGAGACGGCCCGGCGGGCCATCGCGGACGCGGTCCACGCGGTGTACCTGGGCGCGGCGGGGGCGGCGGCACTGGCCTTCCTGGTGCTGCTGGTCCTGGCGCCCCGCCGCTTCCCGGTCCTCACGGACAACTGAGGGCTGCCCTCGCGTGGAATCCGGTTCTACTCTGGGCCGATGGTGACCTTGGAGCGGCTGCGGGCCGACCACGCGGAGGCGCTGCTGGCGTTCGAGCGGGAGAACCGGGAGTACTTCGCCCGCACGGTGCCCGACCGCGGCGACGCGTACTTCACCGGCTTCGCCGACCGCCTCCGCGCGCTGCTCGCCGAACAGGACGCGGGGATCTGCCACTTCCACGTCGTGCGCGACGAGGCCGGACACCTCGTCGGCCGCGTCAACCTGGTCGACGCCGAGGACGGCGAGGCGGAACTCGGCTACCGCGTGGGCGCCCGGTACGCGGGCCGGGGCGTCGCCACTCAGGCGGTGCGCCTGGTGTGCCGTACGGCGGCCACGGCGTACGGGCTGCGCGCGCTCACCGCGGTCACCACCCTGGACAACGCCGCCTCCCGGGCCGTGCTCCGGCGCACCGGCTTCACCGAGACCGGGCCGGTGCGCGTGGACGGCCGTCCCGGAGTGGCGTTCCGGCGCCCGACCGCTCGGTTCGAGGTGAGGTGACGGCGGGTCACTTGGCAGGCGCGTGCTCGCCCGTGAGCGCCGCCAGGCACGCCCGTACATGCTCCATGTGCGCCTGTACGCCGTCCCGGCGCTTCCCGTGCTCGCGCAGCACCCGCTCGGTCTCCCGCGCGATCCGCTCCTCGCACAGCCGGGCCTCGGCGACGATCCCGGCGGCCCGCGCCCGCGCCTCCTCCTGCCGCAGCCGGGCCGCCTCCCCGGCGTCGGCCAGGGCCCGCTCGGCCTCCCGGAGCGCGGCCTCGGCGCGGGCGATCCGGGCCGCGTGGCGGGCCTCCAGCGCGGCGGCGCGCTCCGCGGCCGCGCGCTCGGCGGCGGCCCACCGCCCGACGTGGTCCTCTTGGCGTCCGGCGAGGACCGCGAGGGTGCGCTGCCGCACCTCCCGCAGCGCGGCGACCGCCTCCGCACGACACTCCTCCACCTCCCGCCGCGCGGCGACCCGGACCTCGTCGGCCTCGGCGCGCGCCGCGAGCAGCCGGTGACGGGCCCGGTCCCCGGCCTCCGCGCGCAGCGTCTCGGCGTACTCCCGCGCCGCCCGGCGCACCCCGTCGGCGTACGCCCGCGCCCGCGCGACCCGCTCGTCCGCCTCGCGCCGTGCCCGCTCGCGCACCTCGGCCGCCTCCGCCTGCCCCAGCCGGAACAGCCGCCGGGCGCGCTCCCCCAGCGCCTCGTACGTCTGCGGCGCGAGCCGCGCGACCGTCTCGCGCAGGCACCCCGCCTCCGCCTCCATCTCCCTGGCCAGCACGGTGAGCCGGGCGGCCCGCTCCCAGCCGGCGTCACGGTCCCGGCACAGCGCCGCGGTGAACGCGTCGACCTGCGCCGGGTGGTACCCGCGCCCCCGGACGGTCACGAAGCCATGTGGTGACACCGACGCGCTGCTCATCCTCCGGACCCCTTCCCGCCGACCACGCGCGACCGGCGCACACCCCGATGGATCGGCAGGAAGGGCCCGTCCCGCGATACCGCGCGCCGAAGGTGCCCACAAAAGGGCCCGGCCCGGTCGGATACGACCGGGCCGGGCCCTTTCTCACACGACGTCGGACCGAAGTCAGGTCAAACGGACGTCACACCGGCCCGAGACCACGTCGCACGGACGGCACGCCAGCCCGAGGTCACGTCGGACGGACGTCACAGCAGCCCGTCCCACATCTGCTCCAGCAGCACCGACCACCAGCTCTCCGGCGAACCGAGCGCCGCCGGGTCCAGCGCGGCCAGCTGGGCCTGGAAGTCGACGGTCCAGCGGCCCGCCTGCTCCTGGTTCAGCCCGAATCGCAGCCGCCACATCCGGCCCAGCAGCGCCAGGCAGCGGGCGAACTCCGGCAGACCGGTGTTCACGAACTGCGGCGGCACCGGCGCACCGCCCGGCCCCGCCTCCACCGGCACGGCGACGATGTTCGCCGTCCCGTACTGCACACAGATCGCCTTGCCGAAGTCCGTGCCCATGACGAGGTACGACCCCGCGTCCGCGGCCGGCTGCACGCCGCGCTCCTGCGCCAGCTCCGCCAGCGTCGGAACGGGCCGCCCCGGCTGGGCCTGCGCCCAGAAGAACGGTCCCATGTCCACCGGCAGACCGGCCACCACCAGGGTGTGCGCGACGATCGGCGGCACGCCCTGCCGGGACACCGCGGCCTGCTCGAACCGGAAGACACCCGGCCCGAACGCCGCCGCCACCTCATGCGCCACGCCCTCCGGCGGGATCGGCGGCGCCGGCGGCACCGGCGGCACCGGCACCCGCACCGGCGCCGGACGCGCGGGCCCGTCCGCGACCTGGTGCAGCTCACCCTGGTGCGCCAGCAGCTGCCGCATCCCCTGCTGCCGGCTCGCGTGGTCCGTGCCGTACGGCGCGATGGACGTGATCCGCGCCTGCGGCCACTGCTCACGGATCATCCGCGCGCAGTACGCCCCCGGCAGCTCGCACGACTCCAGCTCGGTGTGCAGCTCCAGCACCTGGTCCGGCGGCACGTTCATCGCCCGCAGCTCGTGGAAGATCTGCCACTCCGGGTGCGGCGTGCCCGGCGCGGACCGCCGGATCAGCTGCTGCTCCGAGCCGTCCTGCGCGCGGTAGCGCAGCACGGCCTGGTAGCCGGGGCCGACCGTCGGCAGTCCCTGCTGCTGCGGATAGCCGTACGCGGGGGGCTGCACACCCGGCACCTGACCCGGCATCGGCTGACCGGGCACCGGCTGACCCGGCACCGGCTGACCGGGCAGGGGCCCGCCCGGCACGGGCGGCACCGGCTGCGGGGCACCCGCGACACCCGGCACACCCGGAACACCCGGGGCGCCCGGAGGCATACCGGGCACGCCGGGCGCCTGCGGCGGCGGGGGCACGCCCGGACCGCCGACCGGCGGGCCGGCCAGCATGGTCTCCGCGTGGTGCACGCCGCCCTGCCCGCCGGGCGCACCAGGGGCGCCTGGGGCACCGGGTGTGCGCGGGGCGCCCGGAGCGCCCGGCGGCTGGGGCGCGCCCGGCCCCATCCGGGAGGGGTCGGCCAGCATCGTGGCGGCGTGGTGGACACCGCCCGGAGGCGTACCGCCGGGCGTGTTCGGCGCACCCGGCGGGCCCGGCGGGGTGGGAGCGCCCGGAGCGCCCGGACCCGCGGGAGCGTCGGGGCCGAGGGCGGACACGAGCTGCGTGGGCGCGTACGCGCCGCCCGCCGGGGTACCGCCCGGCGGCGGGGGCGTGGCGCCCGGCCGGACGCCCGGAGTGCCCGGCGCACCCGGCGGAGGCGGCGGCGTCGCACCCCGGCCGCGCCGTGGCGGCGGAGCCGCCTTGCCGGTCGCGGCGTCGGCGATGTCCCCGGCCTGCGGCGGGTAGCCGTAGGACGGCGGGGGCGGCGTGCTGCCCTGCGGCGCGGGCGGTACGGGCGGCGCGGCCGGAGGAGGCGTACTCCCCTGCGGCGCACCCGGAACCGGCGCCCCCGGCACGGGCGGGGCGGGAGGCGCGGACGGCGCGGGCGGCGGCGTGTGGTGCGCCCCCGGCGCGGGCGGCACTCCGGGAGCGCTCGGCGCCCCGGACCCGCCCGGTCCCGCCTGAGCACCCGGTCCGCCCGGCACGCCCGGCCCTGCCTGCCCCGCCTGAGCGCCCTGCGCCTGCGGGTCCTCGATCGCCGGCGCGATCGCCGTCGGCGGCAGCTGGCTGCCGCCCGACATCAGCGCCGTCTTCGCGTCCGGCACCACCGACGGCGCGGCCGGCGGCGGCTCGTCGTCGGCGCCGCTCAACGGCGGCGCGAACACGGTCTCCGGCAGCGGCACCGAACGGTCCTCGCCGGCATCCGCGTTGGTGTCCGTCCCGGCCCACGGCGTCGCCCCCGCCGGCGCACCGGGCACGGCACCCGGCGCCCCCGGGGCACCCTGCGCCGCCGCACCGGCCGGAATCCCGGCCTGCGTCTGCGGCAACGCCGAACCCGGGGCCGGCGCCGCGAACCCGGGCACCGCGTCCCGCGGTTCCGCGTCCACCGGCTCCGCGTCCACCGGCCCGGTCCCCGCAGAGCCCGCAGAACCCGCAGAGCCCGCGCCCGCTTCCCCGGCCGCCACAGAGCCCGAAGAGTCAGCACCCTCCGCCGTACCGCCCCGCGCACCCCGCTGATCCGGGATGCCCAGCTTGTCCGCCGCCTCCTGCAACCACTCCGGCGGACTCAGCAGGAACGACGTCTGGTTCAGATCCACCCGCGCCGCGGGCGCCGGCGCGGCCTCGCCCGCCGACTCCGCACGGCCGTACTCCTCCTCGTAACGGCGGATCACCTCACCCACCGGCAGCGACGGCCACAGCGTCGCCTCACCGCTGTCCCGGGCGATCACCAGCCGCTGACCCCCGCCGTCCGAACGCGGCCCGTCGGGACGGTCCTCCGCCCACACCACGAAACCGAGGTCGAACTCCCGCACCCGCACCTCACGGTGCTGGTACGCCGGCACGTCCCCGTTGATCCACTCCTCGGCGCGCTCCTGCGCCTGCGCGAACGTCACCATCGGCCAGCTCACTCCCCGGACACCGGAACGGACCGCGCGAAACCGCCGTCCACCATCAGATTCGCCACGGTCTCCAGCTCCGGCGGCGACCCAGCGAGCCGCGACAGGAACGCGTCGAAGTCCTCACCGCACGGCAGCAGCAGCCGCTCCACCCGCTCCGCTGGCGACCACGACGGATCCACGTCACGCGCGTCGTCGTACGCGCAGAACCACACCGAACCGACCCGCTCGCCCTTCACCTTCACGGCGAGCAGACCGCCCTGCACGAACCCGACCCCCAGGTAGTCCTTGGTCAGATGGTCCCGCAGGCACTTGTTGACGTACACCAGGTCGTTGACCGCCGCCTCGTCCCGCACCGTGAAGAACGGCTGGTCCACCAGCAGCCCCAGCTCCGCGTCCAGCGCCGTCCCGACCGGCGCGCAACCACCCGCCGCCTTCAGGAACGACCGGTACGCGCCCGGCAGCCGGTAACCCAGGTCCTCCTCGACGCCCTGCACCTGCGCCTCGGTCACCGCCACACCCGACTTCGGCAGCCCGAAATGCGCCGGCCGCGTCTCCTGCAACGGCCGCGTGCCCCGCTTGCCGTGGTCCACCGCCGCCGTCGCGATCCCGCCGTGATGCCGCAGCAACGCCTTCACCTCGACCGGCACCAGCTCCAGCCGCCGCGTCCCCGCCACGTGGTGCCACGTCCAGCCGTGCGGCGTCGCCACCGCCGGAATCGTGTCCCACAGCTCGTGCCCCGTCGCCGCCAGCGCCGCGTTCGCCGACACGTAGTCCGTCAGCCGCAGCTCGTCGACGCCGAAACCCTCCGGCGGATCCGCGATCTCCGCCGCCGCGCGGGCGTACGGCGAGAAGTCGGGGTAGCCGCGCTCGTCCACCCGCACCCCTCTCGGGTGACGGGCCGCCCGGACCGGATCCGGGAAGTGCACGACCTGCCCGGCGTAGGCCGCGTTCGGCGGCGCGGCTTGTCCCCCGGCCTGGCGGCCGGGAGGCGCCCCCAGCCCGAGCCGACCTGTCGTCATGGCGGTTGCCCCCTGCGGCACTCTGTACGACCCGCAACGACCGACTCCGGCCGCTACGCCCCGTATCGACTTCTCTGCTCCGACGCACCCCTGTCCCGGGCACGCCCACCGCGCGCGACGCGGTCCCGACAGCCTATGCCGTACCGGGAAACCGGTCACCGGCGCCGGTCACGCCCACCCCGCAGCACCGGACGCACCCCTTCCGCGCCACCCCCGCCGCCCCTCCGCCCCGCACGTACCACCCCGAACCCACCCCATAGCCCTGACACACCGTCACCAACGCGTCACCCCCACGTGACGACCCGCCCCCGACCGTGCGTGTCGGACCGCCCCCGCTTCCACAGCGCCCAGCCCA
The DNA here is from genome assembly GCF_011193355.1 of Streptomyces sp. JB150. Lineage (GTDB taxonomy): Bacteria > Actinomycetota > Actinomycetes > Streptomycetales > Streptomycetaceae > Streptomyces. Next base: position 3,162,361 of record NZ_CP049780.1, read on the forward strand.
TTTGGCACTCTGTGTCCGCCGGGGGGATGCACGGGAGGGGAAAGACGAGCATGAACGCGACACAAACAGGACCGCACACCAACTCCTCCGGCGACCCCCGCGTCGGCTGGAGCACCACCGACGAACGACCCGCCCCCACCCTGCGCCACCGCCGCGACGGCATACTCCCCACCGTCGCCGCCGCCCTCTCCGTCCGCGGCACCACCCTCACCGGCACCGCCGCCCGCGGCGACCAGCCCCCCACCCTGCACCCACTCGTCCAGGACTTCCTCGACACCCTCACCAGCGCCCAGCGCGACCGCTTCACCGGCCGCTGCGCCGAGACCATCCTCATCTCCCGCCACCTCACCGCCGCCGACGCCACCCGCAGCAAACGCGCCGCCCGCAGACCCATGACCAACGGCGAGGCCCGCAAAGCCCTCAAGCACGCCAAACTCACCGCCCGCCGCATCCGCGAGGCCGGCGACCCCCTCCACGGCAGCTTCGCCGCCCCCTGCCGCGCCTGCGCCGCCCTCAGCGCCCACTTCGGCGTCCGCGTCGTGGACCCCACCGCGACCGGCGACTGACCCACGCCACCGCCCCACCACCCCACCACGAACAAGGGCAGATGCACACCGACCGCGCCTCGACCACCCGCTTCTCCGTCCCCGTCGACGCCACCCTGCGCGCCGCCGGCTGGCAGCCCGGACGCTGGGACATCAAACAGGCCGAGATCTGGGCCGACACCCTGCGCGAACACCTCTCACCCGGCGGCCACCGCCACGCCGTCTTCCCCGCCGCCGTCGAAGCCTGGGCCGAGTTCGGCGGCCTCCACCTCAACCCCACCGGCCCCGGCCGCCAACTCGCGCCCGCCGCCCTGCACCTCGACCCCCTGCACGGCCTCCACCTGGCCCGCACCCTCGGCGACCTCGGCCGCGCCCTCGGCACCGAGGTCAGCCCGCTCGGCGCCGAGACCGACACCCAGGCCCTCCTCGCCATCGACGCCGAAGGCCGCGTCTACGCCCTCGACCACACCGGCGACTGGTACCTCGGCCCCGACATCGACCACGCCCTCACCACCCTCGTGGCCGGCCTGGAGCCCGTACGCCTCACCGTCGCCCCCACCGACTGACACCACCGACCGCCGACACCACCCACTCACACCACCGGCCCACACCACCGGCCCGACCCGGCCCGCCCAGCGACGCGAACCACGAGCCGAAGCCGGCGCTACGACGCCGGAATCACCGCCGACACCCGGAAACCCCCCGACTCCGTCGGCCCCGACACGAACACCCCGCCGAGCCCCACGACCCGCTCCCTCATCCCCACCAGCCCGTTGCCACCCGACGGCAACCGGGCCGACGACGCCGCCCCCGCCTCCGGCGGCGGCTCGTTCTCCACCTGCATCGCGATCTCCGACACCCGGTGCGCCAGCCGCACGTACGTCTTCGCCCCCGCCGCGTGCTTGTGCACGTTGGTCAACGCCTCCTGCACCACCCGGTACGCGGTCTGCTCGACCTCCGGCGCATACGCCCGCGCCTCCCCCTCCACCGACAGATCCACGACCATCCCCGCCGCCGCCGACTGCCCGATCAACTCGTCCAGCTCCGACAGACACGGCCCCTCCCCCGGGTCGTCGGCGGCCCGCGACGCCGCCGCGGCCGCCGCCGCACCCACCGCCGCCAGCGCCACCGCCGGACCCTCACGCCGCCGCACACCGTCCCCCGCCGTACGCAGCACCCCCAGCATCTCCCGCAACTCGGTCAGCGCCTGCCGCCCCATGTCCCCCACCAGCGCGGCGTTCTTCACCGCCTTCTCGGGATCCTTGCGCGCCACCGCCTGCAACGCCGCCGCGTGCACCACCATCAGACTCACCCGGTGCGCGACCACGTCGTGCATCTCCCGCGCGATCCGCGTCCGCTCCTCGTTACGCGCCCACTCGGCCCGCTCCTCCGCCCGCTCCGCGAGCAGCTGAAGCTCCCGCTCCAGCGAATCCGCCCGCTCCCGCAGACTCTCCATCAGCCGCCGCCGCGCCCCCACGTACAGGCCCAGCAGCAGCGGCGGAGCCGTCACCCCCAGCGAGGCGGTGATCGAGATGAACGGAACGAACCAGTCCCCCACACTCAGCTCGACATCACCGTGCGCCATGTCCTGCCGCGCCCGCACGAACGTCACCACCAGCGTGCCCAGCAGCGACATCCCCGCCAGCGCCGCGATGATCCGGCGCGGCAGCTCGGAGGCGGCGAGCGTGTAGAGGCCCACCACCGTCAGCAGCAGGCCCATCTGCGCCGGCGCGATCGCGATCGACACCAGGACGACGGCGATCGGCCACCTCCGCCGCACCAGCAGCGTCGACCCCGCCACGACCCCGAAGACGACCCCCGCCGTCTCCGGGATCCCCGCGTCCTGCGCGAAGGGATACCCCTCCGCCCCGCACTCCAGCGCCGACACCAGCGCGAGGCTCCAGTCGAGCACCGCACCGCGCCGTCTCTCCCACCACCACGGCCCCGGACGGGCCTCCGTGTGGTCATCCCCCGTCGTGGTCATGCCTCCAGCCTACGGGCGGCCCCCCGCGCTTTTCCGGCGAGTTTCGGCGACCGGCCTCCGCCACACCCCGCAATCGAAGAACAGCGAAACCACCCGAAATCCCTCGAACTGACGAACCACACCCGTTCGAACCCGGAACCCGCCGTTCCCCCCGGACGGTATGCCCATGGCACATACCACCAGCAAAGACACCGACTACGAAGCCCTGCGCGAACAGGCGGTCGCCCTGCGACGGGCCGGGCTCAGCCGGCGGCAGATCCGGGACCGGCTGCACGTCGACAACAACGACCTGCTCAACCGCCTCCTGGAGGGCGAGCCGCCCCCGGAGTGGACCAAGCGCCCGCGCGCCAAGGACGACCTGCGCGAGAAGGCGAGGGAACTGCGGCTGCGAGGCTGGACGTACGACCAGATCCAGATGGAGCTGGGGTGTTCCAAGAGTTCGATCTCACTGTGGGTGCGGGACCTGCCGAGACCGGAGCGGCGAGACCCCACGGAGCAGGCGAAGCTGGCGGCCCGCAAGCGGTGGGAGCACGAGCTGGCGGTGCGGGAAGAGCGGCGCCGGCGGACCAAGGAGAGCGCGGCAGCGGAGATCGGTGACCTCTCGGACCGCGACCTGTTCATCGCGGGGGTCGCCCTCTACTGGTCGGAGGGCTCCAAGGACAAACCTCACGCCCGGCGCGAACGCATCGTGTTCGTCAACAGCGACCCGAACATGATCCGCCTCTTCATGGCCTGGCTGGACCTGCTCGGGGTCGACCGGGAACACATCGCGTACCGCCTGATGATCCACGAGTCGGCCGACGTCGAGGCCGCCGAGCGCTACTGGGCGGACGTCGTCCGGGTCGAGCACGGCACCTTCGGCAGGACGACCCTGAAACGGCACAACCCCAGGACGGTGCGCAAGAACACCGGCGACGGCTATCGCGGTTGCCTCGTCGTCACCGTGCGCCGGAGCGCGGAGCTGTACCGTCGCGTCGAAGGCTGGTGGTACGGCATAGTAGGGGCTGCCACCGCATCCGATCTATGACATCGGACATAGCGGTAATCCCGGGTCGTCTAAGGGCAAGACGTCAGATTTTGGTTCTGATCATGGGGGTTCGAGTCCTCCCCCGGGAGCCCCTGCTCGGTTCGGGTCCTGACTGCCAACAGCGAAGTCAGGACCCGCTCCCAATCTCCCCCCAGAACACCCCCGGTATCCTGCGGTTGTCCACACCCCCTCCACAGCCGAAGGGCATCCCGTGAGCGCCATTCGCCCGGCAGCCGTCGTCGTTCTCGCAGCGGGTGAGGGCACCCGTATGAAGTCGGCCACACCGAAGGTCCTGCACGAGCTCTGCGGCCGCAGCCTGGTGGGGCATGTGCTGGCCGCCGCCGGCGAGCTGGAGCCGGAGCACCTGGTGGTGGTGGTCGGGCACGCGCGGGAGCAAGTGACCGAGCACCTGGCCGCCGTCGCGCCCGGCGTGCGCACCGCGGTGCAGGCGGAGCAGAACGGCACCGGGCACGCGGTGCGGATGGGCCTGGAGGAGCTGGGCGGCGGCGTCGACGGGACCGTGGTCGTGGTCTGCGGCGACACCCCGCTGCTCACCGCCGGCACGCTGCGGCGGCTCGCGCAGACGCACTCCGACGACGGCAACGCCGTCACGGTGCTCACGGCCGAGGTCCCGGACGCGACCGGTTACGGCCGGATCGTCCGGGACGAGGCGACGGGCGCCGTCACCGCGATCGTGGAGCACAAGGACGCGTCGGAGGCGCAGCGGCTGATCCGGGAGATCAATTCCGGTGTGTTCGCGTTCGACGGCCGGCTGCTGGCGGACGCGCTGGGCAAGGTGCGTACGGACAACAGTCAGGGTGAGGAGTACCTGACGGACGTGCTCGGGATCCTGCGGGAGGCGGGGCACCGGGTGGGTGCGTGTGTGGCCGGGGATCACCGGGAGATCGCGGGGATCAACAACCGGCTGCAGCTGGCCGAGGCGCGGCGGATTCTGAACGACCGGCTGCTGGAGCGGGCGATGCTGGCGGGGGTGACGGTCGTGGATCCGGCCACGACGTGGGTGGATGTGTCGGTGACGTTCGAGCGGGACGTGGTGGTGCATCCGGGCACGCAGTTGCAGGGTTCGACGCATCTCGCCGAGGGGTGTGAGGTGGGTCCGAACAGCCGGCTGCGGGACACGCGTGTGGGTGCCGGGGCGCGGGTGGACAACACGGTTTCCGACGGGGCCGAGGTGGGTCCGGAGGCGACTGTGGGGCCGTTCGCGTATCTGCGGCCGGGGACGCGTCTGGGGCGCAAGGGCAAGATCGGGACGTACGTCGAGACGAAGAACGCGTCGATCGGCGAGGGGACGAAGGTTCCGCATCTGTCGTATGTCGGTGACGCGACGATCGGTGACCACACCAACATCGGTGCGGCGAGTGTGTTCGTGAATTACGACGGTCAGGAGAAGCATCACACGACGGTCGGGTCGCACTGCCGTACCGGTTCGGACAACATGTTTGTGGCTCCTGTCACGATCGGGGACGGTGCCTATACGGCTGCCGGCTCCGTGATCACCAAGGATGTGCCGCCCGGCTCGCTGGCCGTGGCCCGTGGTCAGCAGCGGAATATCGAGGGTTGGGTGGCTCGTAAGCGTCCTGGGAGCGCGGCGGCGAAGGCGGCCGAGGCGGCGTCCCGGGATCCGGAAGGCGAAGGCTGACCGGAAACAGGTGCGTCTGGGACGGCGTACCGTGATAAGTGCACACCCGCACCCCACCAGCTGAGACGACGGATCTCGCGCCCCAGCTGCGAGACGTCGTGTCAACACCCCAGCTGAGACACCTCTGAGGAGAAAGTGCTGTGACCGGGATCAAGACGACCGGCGAGAAGAAGATGATGTTCTTCTCCGGCCGCGCCCACCCCGAGCTTGCCGAGGAGGTCGCCCACCAGCTGGGTGTCGGGGTCGTCCCGACGAAGGCCTTCGACTTCGCCAATGGCGAGATCTATGTCCGCTACCAGGAGTCGGCGCGTGGCGCGGACTGCTTCCTGATCCAGAGCCACACGGCTCCGATCAACAAGTGGATCATGGAGCAGCTGATCATGATCGACGCGCTGAAGCGTGCGTCGGCCCGTTCCATCACGGTCATCGTGCCGTTCTACGGTTACGCGCGGCAGGACAAGAAGCACCGTGGCCGGGAACCGATCTCGGCGCGGCTGATCGCGGATCTGATGAAGACGGCGGGTGCGGACCGCATCCTGACCGTGGATCTGCACACGGACCAGATCCAGGGCTTCTTCGACGGTCCGGTGGACCACCTGTTCGCGCTGCCGCTGCTGGCGGACTACGTGGGCAAGCGGGTGGACCGGGAGAAGCTGACGGTCGTGTCGCCGGACGCGGGCCGGGTGCGGGTCGCGGACCGCTGGTGCGACCGGCTGGGTGCGCCGCTGGCGATCGTGCACAAGCGGCGTGACAAGGACGTGGCGAACCAGGTGACGGTCCACGAGGTCGTGGGCGAGGTCAAGGGCCGGGTGTGTGTCCTGGTCGACGACATGATCGACACGGGTGGCACGATCTGCGCCGCGGCGGACGCGCTGTTCGCGCACGGTGCGGAGGACGTGATCGTGACGGCGACGCACGGTGTGCTGTCGGGTCCGGCGGCGGACCGGCTGAAGAACTCGCGGGTGAGCGAGTTCGTGTTCACGAACACGCTGCCGACGCCGGGTGAGCTGGCGCGGGATCTGGACAAGCTGACGGTGCTGTCGATCGCGCCGACGATCGCGCGGGCGGTGCGTGAGGTGTTCGAGGACGGTTCGGTGACGAGCCTGTTCGACGAGCAGTAGGCCTGGCGGGGCTTCTGCCTGATCGATTTTTCCGGCGGCCTCCCCGCCGAGTAGACTTCTCGGGTTGCTCGGCGAGGGAGGCCGTACCCGTGCGGTACGGCGGTCCGTTATCGACGCGCTCTTCGTAGCAGGCCGTTCGTGGCCGGGTGACCCGTCCGTTCCGCTTCCTACGAGGAGTGATCATCATGTCCGAGGTGAAGCTCACCGCCGAGACCCGTACCGAGTTCGGTAAGGGTGCCGCCCGTCGTATCCGCCGTGACAACAAGGTTCCGGGTGTGCTGTACGGCCACGGTTCCGACCCGCTGCACCTGACCTTCCCGGGTCACGACCTGCTGCTGGCGCTGCGTACGCCGAACGTCCTGATCTCGCTGGACATCGACGGCAAGACCCAGGAGCTGGCGATTCCGAAGGCCGTGCAGCGTGACCCGCTGAAGGGCTTCCTGGAGCACGTCGACCTGCAGCTGGTCCAGCGGGGCGAGAAGGTCACGGTGGAGATCCCGGTCCACACCGAGGGCGAGCTGGCCCCGGGTGGCAACCTGCTGGAGCACGTGCTGAACGCGCTGCCGGTGGAGACCGAGGCCACGCACATCCCGGAGGCCGTGACGGTGTCCGTGGAGGGTCTGGCGGCCGGTGCCTCCGTCCTGGCCAAGGACATCGAGCTGCCGAAGGGCACCACGCTGGCCGTCGAGGAGGACGCCGTGGTGCTGCAGGTCCTGGCCGCGCAGGCCGAGGAGGCCGCCGAGGGCGAGGGTGCCGAGGGCGGCGAAGGGTCCGCCGAGGCCTGATCCTCAGCTTCGTCGTTTCGTCAGCCGCTGTCTTCCCGGGGGGTTCTTTCGTGGGGGACGGCGGCTGGCGCGTATCCAAGGAGACATGGACGTGACGACCGACGCGGGTGCGCCCTGGCTGATCGTGGGGCTGGGGAATCCGGGGCCGGAGTACGCGATGAACCGGCACAACGTCGGTTTCATGGTGGCGGATCTGCTGGCGGAGCGGATCGGTGGCAGGTTCAAGCGGGCGGGCAAGGCGCAGGCGCAGGTCGTGGAGGGCCGGATCGGTCCGCCGGGGCCGGCGAGCCGGCGGGTGGTCCTGGCGAAGCCGATGTCGTACATGAACCTGTCGGGTGGTCCGGTGAACGCGCTGCGGGACTTCTACAAGGTGCCGGTGGGCCACATCGTGGCGGTGCACGACGAGCTGGACATCGACTACGGGACGCTGCGGCTGAAGCTGGGCGGCGGTGACAACGGGCACAACGGGCTGAAGTCGATGACGAAGGCGATGGGTCCGGACTATCACCGGGTGCGGTGCGGGATCGGGCGTCCGCCGGGGCGGATGCAGGTGGCGGACTTCGTGCTGCGGGACTTCTCGTCGGCGGAGCGCAAGGAGCTGGACTGGTTCGTGGACCGGGCGGCGGACGCGGTGGAGTGTCTGGTGACCGAGGGTCTGGAGCGGGCGCAGAGCGCGTACAACTCCTGACCTGGTACAACTCCCGACTTGTCCCTTACGCGAGTTGACTGGCCGTGCGGGCATGGCCAAGGATCGCGGCCATGCCTTCTGCGGTCGTCTCCCGTCAGGGTGCGGACGCCGTGCTGCGCTTCGGCCGGTTCGCGGCGATGGGCGCGGTGACGGCACTGATCCTCGTCGCCGGTGTGTGGGCCTCGTGGGGGTCCGCGCAGTACGTCATGCTCACCAAGGGGCGGGAGCGCGGCACCGTCGAGGTCGGGCGGTGCGGCGAGGACGTCTGCGCCGGTCCGTACCGGCCGTTGTCGCCGGGCTCGCAGCCTCGCGAGCGGGTGGTGCTGGAGCGTTCGGCCGCGGTGCGCGAGGGGCGGACGTACGCGGTGGTGCTGAAGCCGGACGGCGCCGAGGCGGTGCGCTCGGGTCCGGCGGGGGTTCTGTACGCCTGGGTGCCGATGGGGGGCGCGCTGCTGCTCGCGTCGGTGGTGGTCGCGGGGGGTCTGCGGCGGGTGCGGGCGGCGTGGGTGCTGGCGGGGGCGGGGTTCGCGCTGATCACGGCGGCGTTCGTGGTGGTGTGACCGCCGGTGGTCGCGGTGGTGTGACGGGTGTTTCCGTGGTGGTGTGACGGTCGGTTTTCGGGATGGGCCGATACGTCTGACCGGGTTTCACCGTTGTCCTGTGCGTGGAGCGTTGGATCGTTGCCTGTTCGTGCTTGATCCGTCACCGGGGTGGGACGCAAACTGAGCCGCCCCCTCCACATCTTCCCCGTTCGTCACACGAAGATGGACTACTGCTTCATGCGAACCCTTCCCCGCGCCGGCGCCGTGTGCGCCGTCGCCGCGGCCACGCTGCTCCTGTCCCCCGCCGCCCACGCCACCCCTCCGGGAGACAACGGCACCGTCAAGATCCATGACGCGGCCACCGGCGAGGAGCTGCGCAAGAACGAGCCGCACGTCTGCACCTTCTACCTGGACGCGTTCGGTTTCGACGCGGGCCAGAAGGTCGACTGGCACATCGAGGCCTGGGCGCCGACCGCCGACGTCAAGGGCGAGACGGTGAAGTCCGGCTCGCTGACCCTGGACGCCGACGGCCACGAGCGCACGGCGGACATGACCCTCCCCGACGGCCACTACAAGCTGTTCTGGACCTTCGAGGGCAAGCACGGCGCCCCGAAGCACAAGGTGTTCTGGACGGACTGCGAGGAGGACGAGGGCGGCCAGCCCGGTACGACGCCGTCCGCCTCGCCGTCGGAGTCGACCGGTGCGTCCGAGACGCCGGGCGCGTCCCCGAGCGTGTCCGAGGGCGCCTCCGAGGGCCCGTCGGGCTCGCCCTCGGGCTCGCCGTCGGACGCCCCGTCGGGCAGCCCGTCCGAGGGCGCGACCCCGGGCGCCTCGGAGAGCGGTGCGGCCACCCCGGCCGCGTCCCCGTCCCCGCAGGGCGGCACCGAGGGTGACCTGGCCGAGACCGGCAGCAGCGCCCCGGTGGGCCTGCTGGCGGGCGTGGCCGCGGCGCTGGTGGCCGCGGGCGGCTTCCTGGTGGTCCGCCGCCGCAAGGCCCAGCAGGGCTGACCCGGTACGGCACGAAAGCGGCGCCCCCACGCTCGGTGAGCGTGGGGGCGCCGTCGTGTGCGCGGGGCGGGGTCAGCCGGTGTTGCGCAGGCCCGCCGCGACACCGTTGACGGTGAGCAGCAGCGCCCGCGACAGCAGCGGGTCGACTTCCTCGTCGGCGGCGGCCGCGTCGCGGTGCCGCTTGAGCAGGGCGACCTGGAGGTAGGAGATCGGGTCCAGGTAGGCGTCGCGGATGGCGAAGGTCTGCTTGAGCACCGGCTGGGCGTCGAGGAGTTCCTCCTCGCCGGTGACGCGCAGGACCTCGCGGACGGTCAGCTCGTGTTCCGCCTCGATGGTGTCGAAGACGTGCTTGAGCTCGTCGGGGACGAGGGTGTCGACGTAGTGGCGGGCGATGCGCAGGTCGGTCTTCGCGAGGGTCATCTCGACGTTGGAGATGAAGTTCCGGAAGAAGTGCCACTGGCCGTACATCTCGTCGAGCACGGTGTCGAGGCCGGCCTCGCGCAGCGCCTTGAGGCCGGAGCCGACGCCGAACCAGCCGGGGACGATCTGCCGGGACTGGGTCCAGCCGAACACCCAGGGGATGGCGCGCAGGCCGTCGAGCGAGACGCCGGAGCCGGGGCGGCGGGAGGGCCGGGAGCCCAGGTGCAGGTCGGCGAGCTGGTCGACCGGCGTGGAGGCGAGGAAGTACGCCGGCAGGTCGGGGTCCTCGACCAGGCGGCGGTAGGCGGAGTGGGCGGCGTCGGAGACGACGTCCATGGCGGCGTCCCAGCGGGCGAGGGCCTCGGTGGACTGGCGGGGCGCGGTGTGCAGGGCGGACGCCTGGAGGGTGGCGGCGACCGTCAGTTCCAGGTTCTCGCGGGCCAGGGACGGGATGAGGTACTTGTCGGAGATGACCTCGCCCTGCTCGGTGACCTTGATCTCGCCTTCGAGGGTGCCCCAGGGCTGGGCGAGGATCGCGTCGTGGGTGGGGCCGCCGCCGCGGCCGACGGTGCCGCCGCGGCCGTGGAAGAGGCGCAGGCGCACGCCGTAGCGGTGGGCGACGTCGCGCAGCCGGCGCTGGGCGCGGTGGATCTCCCACTGGCTGGTGGTGATGCCGCCGAACTTGGAGGAGTCGGAGTAGCCGAGCATGACCTCCTGGACGTCGCCCCGGAGCGCGACGAGGCGCCGGTAGGACGGGTCGGAGAGCATGTCCTCGAGGATGGTGTCGGCGGCCTTCAGCTCGTCGGTGGTCTCCAGGAGGGGCACGATGCCGATCTTGGCCCAGCCGGCGTGCAGGTCGATGAGGCCGGCCTCGCGGGCGAGGACGGCGGCGGCGAAGACGTCGTCGGCGCCCTGGCACATGGAGATGATGTACGACTCGATGACCTCGGGTCCGAAGACCTCCAGGGCCCGCTTGACGGTCTGGAAGACGCCGAGGGTCTTGGCGCCGGCCTCGTCGACGGGCGCCGGGCTGGGGGCGAGGGGCCGCCGCGAGCGGAGTTCCTTGGCGAGCAGCTTGGTGCGGTAGTCGCGGGGCATGTCCGCGTACCGCCAGGACTCCTCGCCGAGCCGGTCGAAGAGCTGGCCGAGGGCGTGGTGGTGGGCGTCGGCGTGTTCGCGGACGTCCATGGTGGCGAGCTGGAGGCCGAAGGCGGCCAGGGTGCGGATGGTGCGGTTCATCCGGCCCTCGGCGAACAGGCCGCCGCGGTGCTCGCGCAGCGAGGTCTGGATGAGGGTGAGGTCGGCCAGCAGCTCGGAGGTGCCGAGGTAGTCGCGGCCGGGCTCGTGCGGGGTGCCCTTGGCGAGGCGGAGCTTGGTGTTCTCCAGCTTCTGCCGGATGCAGGTGGCCTTGAGCCGGTAGGGCTCCTCGGCGTTGAGGCGCTTGTAGCGGGGGCTGATCTCGGGCAGGTTGTCGAGGTCGGCCTTCAGGGATGCCAGCAGCTCGGGGGTGGCGCCGCTGTAGCGGATGGAGTTCGACAGGAAGCCGCGCAGCTCGTCGATCATCTCCAGCGCGTCGTTGATGCCGTGCTCGTGCTGGAGGATGAGGATGTCCCAGGTCACCTGGGGGGTGACGTTGGGGTTGCCGTCGCGGTCGCCGCCGATCCAGGTGCCGAAGGTGAGCGGGCGGGTGTCGTCGGGGAGTGTGACGCCGACGCGTTCCAGTTCGGCGGTGAGGTCTTCCAGGACGTCGCCGACGGCGTTGGCGTGCAGTTCGTCCAGGTAGTAGATGGCGTTGCGGGCCTCGTCGGCCGGTTCGGGGCGGACGACGCGCAGTTCGTCGGTCTGCCACACGAGGTCGATGTTCTCGGCGAGGCGGACGTCGTGGCGGCGCCGGTCGGAGTCGAGGACGGGGGTGTCGAGGAGGGCGGCGATGCGGCGCAGCTTGTTGAGCACCGAGCGGCGCGCGGCCTCGGTGGGGTGGGCGGTGAAGACGGGGCGGACGTTGAGGTTGCGTACCGTCTCGCGCAGGTGTTCGGGGTCGGCGTCCTTGAGCCGGTCGGCCGTGCGGGCCAGCAGGCCGCCCTCGGCGGCGCGCCTGGCGCGCAGTTCGCGGCCGCGGTGCACCTGCTCGGTGACGTTGGCGAGGTGGAAGTAGGTGGAGAAGGCGCGGACCAGCTTGGCCGCGGTCTCCAGTTCGGTGCCTCGCAGCAGCTCGGCGGCGGCCTCGCCGTCCTCGCGGGTGAGGCGGCGGACCTTTTCGACGAGCTCCAGCAGCTCGGGGCCTTCCTGCCGCACCAGGGTCTCACCGAGGAGATCACCCAGCCGGCGGATGTCGGCGCGCAGCGCGCTGCTGTTCGTCGTGGTCTGGTCGTCGGCACTGCTCACAGGTGCGGCTCCTTGCAGTGTTGAAGCTCGTCTGGGAGGGGAACCCGGACGGCGTCTCGTAAGGCGGCTTGCCGCATACGGGCCGGACATCCGGGAAGTAACAGAGCGGACCGCGCTGTCCGACCGACATCAAGGATAGGTGTCCACGTTGACGCGCAGGCTTTCGGGCTCTTGCCGCCGGGCAAGGCACTGCCATACTTACGACACCGTAGGTTACGGAACCGTAGGGAGCTGCCCCGGTCCCGCACCGCGGAATCCTTCTTGACCCTCGACCCCACAGGGGACGCCCATGACCCCAAGCTCCGATGTGATCCACAACGCCTCGCAGTCGACCGCCGACTCCGCAGCCGCAGTGCCGTCCGCCACGCTGGGCGGTGAGAAGAAGCGGTCCGTCGAACAAATCACGCTGCTGCTCTTCATCATCGTCCCGTTCCTCGCCCTGGTCGCGGCCGTGCCGCTGGCCTGGGGCTGGGGCGTGAGCTGGCTGGATCTCGGCCTGCTGGTCTTCTTCTACTTCCTCGGCTGCCACGGCATCACGATCGGCTTCCACCGCCACTTCACCCACGGTTCGTTCAAGGCCAAGCGCCCGCTGAAGATCGCGCTGGCCATCGCCGGCTCGATGGCGGTGGAGGGCCCGCTCGTCCGCTGGGTGGCCGACCACCGCAAGCACCACAAGTTCTCCGACGCGGAGGGTGACCCGCACTCCCCGTGGCGGTACGGCGAGACCGTTCCCGCACTGATCAAGGGCCTGTGGTGGGCGCACATCGGATGGATGTTCGACGAAGAGCAGACGCCGCAGGACAAGTACGCGCCGGATCTGATCAAGGACAGGACGCTGCGCGCGATCTCCCGTCAGTTCGTGCTGTGGACGATCGTGTCGCTGGGCCTGCCCGCGCTGATCGGCGGCCTGGTGACGATGTCCTGGTGGGGCGCGTTCACCGCGTTCTTCTGGGGCTCGCTCGTGCGGGTGGCACTGCTGCACCACGTGACGTGGTCGATCAACTCGATCTGCCACGCGGTGGGCAAGCGCCCGTTCAAGTCGCGCGACCGCTCGGGCAACGTGTGGTGGCTGGCGATCCTGTCGTGCGGCGAGTCCTGGCACAACCTGCACCACGCGGACCCCACGTCGGCGCGCCACGGTGTGATGCGCGGCCAGCTGGACTCCTCGGCCCGGCTGATCCGTTGGTTCGAACAGCTCGGCTGGGCGTATGACGTGCGCTGGCCGTCACGCTCGCGTATCGATTCCCGCCGCAACGCCGGGGAAGACGGTTCCCGGCGCCGGAAGGAGGCCGCCAAGGCGGCATGATGGACGCCGTGGCGACCGACTCCAGCAGTACCTCGAACAGTGACAAGCCGCGGCGCGCGCGCCGTACCCGAATGACCGGTGCGGAGCGACGCCAGCAGCTGCTGGAGATCGGTCGCACCCTCTTCGCCGCGAAGGGCTTCGAGGGCACGTCGGTGGAGGAGATCGCCGCGAAGGCGGGGGTCTCGAAGCCGGTGGTGTACGAGCACTTCGGCGGCAAGGAAGGGCTGTACGCGGTCGTCGTGGACCGCGAGATGCGGCGCCTGTTGGACATGGTGACCGGCTCGCTGACCGCCGGACACCCCCGCGAACTGCTGGAACAGGCGGCGTTCGCGCTGCTGGACTACATCGAGGAGTACACGGACGGCTTCCGGATCCTCGTCCGCGACTCCCCCATCCCCCAGTCCACGGGCTCCTTCGCCTCGCTGATCTCGGACATCGCCACGCAGGTGGAGGACATCCTCGGCAAGGAGTTCAAGAGCCGCGGCTTCGACCCGAAGCTGGCGCCGCTGTACGCCCAGGCCCTGGTCGGGATGGTCGCCCTGACCGGCCAGTGGTGGCTGGAGGTCCGCCGCCCGAAGAAGGCGGAGGTCGCGGCCCACCTGGTGAACCTCGCCTGGCACGGCCTGGACGGCCTGGAGCCCAAGCCGCGGTTGATCGGGCACCGCAAGAGCTGAGCGCAGCGACCACAAGGTTAATCTTGTGGCACCGTGTGCACATGACCGAGATCACGATCAGCGCGGCCCGTTCCCAGCTCGGCGACCTGGTCCGCCGCGCGGCCCACAGCCGCGAGACCATCGCCATCACCGACCACGGCCACGTGGCCGCACTGCTGGTGTCTCCTCAGGGATAGAGGATCTCGAGGACGCCCTGGCGGTCGCCGACTATGAGCGACGCAAGGCCGAGGGCAAGATCGGCGAAGGCATCCCGCACGAGGAAGTCGGGCGCGTCCTGGGGCTGCGCCCGTGACCTACCGCATCGTCTGGGAGCCGGAGGCCACGAACGCGGCCGTGCGGTTCCTCAAAGACGACCCGTCACGGCTCGCCGCCGTTTACGAAGCCGTCGACGGACTCGCCGAGCACCCCCGCCCCGCCAACTCCGTCGCCTACGGCCCCGGTATCCGGCGCCTCCGGGTCGGCGACTACCGAGTCCTGTACGTCATCGACGACGGCACGATCCACATCCTGGCCACCCACCTGGGCCGCAGACCCCGATGAGGGCTCACCTGCCACGCCGTGCCACCGCGAACACCCGGCGGAACGGGAACGGCGTGCCGTGCCGGGTCGGCGGGTACGCCTCGCGCAGGGCGTCGCGGTAGGCGCGTACGACATCCTCCCGGGCCTCGGGATCGTCGGCGAGGGCCGTGAGCACCGGGCGCAGGGCCGTGCCCTTCACCCAGTCCAGGACCGGGTCCTCGCCCTTGAGGAGATGGACGTACGTCGTCTCCCAGACGTCGGTCTCACAGCCGAGGTCCGTCAGGCGGCTCAGGTAGTCCACCGGCGTGAGGACGGCGTTCTCGTGCCGCACGACCCCGGCGAGGCCGTGGCGCTGGGCCGTCTCCCGCAGCAGCCGGTGGCTGGGGGCGTCGAAGTTGCCGGGGACCTGGAAGGCGAGGGTGCCGCCGGGGGTGAGGGCGGCGATCCAGTCGGGGAAGCGGTCGGCGTGACCGGGGATCCACTGGAGGGTGGCGTTGCTGATGATCAGGTGGTGCGGTCCGGCGGGCGTCCAGGTGCGGACGTCGGCCGCGCGGAAGTCCAGGCGGCCGCCGCCCGGGGTGGGCCCACCGGTGGCCCGGGCGAGCATCTCGGGCGAGTTGTCGTAGCCCGTGACACGGGCGGTGGGCCAGCGCTGCGCGAGGAGGGCCGTCAGGGTGCCGGGGCCGCAGCCGAGGTCGGCGATGCGGGGCGGTCCGGCGGAAAGGTCCGGGACGCGGGCCAGGAGGTCGGCGAAGGGGCGGGCGCGAGGGCCGGCGTGACGCAGGTACTGCGCGGGGTCCCAGGTCGGATCAGCCATGACGGCAGCGTGACAAGCCAGGTCTCTTGACGTCAAGAGACTTCACGTCGACACAACCACTACACTGATCGCCATGGAGGACGAGGTCGATCGGCTGGTCGCGGCGTGGCGCCGGGAGCGCCCGGACCTCGACGTGGAACCACTCGAGGTGCTCAGCCGGGTGAGCAGGCTCGCCCGGCATCTGGACCGCGCCCGTCGGCTGGCCTTCTCCGAGCACAGCCTGGAGCCCTGGGAGTTCGACGTGCTGACCGCGCTGCGGCGCGCGGGCACGCCCTACCAGCTCTCCCCCGGTCAGCTGCTGACGCAGACCCTGGTGACGTCCGGGACGATGACCAACCGGATCGACCGGCTCGCCAAGAAGGGCCTGGTGGAGCGGCTGCCCGACCCCAGCGACCGGCGCGGGGTGCTGGTCCGCCTCACCGACGAGGGCCGCGACCGCGCCGACCAGGCGCTGGCCGGGCTGCTGGACCAGGAGCGCGCCATCCTCGCCGAGCTGTCCCGCGCCCAGCGCGGGGAACTGGCCGCCCTGCTACGCCAGCTGACCGCCCCGTTCGACAACATCCCCGGTTAGGTCGGCCGGCCCCACCCCGGCCCGCCGGGCGAGCGCGACGGCGGCGAGCGTGGAGTGCACCCCCAGCTTGCCCAGCACGTTCTGCATGTGCGTACGCACCGTGTGCGGGCTGAGGAACAGCCGCTCGGCCACCGCCTTGCGGCCGAGCCCCGCCACCATGCAGCGCAGCACCTCCCGCTCGCGCGGGGTCAGCGACTCCACCAGCCGCTCGCTCTCGGTGCGGTGCCGGCGCGCGGCGGTCAGCTCGCGCAGCACGCCGGTGAGCAGTGCGGGCGGCAGATGCGTCTCGTCCCGCAGCACCCCGCGGATCACGGTGAGCAGCCGGGACAGGGAGCAGTCCTTCGCGACCCACCCGGAGGCGCCCGCCTGCAGCGCGAGGGCCGCCCGGCGCGGGTCGTCCTTCTCCGCGAGGACCACGATCCGCACTCCGGGGTGTGCCGAGCGCACGCTGGTGACCAGGGAGATCCCGTCGACGGCGCCGTCCTCGCCGCTCTCGCGCGGCGCGGGTACGGCGGCCACCGCGGGCCGGGGCAGCGGCGCGGCCAGGCCCCCGCCGAGGTCGGCGTCCACGAGCAGGACGTCGAACCGCCGGCCCTCGGCCGCCGCGCGTTCCAGGCTGCGCAGCGCGGCCGGGCCGCTGCCCGCCGCGGACACGTCGACGTCGGGTTCGGCGGCCAGGGCGGCCGCCAGCGACTCGGCGAAGATGCGGTGGTCGTCGACGACCAGGACTCGGATGCGAACCACTGATACCCCCACTGGTCCGGACAAACCCGGAACACGAAGAACCGGCGCGGGTACGGCGCCCGGGCGGTGTGGCGACCACGACCGCACGGCCACCGCCGTGCCATGACTGCTACCCCCGCCGCGAGCGCCGTACCCGACTTTGTCTCGCCCCCTGAAACAGCACCGGCCCCCACCGGTGCCAGTTCCTCAGAGTACGGGCGGGTGGCCGCGGCGGAAGGTTATTTGCAGAACTGGCAGTCTGCCGCGTTTATGGTGAGCCGCATGTTTCGTCTGGAGACAGAAGTCGACAAGGCCCGGCGCGATCTTCTCCGTTCGCGGCTGCGCGACACCAACTCCGCGGCCTCGCCGGTGCTGGCGGCGCTGAGAGGCACGCCGGGGGCGCGCGAAGTGCCGTTGCACGTCTGGGCGTCGGACGAGACGGGCGAACTGGCGGGCGGGCTGGTCGGCCACACCTGGGCGACCTGGCTGCACGTGACGTACCTGTGGGTCGACGCGCCGCACCGGGGCGCCGGTCTGGGCGGCCGGCTGCTGGCCGAGGCGGAGCGCGTCGCCCGCGACGAACGCGGCTGCGGGGCCGCGCGGTTGGAGACCTGGGACTTCCAGGCGCCCGGCTTCTACGAGAAGCGGGGATACGAGGTGGTGTGCGTGATCCCCGACTATCCGCCGGGGATCACCGAGTACACCCTGGTGAAGAGGTTCTGGACGAACCGGTTCGAGAGAAACCCGCTCCGGGCGGGGCGGGGCTAGCCGATCCGCCGCGCCCCCGGTGACGGCACCGCCTCGAACACCCGCGGCGCGGTGAAGCCGGCCGCGGCGAAGGCCTCCTCGACGGCCTTGGTGACCGTGTCGACGTCGGCCGCCTCGGTGAGGACGATCGCCGAGCCGCCGAAGCCGCCGCCGGTCATCCGGGCGCCCAGCGCGCCCGCCGCGAGCGCGGTGTCCACGACCAGGTCCAGCTCCGGGCAGGAAATCCGGAAGTCGTCGCGCAGCGAGGCGTGGCCCTCGGTGAGGACCGGGCCGATCGCCCGGGTGTCGCCGGACTCCAGCAGGGCGACGACCCGCTCGACCCGCTCGTCCTCGGTCACCACGTGCCGGACCAGGCGGCGCACCTCCTCGTCGTCGCCGAGCCGCTCCAGCGCCGCGTCGAGTTCCGCGTACGGGACGTCGCGCAGGGCGTCCACGCCGAGCAGTGCGGCGCCCTTCTCGCAGCCGGCGCGGCGCTTGCCGTACTCGCCGGTGGAGTGCTCGTGCTTGACCCGGGTGTCGACCACCAGCAGGCGCATGCCCTCGGCGGCGAGGTCGAAGGGGATCTGCTTCTGCGACAGGTCGCGGGTGTCGAGGAAGAGGGCGTGGCCGTCGGTGCAGCAGGCGGAGGCGGTCTGGTCCATGATGCCGACGGGGGCGCCGACGTAGACGTTCTCGGCGCGCTGGCACAGGCGGGCCAGCTGCCAGCCCTTCAGGCCCAGCTCGTACAGGTCGTTCAGGGCGAGGGCGACGACGACCTCCAGGGCGGCCGACGAGGACAGGCCGGCGCCCGCGGGGACGGTGGAGGCGAGGTGGATGTCGGCGCCGGTCACCGGGTGCCCGGCCTCGCGCAGCGCCCAGACGACGCCCGCGGGGTAGGCGGTCCAGCCCTTGTCCGTCTCCGGTGCGAGGTCGTCCAGGCGCAGCTGTGTGACGCCGCCCTCGACGTCGGCGGAGTGCAGCCGCAGCAGGCCGTCGGTGCGCCGGGCGACGGCGGCGACGGCGGTGTGGGGCAGCGCGAAGGGCATCACGAAGCCGTCGTTGTAGTCGGTGTGCTCACCGATGAGATTGACGCGGCCCGGCGCCGCCCAGACGCCCTCGGGTTCGGCCCCGTACAGCCGGACGAAGTCGTCCCGCACCTGCTGTGCGCCCACGCTCACTGCTCCCTTGCGATGTACTGCGCGAACTCCCACGCGTCCGCGACGATGCCCGCGAGGTCCGCGCGGGTCGGGTTCCAGCCCAGCTTCTCGCGGGCGGTGGCGGCGGAGGCCACCAGGACCGCGGGGTCGCCGCCGCGGCGCGGGGCGGTCACCTCGGGGATGGGGTGGCCGGTGACCCGGCGGGCGGTCTCGATGACCTCGCGGACGGAGAAGCCGTTGCCGTTGCCGAGGTTGCAGATCAGGTGCTCGCCGGGCGCGGTGGCCTTCAGGGCCAGCAGGTGGGCCTCGGCGAGGTCCGCGACGTGGATGTAGTCGCGGATGCAGGTGCCGTCCGGGGTGGGGTAGTCGTCGCCGTAGACGGAGATGGCGTCGCGGCGGCCCTGGGCGACCTGGAGGACGAGCGGGATGAGGTGGGACTCGGGGTCGTGGCGCTCGCCGCAGGTGCCGTAGGCGCCGGCCACGTTGAAGTAGCGCAGCGAGACGGCGCCGAGGCCGTGGGCCCTGGCCTCGCCGGTGATCATGTGGTCGACGGCGAGCTTGGAGGCGCCGTAGGGGGAGGTGGGGGCGGTCGGGTCGGTCTCGGTGATGGGCGTGCTGACGGGCTCGCCGTAGGTGGCGGCGGTGGAGGAGAAGACGAGCTTGCGCACGCCGGCCTCGCGCATCGCGGCGAGCAGCGCCATGGTGCCGCCGACGTTGTTGTCCCAGTACTTCTCCGGCTTGACCACCGACTCGCCGACCTGGGAGAAGGCGGCGAAGTGCAGCACGGCGTCGTAGGAGGAGTCGAGCCACTTGGCGGCGTCGCGGATGTCGCCCTCGATGAACGCGGCCCCGGCGGGGACGCCCTCGCGGAAGCCGGTGGAGAGGTTGTCCAGGACGGTGACCTCGGCGCCCGCCTCCAGCAGATGCCGGGCGACCACGCTGCCGACGTATCCCGCGCCTCCCGTGACCAGGTACCTACCACTCATCAACTCGCTACCTCTCGCAGTCGCTCGGCCGCGCGCTCCGGCGGCACGTCGTTGATGAACACGCTCATGCCGGACTCGGAACCCGCGAGGTACTTCAGCTTGCCGGAAGTCCGTCGGATGGTGAAAAGCTCCAGGTGGAGCGCGAAGTCGTCACGTGTGACGCCCTCGAACTCCTCCAGTTGGCCGAAGGGCGCCTGGTGCCAGGCGGCGATGTACGGCGTCGGCGGCTCACCCTCGCCGAAGATCCGGTCGAAGCGCCTCAAGAGTTCCAGATAAACCTGGGGGAACTCTGAGCGCGCCTCCTCGCCGAGCGCCAGCAGGTCGGGCACGCGGCGCTTGGGGTACAGGTGGACCTCGTACGGCCAGTGGGCGGCGTACGGGACGAAGGCCGCCCAGTGTTCACCCTCAAGGACGACCCGCTCGCCGGCCAGTTCCCGCTGAAGGACGGCGTCGAACAGGTTCTCTCCGCCGGTGGCGTCCTTGTGGGCGGCGAGCGAACGCAGCATCAGGGCGGTGCGCGGGGTGGTGAACGGGTAGGCGTAGATCTGCCCGTGCGGGTGCTGGAGGGTGACCCCGATCTCGGCACCCCGGTTCTCGAAGCAGAACACCTGTTCCACGGAGGGCAGATGGGAAAGCTCCGACGTCCGGTCGGTCCAGGCGTCCAGGACCAGCCGCGCCTGCTCCTCGCTCAGGTCGGCGAAGGACGAGGTGTGGTCGGAGGTGAAGCAGACGACCTCGCAGCGGCCGGAGTCGCCGGCCAGCGAGGGGAAACGGTTCTCGAAGACCACGACGTCGTACGACGTGTCGGGGATCTCGCTGAGCCGGTCGCCCTCGGACGGGCACAGCGGGCACTCGTCGGCCGGCGGGTGGTAGGTGCGGCCCTGCCGGTGCGAGGCGATGGCGACGGAGTCGCCGAGCAGCTCGTCGTGGCGGATCTCGGAGGTCGTCACGGTCCGGTCCAGCGGACGGCGGTCGACCGCGTCGCGCACGGCGTCGTCGCGCAGGTCGTAGTAGATCAGCTCACGACCGTCCGCCAGCCGGGTCGAGGTCTTCTTCACCGCGGACTCCTCATTCGGGCCACCCCATCGCTAAGCCCACCCATCAAACAGAACCAAACACATCGAAACACAACTCACCACGACCGTCAACATCACAATCAAACAAAGAGCATCACCAAAAGTGTTCAATTACTGAACGCGGAGGCGTAGGTTCCGCCACGGATCAGTTCGCGCAACGAAGCGAGTACTTATGCAAACCCCCACATACGCCGCCTCACAGCTGGCGGCCGAGCTGCGACTCCCCACGAACTGGCTCGACTACACGATCCTCGGGATCTACTTCGTCGTCGTCCTGGGCATCGGCTTCGCCGCCAGGCGCTCGGTGAAGACCAGCCTCGACTTCTTCCTCTCCGGCCGCTCCCTGCCCGCCTGGGTCACCGGTCTGGCGTTCATCGCCGCCAACCTGGGCGCGACCGAGATCCTGGGCATGGCGGCCAACAGCGCGCAGTACGGCGTCTACACCACCCACTGGTACTGGATCGGCGCCATCCCGGCCATGGTCTTCCTCGGCCTGGTGATGATGCCCTTCTACTACGGCTCGAAGGTGCGCTCGGTCCCCGAGTTCCTGCTGCTGCGCTTCGACAAGGCGGCGCACCTGCTCAGCTCGATCCTGTTCGCCTTCGCCGCCATCCTGATCGCCGGCGTCAACCTCTACGCCCTCGCCATCGTCGTCGAGGCGCTGCTGGGCTGGCCGGAGTGGGTGGCGATCGTGGTCGCCGGCTTCTTCGTCCTGGCGTACATCACCCTGGGCGGCCTGTCCTCGGCGATCTACAACGAGGTGCTGCAGTTCTTCGTGATCCTGGCCGCGCTCATCCCGATCACGGTGCTCGGGCTGAAGTCGGTCGGCGGCTGGGACGGGCTCTCCGACAAGCTCACCGCCCAGCACGGCGGCGACTTCATGACCTCCTGGGGCGGCACCGGCATCGGCGAGGCCAACCCGCTGGGCGCCAACTGGCTGACGATCGTCCTCGGCCTCGGCTTCGTCCTCTCCTTCGGCTACTGGACGACGAACTTCGCCGAGGTGCAGCGCGCCCTGTCCGCGAAGAACCTCTCCGCCGCCCAGCGCACCCCGCTGATCGCCGCCTTCCCGAAGATCTTCATCGTCTTCCTGGTGATGATCCCGGGCCTGGTCGCGGCGGCGCTGGTCCCGCGGATCGGCACACCGGACTCCGACCTGCAGTACAACGACGCCATCCCGTACCTGATGGAGTCCCTGCTGCCGAACGGCGTGCTGGGCATCGCGGTGACGGGCCTGCTGGCGGCGTTCATGGCCGGCATGGCGGCGAACGTGTCGTCCTTCAACACCGTCTTCACCACGGACATCTGGGCGAAGTACGTGGTCCGCGGCCGCGAGGACGCGTACTACGTGCGGTTCGGGCGCCTGATCACCGCGATCGGTGTGCTGGCCTCCATCGGCACGGCGTTCCTGGCCTCGTCCTTCTCCAACATCATGAGCTACCTCCAGACGCTGTTCTCCTTCTTCAACGTGCCGATGTTCGTCGTCTTCATCATCGGCATGTTCTGGAAGCGGGCGTCGATGAAGTCCGGCTTCTGGGGCCTGATCGCGGGCACCACCGCGGCGATGGTGAACTACTTCTGGATCTACAAGCAGGGCATCGTCGACATCCCCTCCGACCAGGGCGCCAACTTCGTCTCCGCGATCGCGGGCTTCGTGGCCGGCGCGGTCGTCATGGTGGCGGTCTCCCTGTTCACCAAGCCCAAGCCGGCCGCGGAACTCCAGGGCCTGGTCTACGGCACCGTCTCCCCCGGCATGTCCGAGCCGCCCGCCCCCGGCGACGAGGCCTGGTACCGCAAGCCGGCCCTGCTGGGCTGGAGCGCGGTCATCCTGGCCGCCGCCTGCTACATCCCGTTCTCGTTCTGACCGGAGGCCCGACACATCATGTCCGAACACCCCGAGCACGGGTACAGCGAGCAGGACGTCCTGCGCGAGGTCACGGAACTGGAGGGCAAGTCCGCGACCGCGGCCCGCCTCTTCGACATCCGCCGCATCATCGGCGGCCTCTTCGTGATCTACGGCGTCATCGTCACCATCGCCGGCCTCACCGACGACGACGCCGCGATCGACAAGGCCCAGGGCGTCAACATCAACCTCTGGACCGGCCTGGGCATGCTGGCCCTGGGCCTGTTCTTCCTCATCTGGCTGAAGCTCCGGCCCACGGCCCCGCCGCCGCCGGATGTGGTTCCGGAGGAGAAGCGGGCCGAGTAGACCGGATACGGGGCCGGGACCCACGCGAGGGTCCCGGCCCTTCGCATGTCTAGGCGCCCCCGCGGTGGGAGCCGTCCCCCGTGAGCCGCATCCCACGCGACTCGGCGACCCGCAGCGCGGCACCCGGACACTCGGCGAGCCGCAGCCCGGCGTACCGCAACTCGGCGTGCGGGGACAGGGGGTCGTCGAGAACCTGCCGGGTGACGGCGAGCACGTCGGCGCCGACGGCGAGCTGCCGCGCTTCGGCGGAGTCGGCCAGCCGGGAGAGGTACCCGTCTCCGGTGCCGGGCAGGAGACAGCAGGGTTCGCCCTCGGGAGAGGTCCACGGCAACAGGCGGACGGCGGGCTCCGGATCGGTGGACTGCGGCTGCTCCATCAGGCGGCCACCTCTTGGAGGTAGGGGCGGACGAGGCGGGTGGCTGCGCCGTCGAGGGGGTGGTCGAGGCCGTAGGGGAATCGCAGTAGGCGCCCGCCTGGCGTCGGAGCCCGATCTCGCAGCCCAGTACGGCGTCGGCATCAACACCCTGCGTCGCGCCATCCGGGAACTCAGGGAACGCGGCGTCGTGGACACCGTCCCCGCGAAGGGAACCTTCGTGATCGCCGTCCCCGAGCCGGAGGGAGACGCCTCCCACGGCGACGAATAAGGCCATGGACTGGAAGGCCTACGCGGAGGCTCGCGAGGCGGAGCTCGCCGCGGCGCGCGAGCGCGGCCCGTCCCATCTCGTCGACCTGCAATGGCGGCAGTTGCGGGAACGGGCCGCTGAAGCCGGATACACCGGCTTCTGGTCCTTCTGGATGCGGCTGCCGAGCCGAGGCTGCGGCGGCTCTTCCCGTTCACCAGCATGTGGGTCCTGTGTTTCAGCTCGAACGTGGACGAGCCGTCCTTGGCGGAGGCACCGGCTGTCGTCGCCCGACTCGACGGCCGGTTCCAAGTCAAGGCTGACCGTTGGGGCGACATCATCGGTGAGACCGACTCCGCGGCCGAGGCCGTCGCACTTGTCGTGGCTCACCTCCCGCCGCACCTCCGGTGAGACACCGTGGGGAAGATCCGGAACGTGTCCGGACACCGCAGGCCGGCTCGGCCGACCGGGTGTCGGGTACAGCCGAGCCTTTCCGAGGCCTAGTCCTCGTACTGGATGGGCGGACCCAGGCTCACGATCGTCGAGCACCCCACCTGCTGCCGGTACTGCCACGGGCCCTGGCGGTAGCGGAAGCGGCAGTCCTTCAGTGCGCCGTGGACGGGGCCGGTGACCTTGGTGCGGGCGACGTAGTAGATGTCGCTGCCGGAGTCGGCTTTCACCCTGACCGGGTGGCCGGCGTGGTTCCTCGCCTCGGACAGGTCGGGCATGGCTCCCTTGCCGTCGGTACGGGCGAACAGGACGTTGCCGTCGGTTTCGTTCACGTCGACGGCCCGGTACTCGATGACCTCGATGCCTTCCGGGACGTGGCCGAAGTGCGCGTCGGTCAGCTCGATGTCCTCGCCCGACGTGTTCCAGGGCAGGGGCAGGCCCGCCCAGTACTCCTCGCCGACCTGGGCGTGCTCGTAGCCGACGTCTCCGGCCGACTGCATGCCGCCCCCGAGCGCGGAGCCCTCGGGCACGCCCTGGGCCTGCGAGCCGGTCGTCGCCCAGACCCAGGCGGCGACCAGGAGTGCGGAGACCAGGCGTCGGCGTCTCGGCGTGACCGTCACAGCTCAGGCCTCGTGCCGGGCTCCGGGCCGGTTCCGGGGTGGCGCAGCGGCCCCGCCCGGTCCAGCAAGCCCGTGCGGGCCGCCAGGGCCGCTGCCTCCAGGCGGGAGCCGACGCCCAGTTTCATCAGGACGCGCTGGACGTGGGTGCGGGCCGTGGAGGGGGCGATGCCCATGCCGGCGGCGATGAGGCGGGTGTCCTCGCCCTCGGCGACGCGGACCAGGACCTCGATCTCGCGGGGGGTGAGCATCTGGAGGAGGCGCTGTCCCTCGTCGTCGGGCTGGGCCGCCGGGTTGAGAAGTTCGGCGAAGGCGCCCTGGAGGAGGGCGGGGGCGACGGCCGCCTCGCCCGCGCGGGCCTTCATGATGGCCCGCTCGACGCCCTCTATGCGCTCGTCGTGGCGGACGTAGCCGGACGCGCCGGCGGCGAAGGCCGCGGCGATGCCGCGCGGAGACGGGACCGGGCCGAGGACGACGACCGCCACCTGGGGGCGTTCCCGTTTGATGCGGACGACCGGGTCGAAGGCGCCGGGCTCCGCCGGGGCCGCCGTGCCCAGCAGGCACACTTCCGGCGCTCGCGTGATCACCAGCTCCGCCGCCCCCGCGGTGGGCGCCGCCGCGGCGAGCACCCGGTGCCCGCGCAGCTTCAGCGCCGAGGCCAGTGCCTCCGCGAGCAGGCGGTGGTCGTCGACCACCATGAGCCGCACTCCCATCGAGCAACCCCCCAGTCCCCCCAGTGGACGCCTCCATGACTGCCCACGGATCACCCGGACAGACCCCCGGGCACAGGGCCCCCCGGCACCCGCGCCCTTCATGCCCCCGGAAGCTACACGCTTGTTCGACGTTGCGCTGCCCCTACTGGTGAGAACTGCCCCGTAACTCCGATATTCCGCTCATTCGAGGGTGTTGACGGGGTTGAGAGTTACGCGCACGGCCCCGTCCCTGAGCTGGGACGGGGCCGTGCGCTCCGGCGCGTGCGCCGGGGGGCGAGCGGGTGCCTGGTCAGCCGGTCGCGCCGAACGCGACCGCGAGGTACTTGTCGCGGCTGGTGGACGACGCGCTGGCGAACACCTCGGACAGGTACAGGCGCCCCTGCGCGTACAGCAGCTCCGCGTACTTGGGCGACATGCCGGTCTCCACGTCGCGGACCGTCTCGTCGGACGGGTTCTCCAGCAGCTTGGTCTCCTTGAAGCTGCCGCCGTCGAAGGAGACGACCTGGCCGCCCTTGTCCCACGGCGGCGCCTTGTACGCGATCACGTTGCCGCCGTCCATGCGCAGCGGCATGACGTTGTAGCCGTCGCCCGCGTCGCCGCGCTGGCCGGTGAGCTTGCCGGTGGCCAGGTCGAAGACGACGATCTCGTTGGTCGACCCGTAGTCGCCCGTGGTGTCGTGCTCCTCGGTCGGGAGGTACAGCCGGTCGTTGCCGACGGCGATCCCCGTGCAGTCCTCGATGCGGGAGATGCCCTCGCAGGAGGCGGCGTACTCGTCGCCGGGCGCGGAGATGCGGGTGCGCAGCTTGCCGGTCTTGTTGTCGATCGAGAAGAAGTCGGAGATGCCGGAGCCGTCGCCCGCGGCGTCACCGACGTCGGCGGCCACCACCAGCGGCTCGGTCGACACCACGCTGGCGTACTCGATGCCCTGGGCCATCTTGTACTCGGAGATGACCTTGCCGGACTTCGGGTCGATGGTCTGGATGTGCAGCTGCCGCGCGCCGTACTGGCCGCACTTGCGCACCGCGACCAGCTTGGCGCCGCCGCCGTAGCCCGCGTCGTAGCAGGTGTCGGTGGGCTTCGGCGCCCACAGGGCCTTGCCCGTGGTCAGGTCGAAGGCGGCGCCGCCGCTGGTGCTGCCGACGGCGACGGTGGACGCGCTGATCGTGATGTTGTCGAAGTTGATGTCCCGGTCACCGGACTTGGCGGTCTTCTGCCACACCTTGGTGCCGGCGGCGAGGTCGATGACCGCGACCTGGGTGCAGCCCTCGAAGGAGTCCTTCGCCGGCATCCTCGGCTGGAAGACCACCGCCGTCTTGAAGTCCTCGGTCATCTGGCGGCTGGCGTGGCAGACCGGGCCGGGCAGCTTGACCGTCCAAGCCTTGGTGCCCTTGGCGAGGTCGTAGCCGGAGATTTCGGCGACGCCGCTCTTGGCGTACACCTTGTCGGTGAGCCAGGAGCCCTCCACGACCACGGTGTCGTCCTTGGCCACCTTCGGCATCGGCACCTGGAACAGCACCTTGGACGCCGGGTTGGCGGGGACCTTCTCCGTGCCCTTGGAGGAGCCGCCGGAGCCGCCCTTGCCGTCACCGCCGCCGGTGGTGCCGCCGGTGCTCGCGGTGGTGGTCTTGTCGTCGTCCTTGCCGGAGTTGGCGTACCAGACGCCGCCGCCGACGATCAGCGCGATCGCGACGACCGCGGCGACGATGATCACCAGCTGGGCGTTGATCTTCCGCCCGCCGCCGGACGGCGGGGCCGGCTGCGGGTGCATCGGCATGGTCGGCTGCTGGTAGCCGTAGCCGGGACCGGGCGGCTGGCCGTACGGGTTCGGCGGCTGGCCGTACGGCGGCGTCTGCGCGCCGTACGGGTTCGGCTGCGCAGCGGTGGGCGGGCCGGGCGGCGGGGTGGCCGGGGCCCCGTACGGGCCCGGCTGCGGGCCGGGGTAGCCATAGCCGGACGGCGGCGGGCCCTGCGGGGGCTGGGGTGCCTGCGGGTAGCCGTAGCCCGGCTGCGGGGGCTGGGGCTGGGCGGGCGGTGTCTGCGGGGCGCCGAAGCCGCCCGGCTGCTGCGGGGGCTGGGGCGGGTCCTGGGGTGCGCCGAACCCTCCCCCCTGCGGGGGCTGCTGGGGCGGCGGGGGCGGTGGCTGGGTCATCGTGGGGTACCTCGGGGGACGGTTCGGCCGGGCGGACGGAAGCGGGAGACAAGGGCGACGGGCTCGTCACTTGCCGTAGGCGAGCATCAGCTTCTCCCTCGCTTCGTCGTCCCCGGACAGCCGTGTGGTGGACAGGTACAGCCGGCCGTCCACCCAGTCGATGTCGCGGGAGAAGAAGCCGTTCTCGACCTCCGCGGCGCCGGCCGGGTTCTGCAGCAGCTTCACCGGCTTGTGGCTGCTGCCGGTGGTGGCGATGGACACGACCTGGCCGCCCGCGTCGTACGACGGCTCGACGTAGGCGACGAGCTTTCCGCCCTCGGCCTTCAGCGGGAACATCGTCTCGTCGGCCGGGGACTTCACCCGCCACTTCTCCTTGCCCTTGGCCAGGTCGATCGCCAGTACCTCGTTGGCGCCGGTGGTGGCCTCGGTGGGCAGGTAGAGGGTGTTCGCGTCGACGGCGACGCCGTTGCAGCCGGTCAGGTCACGCTGGAGGACGGCCCAGCCGCACTCGGGGGCGATCGCGTCGTCGATGTCGACCTGGGAGCGGATCTTGCCCGTGCCGGTGAAGGTGGCGATGTTCCACTTGTCGTCGTCCTCGTTGGTGCTGTACACGACCAGCGGGTCGACGGAGAAGGTGCGGCCGATCCGCCAGCCCTTCTCGTAGGCGAACGTCCACTTGACCTTGCCGGTCTTCGGGTCGAGCTCCTGGATCTCGTCGTGCTCGTTGTCCGTGGCGGCCCCGCAGGAGGCGACCTGGATCAGCCGGGAGCCGCCCGCGAACGCGGCCGGGAAGCAGGCGTCGCCGTACTTCTTCTTGTCGTAGAGCTTCTTGCCGGTGGTGACGTCGTACGCCGTGCCGGACTGCGAGCGGCCCACCATCAAAGTGTTGCCGGCGATGGACAGCTCGACGGTGATCGTGCTGTCGAAGAGCGCGCCGTCGGCGATCTCGCCGCTCCAGCCCTTCTTGCCGGTGTTCAGGTCGATCTGCTGGAGCTGGTTGCACTTGGCGCGGTCGCTGGCGCCGCTCATGTACGCGACGACGATCTTGTCGTCGGCGGTCTTCTGCGGGGTGGTCGCGCAGATCTTCTGCGGGAAGGTGATGGTGTCCCATGTGGGGTTGCCGTCGCCGACGTTGTACCCGACCAGGTCCTTGTACGCCGCCTTCACGGCCGTCTTGCCGGTGATCCACATGCCGTTGGCGTCGGCGCCGGAACCGGGCGCGTCGGGCGCCTCCTTGTACCAGAGCACCCTCGCCTCGCCGGCCTGGCGGCCCTCGTTGAGGTTGTCCGGGTCGGCGCCGCCGTCGCCGCTGCCGTCACCGGGGTTGACCGGGGACTCGGGGGCGGTGGGCTTGGCGTCGTCGCTCTTCCCGGCGACCGGCTTCTTCTTGCGGCCGTCGTCGCCGCCGCTCGTCACCGCGTACACGGTGCCGCCGATGACCAGCAGTGCCGCCACGGCCGCGCCGACGGCGATCGCGGGCTTGCCCCTGAACGGGCGGCGGGAGCCGGAGCCGCCGGCCGGCGGGGTGCCGGGCGCGCCGGGGAACTGCTGCGGGTAGCCGTAACCGGGCGGCTGGCCGGGCTGGCCGTACGGGCCCGGCTGCTGCGGCGCGCCGTAGGGGCCCTGCGGGGGCTGGCCGTACGGGCCCGGCTGGCCGTAGGGGCCCGGCTGCTGGGGGCTGCCGTACGGGCCGGGCTGCTGCGGGTAGCCGTAGCCCGGCTGCGGGGCGCCCGGGGGCTGGGCGGGGGGCGGAGGGGTGCCGGGCCCCGGGTTTCGCGGGGCGCCGAAGCCGCCCGGCGGCGGGTCCTGCGGAGCGCCGAAACCGCCCGGCTGGGGCGGCTGGTTGGGCGGCTGGGTCATCTGCGGTTCCCCCTCGTGACCGATGTGGCGCCGCGCCCTGTGGCGCTGCGTTTCCGCCACACCCGTGATTCTCAGACGTATTCAGACGGTACTCAGACGGCCCTTTCTATCACCCGGGACCGACAACGCAGCGGGCCGCATCCTCCCCTGTTCCCAAGGGAGGACCGGCCCGTGATGCCGTCGTTACGCGCCTTCACGCCCCCTCCACGGGGGCCGGGGCGCCCTGTACGCGGCTACGCGTCCTCGGCGAGTTCGAGCCAGCGCAGTTCCAGTTCCTCGCGCTGCCCGGTCAGCTCCCGCAGTTCGGCGTCCAGTTCGGCCACCTTCGCGAAGTCCGTGGCGTTCTCGGCGATCTGTGCGTGCAGCCTGGTCTCCTTCTCGGAGATCTTGTCCAACTGGCGCTCGATCTTCTGGAGTTCCTTCTTGGCGGCGCGCTGGTCGGCGGCGCTCTTCTCGGCCTTCTCGGCCGTGGCCGCGGGCTTCGGTGCGGTGGGGGCGGCGGCCGCCGCGGCCTCCTCCATCGTCCGCCGCCGCTCCAGGTACTCGTCGATGCCGCGCGGCAGCATCCGCAGCGTGCCGTCGCCGAGCAGGGCGAAGACGCGGTCGGTGGTGCGCTCGATGAAGAACCGGTCGTGGGAGATGACGATCATCGAGCCGGGCCAGCCGTCGAGCAGGTCCTCCAGCTGGGTCAGGGTCTCGATGTCGAGGTCGTTGGTGGGCTCGTCGAGGAAGAGGACGTTGGGCTCGTCCATCAGCAGCCGCAGCAGCTGGAGCCTGCGGCGCTCACCGCCGGAGAGGTCGCCGACGGGCGTCCACTGCTTCTCCTTGGAGAACCCGAACGTCTCGCACAGCTGACCGGCGGTCATCTCCCGGCCCTTGCCCAGGTCGACGCGCTCGCGCACCCGCTGCACGGCCTCCAGCACCCGCCAGGTGGGGTCGAGTTCGGCGACCTCCTGCGAGAGATACGCCAGCTTGACCGTCTTGCCCACGGTGATCCGGCCCGCGGCGGGCTGCACCTCGCCCTGGGTGCGCGCGGCCTCGGCCAGCGCGCGCAGCAGGGAGGTCTTGCCGGCGCCGTTGACGCCGACCAGACCGATCCGGTCGCCGGGGCCGAGGTGCCAGGTCACGTGCTTGAGCAGCACCTTGGGTCCGGCGGTGACGGTGATGTCCTCCAGGTCGAACACGGTCCTGCCGAGCCTGGAGGAGGCGAACTTCATCAGCTCGCTGCTGTCCCGGGGCGGCGGCACGTCCTTGATCAGCTCGTTGGCGGCCTCCACGCGGAAGCGCGGCTTGGAGGTGCGGGCGGGGGCGCCGCGGCGCAGCCAGGCCAGCTCCTTGCGGACCAGGTTCTGCCGCTTGGCCTCCTCCGTGGCCGCGATCCGCTCGCGCTCGGCGCGGGCGAAGACGTAGTCGGAGTAGCCGCCCTCGTACTCGTGGACGTCGCCGCGCTGGACGTCCCACATGCGCGTGCAGACCTGGTCGAGGAACCAGCGGTCGTGGGTGACGCACACCAGCGCCGAGCGGCGCTCGCGCAGGTGCCGGGCCAGCCAGGCGATGCCCTCGACGTCGAGGTGGTTGGTGGGCTCGTCGAGGATGATCAGGTCCTGCTCGTCGATGAGCAGCTTCGCCAGCGCGATACGGCGGCGCTCGCCGCCGGACAGCGGCCCGATGACCGTGTCCAGGCCCTGCGGGAAGCCCGGCAGGTCAAGCCCGCCGAACAGTCCGGTCAGCACGTCGCGGATCTTGGCGTTGCCCGCCCACTCGTGGTCGGCCATGTCCCGGATGACCTCGTGCCGGACGGTCGCCTCCGGGTCGAGGGAGTCGTGCTGGGTGAGCACGCCCATGCGCAGCCCGCCGGAGTGCGTGACCCGCCCGGAGTCCGCCTCCTCCAGCTTGGCCAGCATCCGGATCAGCGTCGTCTTGCCGTCGCCGTTGCGGCCCACGACACCGATGCGGTCACCCTCCGAGACGCCCAGGGAGATGCCGTCGAGGAGGGTACGGGTGCCGTAGACCTTGCGGACGTTCTCGACATTGACCAGGTTGACGGCCATTTCTCTCCTGCTCACGGGGGACGGTCAGCCTTCAAGCGTAGGGCCTCGGGGGTGGCGGGCGGCGCGCGAGGGGATCGTCACTCGCTGTGATGACGCGATCGGGAACCGGCGGCTACCGTGGAGGGCAGGCAGCAGGATCCCGTCCATGGGAGGAACCATGACCGCCGAGTCCGCGAAGCACCGCGTCCAGTGGCCGGTGCCACCGCAGGACGGCTACACCGTGGACGACCTGTTCACCCTGCCGGATCTCCCGCCGCACACCGAGCTGATCGACGGGAGCCTGGTTTTCGTGGGTCCGCAGCGCTACTTCCACTTCGCCACGATCGACCTGCTGGTGACCGGGCTGCGCAGCACGATGCCCTCGGATTTCAAAGTCGCGCGTGAGATGACGGTTGTGCTGGATCGACGCAACGGCCCCGAACCGGACATCTGCGTGGTCCGGAAGGAAGCCCTCGTCGACCGGCGTCAGACCCGCTTCGAGGCGGCCGACGTCCTGCTGGCCGTCGAAGTGATCTCCCCCGACTCCGAGTCCCGCGACCGCACCACCAAACCGCAGAAGTACGCCGCCGCCGGGATCGGGAACTTCTGGCGGGTGGAAATGAACGACGCGGACGGCCGCCCGGTCGTCCACGTATACGAGCTCGACCCGCTGACCCGGGCCTACGTGCACACCGGCATGTACCGCGACCGTATCAAGGTCGACAAGCCCTACCCGATCGACATCGATCTGACGGAGATCGACAACCTCTGAGCGATTCAGACCACCGTCGCCCCCACCACCGGCCCCGCCGCCACCCGCACGCTCCGGCACGTGCCCGACGCCCGCAGCGCCTCGGCGACCTGCTCCGCGGAGCCGGCGTCCCGGACCAGGAACGCCGTCGTCGGCCCCGATCCCGAGACCAGGCCGGTCAGCGCGCCCGCGGCGCGGCCCGCCGCCAGGGTGTCCGCCAGTTCCGGGAAGAGGGAGAGCGCGGCGGGCTGGAGGTCGTTGGAGACGGCCGCGGCGAGCGCGTCGGGGTCGCCCTTGGCAAGGGCGTCGAGGAGGTCGCGGGAGGCGACCGGCTCGGGAACCGCGGTGCCCTCGGCGAGCCGGTCGAACTCGCGGAACACGGCCGGGGTGGACAGCCCCCGCTCGGCCATCGCGAACACCCAGTGGAACGTCCCGCCGACGTCCAGGGGCGTCAGCTTCTCGCCCCGCCCGACTCCCAGCGCCGCCCCGCCGACCAGACTGAACGGCACGTCGCTGCCGAGTTCGGCGCAGATGTCGAGCAGTTCCTCGCGGGTGGCGCCGGTGCCCCACAGCGCCTCGCAGGCGAGCAGCGCGCCCGCGCCGTCCGCGCTGCCGCCCGCCATGCCGCCGGCGACGGGAATGTCCTTGGCGATGTGGAGGTGCACGTCGGGGGTACGGCCGTGGCGGCGGGCCAGGGCGATCGCCGCGCGCGCGGCGAGGTTGGAGGAGTCCAGCGGGACCTGGTCGGCGTCGGGGCCCTCGCAGGTGACGCGCAGGCCGTCCGGCGAGGGGGTGACGGTGACCTCGTCGTACAGGCCGACCGCCAGGAATACGTTGGCCAGGTCGTGGAAGCCGTCGGGGCGGGCGGCGCCGACCGCGAGCTGGACGTTGACCTTGGCCGGGACGCGGACGGTGACGCTCACTGCTGCACGGGCTCCTCGGTGCGGGCCGCCGCCTTGTGCTCGGCGATGCGGGCGAACTCCTCGACGGTCAGGGACTCGCCGCGCGCCTGCGGGGAGACGCCCGCGGCGACGAGGGCGGCCTCGGCGGCCGCCGCCGATCCGGCCCAGCCGGCGAGCGCGGCCCGCAGCGTCTTGCGCCGCTGGGCGAACGCGGCGTCGATCACCGCGAAGACCTCCGCCTTGGAGGCGCTGGTCTTGACCGGCTCGGCGCGCCGGACCAGCGAGACGAGCCCGCTGTCGACGTTCGGCGCGGGCCAGAAGACGGTGCGGCCGATGGCACCGGCCCGCTTGACCTCGGCGTACCAGTTCGCCTTCACGGACGGCACGCCGTACACCTTGGAGCCGGGCGCCGCGGCCAGCCGGTCGGCGACCTCGGCCTGCACCATCACGAGGGTGCGCTCGATGCTCGGGAAGGTGTCGAGCATGTGCAGCAGCACGGGCACCGCCACGTTGTACGGCAGGTTCGCGACCAGCGCGGTGGGCGCCGGGCCGGGCAGTTCGGCGACGTGCATCGCGTCGGAGTGGACCAGCGCGAACCGGTCGGCGCGCTCCGGCATCCGCGCGGCGATCGTGGCGGGCAGCGCGGCGGCGAGGACGTCGTCGATCTCGACGGCCGTCACCCGGTCGGCGACCTCCAGCAGCGCCAGGGTGAGCGAGCCGAGCCCCGGGCCGACCTCGACGACCACGTCGTCGGGACGCACCTCGGCGGTGCGGACGATACGGCGGACCGTGTTCGCGTCGATCACGAAGTTCTGGCCGCGCTGCTTGGTGGGGCGTACGCCGAGGGCGGCCGCCAGTTCACGGACGTCGGCGGGGCCCAGCAGGGCGTCGGGGGTGGGGCTGCTCACGGCACCAGGGTACGGGGGCGTGGGGAGGGGTCGGTCCACGGCGGGTGCGCGGGGGCGCTCGCGGGCGGCCGGTGCCGGTGGGTTCAGCCCTGGAGCCGGGACCCGCAGTGCGGCCAGGGGCTGGTGCCGCGCCGCAGGTAGAGCTTCTTCGCGCGGTAGGTCTGTTCGGCGGCGGGCGCGTCCTGGGGGCGGCCGGTGCCGCCTAGGCTGTGCCAGGTCCGGGTGTCGAACTGGTAGAGGCCGCCGTACGTCCCCGAGGCGTCGACCGCGTCGGGCCGCCCGCCGGACTCGCAGGCGGCGAGGGCCTGCCAGTTCAGGTGGTCCGCGCCGCGCACGGAGTCCGGCAGCGGCCTGGTGCCCACCTTGACCACCTGGGTGACGGGCTCGCGCACCAGCTCGCTGCGGATCCGGCGCGGCTTCTGCCGGACGCCGTTGACGGTGCGCAGGGAGTAGGTGACCCGGCGCAGGCCCGGCTGTCCGGCCTGCTCGACGATGTCCGTGCCCCGGAAGACGTCCGGGTCCTCGATCCGGCGCACCTGGAACGGGATCAGTTCCTCGCGCACCTCCCGGGAGCCGGTGATCCGCAGCACGGTGACGGTCTGTCCGTCGCGCGGGAAGCTGCCGGGCGGCACGGAGGTGGTGTCCTGGCCGCGCAGGGTGATGCCGGCCTGCTCGACGGCCTCGCGGACGGTCGCCGCGTTGGTGCGGACGACGCGGGCGCGGCCGTCGGCCATGACCGTGACGGAGCGTTCGGTGCGGACGTCCAGGGCGAGGCCTTCGCGCCCGATACGCCGGGAGCGCGAGGTGGACAGGTACGCGCCCTCCGCGCGCACTCCCAGCTGTCTGAGCGCCCCGTCCACCGTGTGCGCCGTCGTCCACACCTCGCGCCGGTGGCCGTCGAGGGTGAGCCGTACGGGGCGTCCGTAGCGGACCACGACCTCGTCGCCGTTGCCGAGCGCGGCGCCGGGGCCGGGCGCGACCACGTCGTGCGCCCCGACCTCGACGCCCTCGTCGGCGAGGAGTTCGGTGACGTCGTCGGCGAAGGTGTGCAGCGTGCGCGCCCGGCCGTCGACGTTCAGCTCGATCGCCTTGTCCTTGGCGACGAACGCGGTGGTGCCGCCGGCGAGGAAGGCGACGACCAGTGCCTTCGGGACCAGGCGGCGCATGGAGCCGCCGTCCGGGCGCTCGGCGTACCGCGCATTGCGCCGGCGCAGGGCCCGCCGCCCCGCTCGCGCGCGCGGGGCGGGCCCGGGCACCTGGACGGGTGCGGGGGCTGTCTCGTAGGCCGGGGCGTACGTGTCCTCGTACGGCTCGTCGATCAGTCCGCCCGCCGCCCCGCCCGCGGCCGCGTCCGCGGCCGCGTCCGTCACCCCGTAGGCCGCCGAGTAGAAACCCTGTCCGTAGCCCAGCGTGACGGCGGTGTGGGGATCGAAGTCGGAAGGCGCTTCGAAGCCGCCGTGCGCTGCGGGGGCGGGGCCCGTGCCGTAGGGCGTGTTCTCCGTGCCGTAGGGCGCGTACTCGGCGCCGTACCCGTACCGCGCGTACTGCGAACTGCTCACGCCGACACACTCCAGGAGGCCCAAGGGTCCGATCGGGCCCCAGAACCTAGCGGAGCGGCCGTCACTCTCCAAAGCGACGCGACTACGCTCCGCGACGGTCAGTAGTCGAAGGCGCGTGCCGTGTTCGCCGCGATCGCCGTCGCCAGCGTGTCCTCGTCGACGCCGCGCACGGCGGCCATCGCGCGCACCGTGAGCGGAACGAGGTACGGCGCGTTGGGCCGTCCGCGGTACGGCGCGGGCGTCAGGAACGGCGCGTCGGTCTCCACCAGCAGCAGCTCCATCGGGGCCACCGCGACCGCGTCCCGCAGGTTCCGCGCGTTCTTGAAGGTGACGTTGCCGGCGAAGGACATGTAGTAGCCCGCCCGGGCGCAGACCTCCGCCATCTCGGCGTCCCCGGAGTAGCA
The DNA here is from genome assembly GCF_011193355.1 of Streptomyces sp. JB150. GTDB lineage: Bacteria > Actinomycetota > Actinomycetes > Streptomycetales > Streptomycetaceae > Streptomyces. The sequence goes on from NZ_CP049780.1 coordinate 3,198,274, forward strand.
GTGGAACACCGTCCGCTCCGGTGCGCCCTCCTCCTTCAGGATGCGCAGGACGTCCGCGTGGGCCTCGCGGTCGTGGATGACGAGTGCCTTGCCGTGCCGCTTGGCGATCTCGATGTGGGCGCGGAAGGAGGTCTCCTGCGCCTCCTTGCCCTCGGGGCCGGTGCGGAAGTAGTCCAGGCCGGTCTCCCCGACGCCCTTCACCTGGGGCAGCGCGGCCAGCCGGTCGATCTCGGCCAGCGCCTCGTCCAGCGCGGCCTGCCCACCGGGCTCGCGGGCACCCTGCCGGGACCAGCCGTCGGGGTCGCCGTGCACGATGCGCGGGGCCTCGTTGGGGTGCAGGGCGACGGCCGCGTGGATGTCGGCGTGGGCCGCCGCCGTCTCGGCCGCCCACCGTGAACCGCGCACGTCACAGCCGACCTGCACCAGCGTCGTCACGCCCACCGACGCGGCCTTCCGCAGGGCCTCGGCGACCGTGCCGGACTGCATGTCGAGGTGGGTGTGGGAGTCGGCGACCGGCACCCGGAGGGGTGCGGGCAGCGGCGGGGCTTCGTCGTGGGAGGACATGCCACGATCCTACGAAAGGGGTACGCCCAGCGGCACCGCGTCGATCACCGGGCCAGGCCCCACGACAGCACGCTCAGCGCCGCAGCCACCTGGGCGGTTTAGGCGGCCTCGCGCCGAGACGCCCGCCCGGCTTCACCCCCGGATGGGCCGCCTCGGGGACGCCCGGGACCTGGGGCGGGGCGCGGGCGCGGATGCCCCCGCTCGGCGACGCGGGCGCCCCGGCTCAAGGACCTGGATGCCCCCGGCTCAGCGACGCGGGTGCCTCTGCTCAGGGACGCGGATGCCCGTGCTCGGGGACGCGGGCGCCCCGGCTCAGGGACGCGGGGGCCCGCTCGGGGACGCGGGCGCCACACTCAGGGCCGCGAGCCCGCGCCGGGTACCCCCGGCTCAGCGGCACCGGAGCGGCCCGGTCTCACCCCGTCGGCGACCGCTTGTCGGCGACCACCGCGTCGAACACCACCCGCTTCGGTACGCCCGCCTCCACGGCCACCGCCGCGATCGCCTCCTTGCGCCGCTCCCCGGCCTCCTCGCGCACCCGGACCCGGCGCACCAGCTCCGCCGCGTCCAGCGCCTCGGGTGCCCGCTCCGGGGCGCCCTCGACCACCACGGTGATCTCCCCGCGCACGCCCTGCGCCGCCCACTCCGCCAGTTCCGCCAGCGGGCCGCGCCGGACCTCCTCGTACGTCTTGGTCAGTTCGCGGCAGACGGCGGCCCGCCGCTCGCCGCCGAACACCTCGGCCATCGCGGCGAGGGTGTCGTCGAGCCGGTGCGGGGCCTCGAAGTAGACGAGGGTGCGCCGTTCCTCGGCGACCTCCCGCAGCCGGCCCAGCCGCTCGCCCGCCTTGCGCGGCAGGAACCCCTCGAAGCAGAAGCGGTCCACCGGCAGCCCGGACAGCGCGAGCGCGGTCAGCACGGCAGACGGCCCCGGCACGGCGGTCACCGTGATGTCCCGCTCGACGGCCGCCGCGACCAGCCGGTACCCGGGGTCGGACACCGACGGCATGCCCGCGTCGGTGACGAGCAGCACGCGCGCGCCGCCGAGCAGCGCCTCGACGAGTTCGGGGGTGCGGGCGGACTCGTTGCCCTCGAAGTAGGACACGACGCGGCCCTTGGGGGTGACGCCCAGCGCCTGGGTGAGGCGCCGCAGCCGCCGGGTGTCCTCGGCGGCGACCACGTCGGCCCCGGCCAGCTCCTCGGCGAGCCGGGGCGGGGCGTCGGAGATGTCGCCGATGGGAGTGCCGGCGAGGACCAGGGTTCCGGGAGTGTCTGTCACGGTTCCATCCTCGCAGGGGCCGTGCACGGGACTCACACAGCGCCGTTCCCTACGATGGCGCGGTGACCAGTACCGCGTCCTCCACGGACCTCCGGCAGGACCAGGCCGCCCCCGACCCGGGGCCGTCGTGGCAGCGGCGGCTGCGCCGTTTCGGCTACCTCGCACCGCCGCGCGGGGACGTCCGGGACCGGCTCGTGCCGCCGTACGCCGAGCCGAGCCCGCGGCTGTGGGCGGCGCTCGGGGGCCCGTACGGGCTCGCGGCGTGGTGCGTGCGCTGGTCGGGGTGGATCGGCCCGCTGCTGGTGACGCTGTTCGCCGGGGTGCTGCGGTTCTGGAACCTGGGCAGCCCGAAGGCGGTGATATTCGACGAGACGTACTACGCCAAGGACGCCTGGGCGCTCGTCCACCGCGGCTTCGAGGTCAACTGGGACAAGGACGTCAACAAGCTGATCCTGGAGTCGGGCGGCCAGGTCCCGATCCCGTCGGACGCGGCGTACGTCGTGCACCCGCCGGTCGGCAAGTACGTCATCGGACTCGGTGAACTGATCTTCGGTTTCGACCCGTTCGGCTGGCGGTTCATGACGGCGCTGCTCGGCACGCTGTCGGTGCTGATGCTGTGCCGGATCGGCCGCCGGCTGTTCCGCTCGACGTTCCTCGGCTGTCTCGCGGGCGCGCTGCTGGCGGTGGACGGGCTGCACTTCGTGATGAGCCGCACCGCGCTGCTCGACGGCGTGCTGATGTTCTTCGTGCTGGCCGCGTTCGGCTGCCTGGTCGTGGACCGGGACAAGGCGCGGCAGAGGCTGGCCGCCGCGCTCCCGGCGGACGCCGGCGGCCGGGTCCGGCCCGACGCGTACACGGCGGAGACGACCCGCCTCGGGTGGCGCCCCTGGCGGCTGCTGGCGGGCCTGATGCTGGGGCTGGCGATCGGCACGAAGTGGAACGGCCTGTACATCCTGGCCGCGTTCGGCCTGATGACGGTCCTGTGGGACGTGGCCTCGCGGCGGGTGGCGGGCGCGCGGCGCCCGTACGTGACGGTGCTCCGCCGCGACCTGGGCTGGGCGTTCCTGTCGACCGTGCCGGTCGCGGTCGTCACCTACGTCGCGAGCTGGACCGGCTGGATCCTCTCCCCGAGCGACGGCACCGGCGGCTACTACCGCGACTGGGCGGCGAGCGACGGCAAGGACAGCGCCTGGTCCTGGCTGTTCCCGGACTGGTGGCGCGGCCTGTGGCACTACGAGAACCAGGTCTACGACTTCCATGTGGGCCTGTCCTCGCCGCACACCTACGAGTCCAACCCGTGGAGCTGGATCGTCGGCGGGCGCCCGGTGTCGTACTTCTACGAGTCGCCCGCGCCCGGCACGGACGGCTGCCCCGCCGACGCGGGCGAGAAGTGCGCGCGCGAGGTGCTGGCGCTGGGCACGCCGATGCTGTGGTGGGTGGCCTGCTTCGCGCTGCTGTACGTGCTGTGGCGCTGGTTCTTCCGCCGTGACTGGCGCGCGGGCGCGATCGTGTGCGCCGTCGCGGCCGGCTATCTGCCGTGGTTCCTGTACCAGGAGCGCACGATCTTCTTCTTCTACGCCGTGGTGTTCGTGCCGTTCCTGTGCCTGGCGGTGGCGATGCTGATCGGCGCGCTGGTCGGCCCGCCGGGCTCCGGCGACACCCGCCGGGTCGCGGGCGCGACGGCCGCGGGCGTGCTGGTGCTGCTGATCGCCTGGAACTTCATCTACTTCTGGCCGATCTACACCGGCCAGGCGATCCCGATCGACGACTGGCGTTCACGTATGTGGCTGGACACCTGGGTCTGACCGGCCTGGGTGGTTCCACACCGCACCGCCCGATAGATGCACCTCACAATAAGGAAAACATCCGCCCCCGATGTCACACCCCGCGCCTACAGTGCGAAGGACGACAACGGGGAGGGGACTGCGCCATGCGCAAGGGGGTCACGGGCGCCATCGTCGGCTCGGTGTTCGCCGTGATGGTGGGCGGCGCCGGGTACGGGGCGTTCAACATCGTGTCCGCGCTGAGCGGCGACGGGGGCAGATCGGGCGGCACGGACACCGTGAAGACGGGGCCGCCGAGCGGTGACGAGGTGGCGGAGACCACGCGGAAGTTCTTCGCCGCGTGGGAGAAGGGACGGGGGCCGGCCGCGGCGTCGTACACCAACAACGCGGAGGCGGCCGGGCCGCTGCTGACGGCCTTCGGCGAGGACGCGCACCTGACGGACGTGAGGATCACGCCGGGCGCCGCCAGGGGCGCCACGGTGCCGTTCTCGGTGAAGGCGACGGTGTCCTACGACGGCAAGAGCAAGCCGCTGGCGTACGAGAGCCGGCTCACCGTGGTCCGCGGGGTCACCACCGGGCGGGCGCTGGTCGACTGGGAGCCGTCGGTCGTCCACCCGGCGCTGAAGGACGGCGACACCCTCGTCACCCAGGAGGCGGCGAGCCCGCCCATCGAGGCGGTCGACCGCAACGGCGCGGTGCTGAGCGAGGAGAAGTACCCCTCGCTCGGCCCGATCCTCGACGAGCTGCGCAAGCGGTACGGCGACAAGGCCGGCGGCAGCCCGGGCGTCGAGCTGGTCGTGCGGCACGCGGAGGAGACCGGCGCGGCCGACACCTCGCTGCTGACCCTCGCCGAGGGCAAGCCGGGGAAGCTGCGCACGACGCTCAGCGCGACCGCGCAGGCGGCGGCGGAGAAGGCCGTGAAGCAGTACGCCGAGTCGTCGGTGGTCGCGGTCAAGCCGAGCACCGGCGAGGTGCTGGCGGTCGCCAACAACCGTGCGGACGGCTGGAACGCCGCGTTCCTGGGGCAGGTGGCGCCCGGGTCGACGATGAAGATCGTCAGTGCGGCGACTCTGATCGACAACGGGCTGACGAACATGAACGGGCCGGCGCCCTGCCCCGCTACGGCGATGTGGGAGAGCCAGACCTTCGGCAACCTGCCCGGCCTGGAGCCCAACCTGAACGCCGACCTCTCGGAGAGCTTCGCCCGCTCCTGCAACACCGCCTTCATCAAGTTCGCGGACTCCCTCGACGTCGACTCCCTGACCCGCGAGGCCGACGAGCGCTTCGGTCTCGGCCGGGACGACTGGCAGGTGGGCGTGCCCTCCTTCGACGGCTCGGTACCCGCCTCCGGCGGCCCGGACCATGCGGCCAGCCTCATAGGCCAGGGCCAGGTCCAGATGAGCCCGCTGAACATGGCGTCGGTGATCGCCACCGCCAAGACGGGCACCTTCCGCCAGCCGGTGATCGTGCCGCAGAGCCTGGACGGCCGGGAGCTGGCCACCGCGCGCGGGCTGTCGCCGAGTACGGCCGAGCAGCTGCGGGCCATGATGAACCGCACCGCCACCAGCGGCACCGCCGCCCAGGTGATGGCCGGGCTGCCCGGCAGCATCGGCGCGAAGACCGGCTCCGCCGAGGTCGACGGGGCCAAGGCCAACAGCTGGTTCACCGGGTACCGCGACGACGTCGCTGCGGCGGCCATGGTCCAGCAGGGCGGCCGGGGCGGCGACGCGGCGGGGCCGATCGTGGCGTCGGTGCTCCGCGCGGGCGGCTGACCCACCCGGCTGCGGGACAGCCCTGACTGCTGGGGGGTGGCTGATCTCACGCCCGCGGCAGGGGACTCTAGGGTGGTGCCGTCGTTGCAGACGGTGAAGGCTGTGGGGCCGTAGAGGCCGGGAAACACACCGGCACTCCGGAGTGCCCGGGGATGTCGCGGAGGATCGGGAAGAAGTGGGCAACAGAAGGCGCGTCGCCGAGCGACGGAACACGAGACCCGCGGTCGTCGGCGGGGTGATCGCCGCGGTCGTCGGCGGCGCCGGACTCGCCGCGTACGCGCTGCTGGGCGGCGGGGCCGCGGCCGAGAACGGTACGGCGAACTCGGTCGCCGGACAGCCGCGGACGAAGAGCGTCAAGACCGGGCCGCTGTCGGCCGCCGAGGTCACCACCACGGCCCGGCGCTTCCTCACCGCCTGGCAGCAGGGCCAGGTCCGGCAGGCCGCCGCCGCGACCGACGACAGCGCGGCGGCCACCGCCCTGCTCACCGGCTACACCAAGACCGCCCGCGTCGAGGGCGTCACCCTCACCCCCGGCCCCCGGACCGGCGACAAGGTGCCGTTCACCGTGCGGGGCACGGTCACCCACAAGGGCGTCGCCAAGCCGCTGTCGTACGAGAGCGCGCTGACCGTGGTGCGCCGCGCCGGGGACGGGGAGCCGCGGGTCGCCTGGTCGCCGGCCGTCGTCCACCCCGATCTGCGCGAGGGCGACACGCTGGTCACCGGCGAGGCCGGCACCCCGCCGGTCAGGGCGCTGGACCGGGACGGCGGCGAGCTGACCACGAAGAAGTACCCCTCGCTGGAGCCGGTCCTCGACGGGCTGCGGGAGAAGTACGGCAAGAAGGCGGGCGGCACGGCGGGCGTCGAGCTGCGGGTGGTCCGCGGCAAGGAGTCCAAGGCGCGGAAGCTGTCCGACAAGACGCTGCTGGAGCTGAGCGAGGGCACGCCGGGCACGGTGCGCACGACGCTCAGCCCGCGGCTGCAGGCCGCAGCCGAGCGGCAGGTCGCCGCCCGGGCGCGCGCCTCGGTCGTCGTGCTGAAGCCGTCGACCGGCGAGATCCTGGCGGTGGCGAACTCCTCGCGCGGCTTCAACACCGCCTTCCAGGGGTCGCTGGCGCCCGGCTCCACGATGAAGGTCGTCACCGCGTCCCTGCTCATCGAGAAGGGCCTGGCCTCGGCCGACAAGGCGCATCCGTGCCCGAAGTACTTCACGTACGGCGGCTGGAAGTTCCAGAACGACGACAAGTTCCAGATCAAGGGCGGCACCTTCAAGGCGAGCTTCGCGCGCTCCTGCAACACGGCCTTCATCAGCCAGGCGCCCAAGCTGAAGGACGACGACCTGACCCGGCAGGCCCAGCAGGTGTTCGGTCTGTCGCTGAACAACTGGGCCGTGGGCGTGCCCACCTTCGACGGTTCGGTGCCGGTGCAGTCGCAGGCCCAGATGGGGGCGTCCCTGATCGGGCAGGGCGGGGTGCGGATGAACCCGCTGAACATGGCGTCGGTGTCGGCCACCGTGAAGTCGGGCGTGTTCCGCCAGCCGTATCTGGTCGCGCCGTCGGTGGACGGCCGCACCCTGGCCACGGCCCGGCGCACGCTGTCCGCCTCGACGCTGGCCCAGCTGCGGGACCTGATGTCCTACACGGCGGCCTACGGGACGGCGGCGGAGGCGATGGCCGGGGTGAGTGGTGACGTCGGCGCGAAGACCGGCTCCGCGGAGGTCGACGGCCAGAAGAAGCCCAACGGCTGGTTCACGGCGTACCGGGGCGACCTCGCGGCCGCGGGTGTCGTCCAGGCGGCCGGGCACGGCGGCGAGACGGCGGGGCCGATCGTGGCCGCGCTGCTGAAGCTCGGCGGCTGATCACCCCGCGCGCTGCCGCGGCTCGGCGGCCCCCGTGGCGCTGCCGCGGATCGGCGGCCGAGGCGGGCCGGTCAGCCGGCGGTGGAGACGGGGACGGTCGTGTAGGTGCGGCGCAGGAAGCGCATGAGCGCCTTGGTGTCGAACTGGACCACCGAGACGCCGTGCCGGTCGTGGAACTCGACCACGGCCTGCACGCGTCCGCACGGCCACACCCGCACACTGCCGGAGCCGGCCGGGGCCTCGGCCGGGGCGCGCAGCCCCCGTTCGAGAACCGCGCGGTCGAACGTCCACTCGTGGTCGCCGCCGGGGAGGTCCACCCGTACCGCGCCGGGGTCCCTGTCGGGGTCGTACCGGAGGATGACCGGAACCGTTCGCTGTTCGTCCTCCACCCGGTCGGCGGTGTCGGTGACGATGTGGGCCCGGGCGTGCTGCTCGACTACAGGCATAGAAGGACCCCTTACCCAGCGTGATCAATGCGGAAACCGTGTGTCCGCTCATTCCTCTTTGTCCTATGTTCCGCGATTCATGCCCTCACGGCGACCAGAGACCGCCTCGCTCTTGCAAAGCGTTCGCATCAGGCCACTATCATCGAACGGTGCATGTACCTGACGGATTCATCAACGCCCCCACCTCCGTGGCCACCGGAGTCGTCGCCGCGGGTGCCGTCGCCGTGAGCCTGCGCGGCGCGCGCCGCGAACTCGACGAGCGCACCGCGCCGCTGGCCGGCCTGGTGGCGGCGTTCGTCTTCGCCGTCCAGATGCTCAACTTCCCGGTCGCCGCGGGCACCAGCGGGCACCTCCTCGGCGGGGCGCTCGCCGCGATACTCGTCGGCCCCTACACCGGCGTCCTGTGCATAGCCGTCGTCCTGCTCATGCAGGGCATCCTCTTCGCGGACGGCGGTCTCACCGCGCTCGGCGTCAACATCACCGACATGGCCGTGGTCACGGTGATCGTCGCCTACGCGCTCTTCCGCGGCCTGGTCAAGGTGCTGCCGCGCACCCGCCGCTCCGTCACCGCCGCCTCCTTCGCCGCCGCGCTGATCTCGGTGCCGGCCGCCGCGCTGGCCTTCACGTTCTTCTACTGGATCGGCGGCACCACCGACGTCGCCATCGGCAAGGTCGCCGGCGCCATGGTCGGCGTGCACGTGCTGATCGGCATCGGCGAGGCCGCGATCACCGCGCTGACCGTCGGCGCCGTGATCGCCGTACGCCCCGACCTGGTGTACGGCGCGCGCGGTCTGCGGGTCCCGCTGAAGCTGCGGGTGGGCGGCGAACTCGTCGACGCGCCCGCCCCCGAGGCCGCCCCGGCCGCGGCCCGCGCCTCGCACCGCGCGGTGTGGATCGGCGGGCTCGTCGCCTCCCTGGTCCTCGCCGGATTCGTCAGCTTCTACGCCTCCGCCGATCCCGACGGCCTGGAGAAGGTCGCCGCCGACCACGGCATCGACGAGAAGGCGGAGGAGCACGCCGTCGCCGGCTCCCCGCTCGCCGACTACGGGGTCAAGGACGTCGACGACGCCCGGATCTCCGGCGGCCTCGCCGGCGTGATCGGCGTCGGCGTGACCGTCGTCGCGGGCACCGCGGTGTTCTGGGCGGTGCGCCGCCGCCGCGCCGCGGACACCTCGCCGTCGTCGACCACCACCCCCGAGAGCGTCTGACGCCATGGGTGCGGGGCACGCGCACCGGCTGTACCGGCGGGGCGACTCGCCGGTGCACGCGTTGCCGCCGCACACCAAGCTCGCCGCCGTCTTCGCCTTCGTCCTGGTCGTGGTCTCGACCCCGCGGGAGGCCATGTGGGCGTTCGGCCTGTACGCGCTGCTGCTCGCCGCCGTCGCCCGCATCGCGCGCGTGCCCGCCGGGTTCCTGCTGAGGCGGCTGCTGATCGAGGTGCCGTTCGTCGCGTTCGCGGTGCTCATGCCGTTCGTGGCGGAGGGCGAGCGGGTCGAGGTGCTGGGGATGTCCCTCAGCGTGAGCGGGCTGTGGGGCGCCTGGAACGTGCTCGCCAAGGGCACCCTCGGCGTCGCCGCCTCCGTCCTGCTGGCCGCCACCACCGAGCTGCGGGAGCTGCTGCTGGGGCTCCAGCGGCTGAGGCTGCCGCCGCTGCTGGTGCAGATCGCCTCCTTCATGATCCGTTACGGCGACCTGATCACCGACGAGATGCGCCGCATGCGGATCGCCCGCGAGTCGCGCGGCTTCGAGGCGCGCGGCGTACGGCACTGGGGCGTGCTCGCGAAGTCGGCGGGCGCCCTGTTCATCCGCTCCTACGAGCGCGGGGAGCGCGTGCACCTGGCCATGGTCAGCCGGGGCTACGCCGGAGCCATGCCCGTCATCGACGAGGTGACCGCGTCCCGCGCGCAGTGGTCGTACGCCCTCGCCCTGCCCGCCACCGCGCTCGTGGTCTGTCTGCTGGGATGGATGCTGTGACAGCTTCTGTGGCCTCTTCGCCTGCTCCGCCGTCCCTGGAGGTCTCCGGCCTCGCCTTCGCCTACCCCGACGGGCACCAGGCCCTGTTCGGCGTGGACTTCACGATCGCGCGCGGCGAGCGGGTGGCGCTGCTCGGGCCGAACGGCGCGGGCAAGACGACCCTCGTGCTGCACCTCAACGGCATCCTGACCGGCGGCACCGGCACGGTGCGGGTCGCCGGGCTGCCGGTGGACAAGCGGAACATGGCCCGGATCCGGCGCAAGGTCGGCATCGTCTTCCAGGACCCCGACGACCAGCTGTTCATGCCGACCGTGCGGGAGGACGTGGCGTTCGGGCCGGCGGCGGCCGGGCTGAAGGGCGCCGAGCTGGAGGCGCGGGTCGACCGCGCGCTGGAGCGGGTCGGCATGGCGGCGTTCAAGGACCGCCCGCCGCACCACCTCTCCTTCGGGCAGCGGCGCCGGGTCGCCGTCGCGACGGTGCTCGCGATGGAGCCGGAGATCCTGGTCCTGGACGAGCCGTCGTCCAACCTGGACCCCGCCTCCCGCCGCGAACTGGCCGACATCCTGCGCTCGCTGGACGTGACCGTGCTGATGGTCACCCACGACCTGCCGTACGCCCTGGAGCTGTGCCCGCGCTCGCTGATCCTCAGTGAGGGCGTCATCGCGGCCGACGGGCCGACCGGGACGCTGCTGTCCGACGAGGTCCTGATGCGCTCCCACCGTCTGGAGCTGCCGTTCGGCTTCGATCCGCGGTCCGTGACAATGGGCGCGTGACGGGCCGAGACGACGAGGGAGTCGAGCAGGCCGGGCGGCCGCCGCTCCTCGACCAGCAGCTGTGCTTCGCGCTGTACGCCGCCCAGCGCGCGGTGACCGCCGCGTACCGCCCGCTCCTGGACGAGCTGGGCCTGACCTACCCGCAGTACCTCGTGCTGCTGGTGCTGTGGGAGCGCGGCGAGACCACGGTGAAGGAGCTGGCGGGCGCGCTGCGCCTGGACTACGGCACCGTCTCGCCGCTGCTCAAGCGGCTGGAAAGCGCCGGTCTCGTACGCCGGGAGCGCGCGGCGCACGACGAGCGCTCGGTCCTCGTGGTGTGCACGGGGCGCGCGGAGGATCTGCGGGAGCGCGCGGCACGGCTGCCCGCCGCCCTGCTCACGGCGACGGGCCTCGATCCGGCGGACGTGGTGCGGATGCGCGAGGAGCTGTGGCGGCTCGCCCACCGCGCTGAGGAGGCGGCGGCCCGCGCCCGCTGAGCCGGCCACCTCCCGTACGGGACGTCTCCGCGCGGAGCGCCTCCCGTACGGCCACCCCCGTCAGCGGCGGAGTGTTACCCGCGGTCGCTCCCCCTCGCCGCGTCCGCCGTACCTACTCGCCGGTACCTTGTGCACGATGCATCCGCTGTTCCGCCCTGGGGGAGGTCCCGCCGTGTCCGAAGGCGTCGCCGTCGACACCCGCCCGACGAAGATCGTGTACGTCGCCGAAGCCACCGCGCACGGCGGCCGGGACGGCTATGTGACCAGCCAGGACGGCCAGCTCCAGCTGAAGGTGGCGATGCCTCCGGAGCTGGGCGGCGACGGCAACGGCACCAACCCCGAGCAGCTGTTCGCGGCCGGCTACAGCTCCTGTTTCCACAACGCGCTGATCCTGGTCGGCAACCGCGAGGGCTACGACCTCACCGGCTCCACGGTCGCCGCCAAGGTGGGCATCGGCCCGAACCGCAGCCGCGGCTACGGCCTCGCGGTCGCCCTCAGCGTCTCGCTGCCCGTCCTCGACGCGGACGTCGCCGCCCGGCTGGTCGAGGCGGCCCACGAGGTCTGTCCGTACTCCAACGCCACCCGCGGGAACATCGACGTGACGATTCTGCTTGGCTGAGCAGGGCACCCGCACCGCAGGAGGAGGAGTACGGACGTGGACGTCAACGGCACCGTGGCCGAGGGGTTCGAGCCGGTCAGGGACGCGTTCGTACGGAACTTCGAGACGCTGGGCGAGCGGGGCGCCGCGGTGGCCGTCTACCGGGACGGGCACAAGGTGGCCGACCTGTACGGCGGCACCCGCGACGTCGACGGCAGCGAGCCGTGGCAGCCCGGCACCGCCCAGATCGTCCGCTCGGCGACCAAGGGCGTCGCCGCCGCCGTCCTGCTGCTCCTGCACCAGCGCGGCGAACTGGACCTGGACGCGCCGGTCGGCGAGTGGTGGCCGGAGTACAAGGCGGCGGGCAAGGAGCGCACCCTGGTCCGGCATCTGCTCGCGCACCGCGCGGGCGTGCCCGTGCTGGACCGGCCGCTGACGCCCGCCGAGGCCGCCGATCCGGTGCTCGGCGCGGCGGCGGTCGCGGCGCAGGCGCCGGTGTGGGAGCCGGGCACGGACCACGGCTACCACCCGCACACGTTCAGCTGGCTCGTGGCCGAGCTGGTGCGCCGGGTCACCGGCCGGCCGGTCGGCGAGTGGATCGCCGACGAGATCGCGGGTCCGGTCGGGGCGGACTTCCGGCTCGGGGTGCCCGCGGACGGGGCGGAGCGGGTGGGCCGGGTCGGCCCGGTGACGGGCGAGGAGTCGGCCGGCGCCCTGCGGACCCGCCCGAAGCGCGCGGTCACCGACGCCTACGCCGACCCCGGCTCCCTGACCCGCCGCGCGTTCGGCGCGATTACCCCGAAGCCCGACGAGAACGACCCGGTCTACCGCGCCGCCGCCCTGCCCGGCTCCGGCGGCGTCGCCACCGCCGACGGGCTGGCCCGGATCTACGCCTCCCTGATCGGGGAGGTCGACGGCGGCGTGCGGCTCTTCACCCCGGAGACGGTCGAGCTCGCGCGCGGCGAGCAGTCGGCGGGACCGGACCGGGTGCTGGTCGTGAACACCCGCTTCGGCCTCGGCTACATGCTGCACGGCAGCGCGTCCCCGCTGCTGTCCCCCGGTTCCTTCGGACATCCGGGCCGCGGCGGCTCGCTCGGCTTCGCCGACCCGGAGTCGGGGATCGCCTTCGGCTATGTGACGAACGGATTCCGCAAGAGCGTCACGGCGGACCCGCGCGCGCAGGCGCTGGTGAGGGCGGTCCGCACCGCCCTCACCGGTGCCTGATCCGCCGCGGGCTCATACGTGGATGGGGTGGGAGGTCCGCCCCGACGCCGAGTCGATCTCGTCGTGCGCCTTGGTGAGCAGCCGCATGGCGAGTTCGTTCAGCGCGCGGGCCCCGGCGATCTCCTCGCCCACCCTGGGCTGATTCGCGTCCGTGTGGTGCCTGCTGGCGTGCCCGTGGGAGCGCACCTCGCTGCCGTCGGGCAGCCGTACCAGCGCGGCGGCCTCGGTGTGCCGTTCGTCCTCCTTGAACTCCAGCTCGACGTGCCATCCCACCACGGTGTGCATGGTCATGACGATCACCTCCGGAAGAACCTGCTTCCAGAGTGCTCCTGATGGCGTACGGATGCACCCATTAGGGGATGTTCCGGACGGAACCGGCGCGCGGCGGGCAGCCGACCGGAGGGAGAGGGAGACAGGGAGCGATCATGGGAACGTACGTGCGCCTCGGTGAGGTCGACACCTGGTACGACGAGCACGGCGCCGGAGAGCCGCTGGTGCTGCTGCACGGTGGCCTGGTGGACGCCCGGTTCTTCGAGCCCAACCTCGGCCCGCTCGCCGAGCACTTCCGCGTCTACACCCCGGAGCGCCGGGGCCACGGCCACACCCCGGACGTGCCGGGCCCCATCACCTACGGGCTGATGGCCGACGACACCATCGCCTTCCTGGAGGCGGTGGTCGGCGAACCGGCCGATCTCGTCGGGCACAGCGACGGGGCGTTCGTGGCGATGCTGGTGGCCATGCGGCGGCCCGAGCTGGTGAAGCGGCTGGTGATGATCAGCGGCGGGTTCAGCAAGGAGGGCGACGCCGTGCCGGACGCCGAGTGGGACGTCGACGCGGTCTCCGCGTTCCTCGGCCCGGCCTACGGCGAGGTGTCCCCGGACGGCATCGGCCACTTCCGGGTCGTCGCGCGCAAGATCGGCGACATGGCCGCGAAGGAGCCGTGCCTGAAGGCCACCGACCTCGCGGCGGTCACCGCGCGGTCGCTGGTGATGTTCGCCGACGACGACCTGGTCACCATGCGGCACATGGTGGACATGTACGACGCGCTGCCCCACGCCGAGCTGGCCGTCGTCCCCGGCACCTCGCACTTCCTCACCCAGGAGAAGCCGCACCTGGTCAACGCGCTCGTCCTGGACTTCCTCACCCGCGAGCCGGTGCCGGTGGTGGCCCCGATCCGGACGGCGCCGGGAAAGCCGTGAGCCGCGTCGACGGCGTCGGTGACCGCGGGGATCAGGAGCCGCCGGTCCCGCCGCCGGTCCCGCCTCCGCCCTCGCGGACGTCGGCCAGGGTGCCGCCGGCGTGCGCGATCAGCGTCGCGGGTGCCATGGGGAAGACGGTGTGCGGGTCGCCGGCCGCGGCCCACACCACGTCGTGGCCGAGCAGCCCGCGGTCGGCGAGCACCCGGGTCGCCGTCCGGTGCCCGAAGGGCGGCACGCCCCCGATGGCGTACCCCGTGGTCTCCCGTACGACGCCGGCGTCGGCCCGGGTGACCCGCTGCGCGCCGAGCTCCCGCCGCACCAGCTCCACGTCGACCCGGGAGGCGCCGTCGACCATCACCAGCACCGGCTCCCCGTCGGCGGCGAAGACCAGCGACTTGCAGATCTGGCTCAGCTCGCAGCCGATCGCGGCGGCGGCCTCGGCGGCGGTCCGGGTCCGGTCCGGGAACCGGCGGACCCTCCGCAGCACCTCCGCGAGCCCCATCCCGTGCAGGGCCTCGGCGAATCGGGGGTGGGCTCCGTGGTCCTCGGTGGCGGTGGCTGCACTCGTCATGGAGGGCAACCTAGCGGCGGGTGTCCGGGGCACGCGAGTGCTTATCGCGCGGGCGGCACGGGCCGCGCGGGCCGCGCGGGCCCGGACGGTCAGCGCCGGCGCGGTGGAACGACGAAGCCGGTGAGGGCGCCCCGTCCCCACGGAGCCCTCACCGGCTGGTCCCGGACGGCCGGCGGACGGGCCGCCGGCCGGGCGGTCAGGCGCGGACCAGTTCGCGGTCCTCGTCGGGGTCCTTGCCACCGTCGGACCCGGTGCGCAGGCCCTCGCCCTCGACGTCGACGTTGGGCAGCGCGCGGTCCAGCCACTTCGGCAGCCACCAGGCGGCCTTGCCGAGCAGGGCGAGCACCGCCGGGACGATCGCCATGCGGACGACGAACGCGTCGAAGAAGACGGCGATGGCCAGGCCGAAGCCGATCATCTTGACCATGGACTCGCTGGAACCGATGAAGCCCGCGAAGACCGCCATCATGATCACCGCGGCGGCGGTGACGACCCGCGCGCCGTGCTTGAAGCCGGTCACGACCGCCTGGCTCGGCTTCGCGCCGTGGACGTACGCCTCGCGCATCCGGGTCACGAGGAAGACCTCGTAGTCCATGGCCAGGCCGAAGACCACGCCGACCATGAAGATCGGCATCATCGACATGACCGGACCGGTCTCCTCGACGCCCATCAGGCCGGACAGCCAGCCCCACTGGAAGACCGCGACGACCGCGCCGAGCGCCGCGAGCACGCTGAGCAGGAAGCCGAGGGCCGCCTTCAGCGGGACGAGGATCGAGCGGAAGACCACGATCAGCAGCAGGAAGGCGAGGCCGACCACCAGGGCCAGATACGGCAGCAGCGCGTCGTTCAGCTTCTGCGAGACGTCGATGTTCATCGCCGTGGCGCCGGTGACCAGCACCTGGCCGTCCTTGTCGGCGGCCACCTCGGCGCCGTTGTCACGGATGGCGTGGACCAGTTCCTCGGTGGCGGCCGAGGACGGCTTGGCGTCCGGGATGACGGTGATCGTCGCGGTGTCGCCGGCCTTGTTGGGCGCCGGCGGGGTCACCGTCACCACGTTGTCGAGGCCCTTGACCTCGTCCGCGACGTCCGTGAACAGGGTCTGCGGGTCCGCGCTGCCCTTGCCGTCGACGACGACCATCAGCGGGCCGTTGAAGCCGGGGCCGAAGCCCTCGGACAGCAGGTCGTAGGCGCGGCGCTGGGTGGTCGATGTCGGCTGGGAGCCGTCGTCGGGCAGGCCCAGTTCCAGCGAGGTCGCGGGCACGGCCGCGGCGCCCAGGCCGATCACGCCGAGCAGCAGCACGGCCACCGGGCGGCGCACCACGAAGCTGGCCCAGCGGGTGCCCATGTTCGGGCGGCCCGGCTTCTTCGGCGTACGGCCGCCGCCGAGCAGCTTGCTCTTCTCGCCGGTCGGGCGGACCCTGCGGCCGGCGTAGCCGAGCAGCGCGGGGATCATGGTGAGCGCGATCAGCACGGCGATCGCGACCGTGCCCGCCGCGGCGATGCCCATCTTGGTCAGCATCGGGATGTTGACGACCGACAGGCCGACCAGGGCGATGACGACGGTGAGACCGGCGAAGACCACCGCCGAGCCGGCCGTGCCGACGGCCCGCCCGGCCGCCTCCTCGCGGTCGCGGCCCTCGGCGAGTTCGGCGCGGTAGCGGGAGACGATGAACAGGGCGTAGTCGATGCCGACCGCGAGGCCGATCATCGTGGCGAGGGTGGACGTGGTGGAGCCGAGGTCCAGCGGGCCGGCCAGCGCGGTGATCGTCGCGACGCCGATGCCGACGCCGATGATGGCGGTCAGCAGCGGGAGTCCGGCGGCGAGCAGCGAGCCGAAGGTGATGACGAGGACGACCGCGGCGACGGCGATGCCGATGATCTCGGAGCTGCCGGTGTGCGGCACGGCCTGCAGGGCGTCACCGCCGATCTCGACGGTCAGCCCGGCGTCCCGCGCGTCCTCGGCGGCGCCTTCCAGGGCCTCCTTGGTGCTGTCCTTCAGCTCCATGCCGGAGACCTTGTAGGAGACCTGCGCGTAGGCGATCGTGCCGTCCCGGCTGACGGCCTTGGCCTGGTACGGGTCGGCGACGGAGGCGACCTCGGAGCCGTCGGCCAGCTCCCGCACGGTCTTCTCGACGGCCGCCTTGTTCTCGGCGTCGGTCATCTTCTCGCCCGCGGGCGCCTTGAAGACGACCCGCGCGGTGGCGCCGTCGGCGCTCATGCCGGGGAAGCGCTCCTCCAGCAGGTCGAAGGCCTTCTGAGCCTCGGTGCCGGGGATCGAGAAGGACGTGGTGCCGGGGGTGGGGGCGCTTGCCGCGCCGACGCCCGCGAGCGTCAGCAGCGCCACCCATATGAGGGCGACGAGGTGCCTTCGCCGGAACGAGAACCGGCCGAGTCGGTAGAGAAACGTGGCCACGAGGGCGTACTCCCGGTCAGTCGTGGGGTGGTCAGGGCAGGGGTGGTCAGCCCGACGACGAAGGGGGAGCCCCCGGCTCGAGCGGCTTCGAGAGCTGGGGGAGGTCGCGTCAGGTGGTGCTGAGTGGGGGGCTCAGGTGGTGGGGACGCCGAGGGCGGGGAGGACCACGGCGTCGATGTACGAGATGAGGAAGGACTGCGTCGGCGGCAGCTCGTCGATCAGCGCGCGGGTGACGAACGCGCCCAGCAGCATGTGCAGCACGAACTCCATCGCCGGGTTGTCCTCGCGGACCTCACCCCGGTCGACGGCACGCCGCAGCAGGCGCCGGAACTCGTCCAGCTCGGGTTCGATGAGCAGTTCCTTGAACGCCCGCAGCAGGTCGGGGTTGGTGTGGACCGCCATGGCCAGGCCCCGCATCAGCGCGGTGTTCTGTTCCATCGTGCAGTCGTCCTCGCGGGACACGAGGGCGAGGAAGTCGCCCCGCAGCGACCCGGTGTCGACGTCGGCGACCCGGCCCGGCTTCATGTGCCGCATCGCCTTCGCCACCAGCTCGGCCTTGCCGCCCCACTGGCGGTAGAGCGTGGCCTTGCTGGAGTGGGTGCGGGCGGCGACGGCGTCCATGGTCAGGGCGTCGTAGCCGACTTCGCGGAGCAGGTCGAGCACGGCCGTGTACAGCTCGGCCTCCCGCTCGGGCGTGAGCCGGCTGCGCCGCGGGGTGGCGGTGTCGGCCATGACTCTCACCTCACCTTCTGCCTGCTTCGACTTTTCCGGCCCCGGCTTTTCCCGCCTCGGCGTTCCCGCTTCGGCAGGTCCTGCTCAGGTCCGCTTCGAACGAAACGGTTTCGTACACGACCCACTGTAACGCCCCGCCTTAGCGAAACGAAACCGTTTCGTACGTGCGCTGGGTCACGTCTGTCAACACCGCATAAGTTGCTCGGCCCTCATACCGGGCAAAGCATGAAGAGGTGACCTATCTGCGCCTCCCCCACCTCCACCGTGACCTGCTGTGCTTCGTGGCCGAGGACGACCTCTGGCTGGCCCCGCTCGACGGACCGGGCCGGGCCTGGCGGCTCACCGCCGACCGCACCAAGACCGGCCACCCCCGCTTCTCCCCCGACGGCCGGCACATCGCGTACACGAGCTGGCGCAGTCTCGTCCCGGAGATCCACCTGGTGCCCGTGGCCGGCGGACCCTCCCGGCAGCTCACCTACTGGGGCAGCCCCGACACCCGGGTCTGCGGCTGGACGCCCCCGGAGGGCGACGGCCCCGGCGACATCCTCGCCGTCGCCTCCCACGGCGAGCCCTTCTCCTACTTCACCTGGGCGTACAAGGTCTCGGCGGACGGCGACCCGGGCCGCAAGCTGCCCTGGGGCCCGGTCACCGACCTCCAGGTCGCCGACCTCCCCGACGGGCACCGCACCCTGCTGCTCACCGGCACCCCGCCGCACGAGCCCGCCGCCTGGAAGCGCTACCGGGGCGGCGCCATGGGCCGCCTCTGGCTGCACGGGCAGCGCCTCCTCGCCGGCCTGGAGGGCCATCTGCACTCGCCGATGTTCGTCGGCGACCGGATCGCCTTCCTCTCCGACCACGAGGGCATCGGCAACCTCTACTCCTGCGCCCACGACGGCAGCGACCTGCGCCGCCACACCGACCACGACGCCTTCTACGCCCGGCACGCCGCCAGCGACGGCACCCGGGTGGTGTACCAGTGCGCCGGCGACCTGTGGATCGTCGACGACCTCGCCCCCGACGCCGTACCGCGCAGGCTGGACGTCCGGCTCGACGGGCCGCGCACCGGCCGCCGCCCGTACCAGGTGCCGGCCGCCCAGCACGTCGACGCGCTCTCCGTCGACGAGACGGGCCGCGCCAGCGCCGTCGTCGTGCGCGGCAGCCTGTACTGGCTCACCCACCGCGACGGCCCCGCCCGCACCCTCACCGACACCCCCGGCGTCCGCGTCCGGCTGCCCGAGATGCTGGGCTCACGCGGGCAGGTGGCGTACGTGACCGACGCGGAGGGCGAGGACGCCGTCGAGATCGCGTCGCTGCCGCGGGCCACCGGCGACCGCGAGCCCCGGCGGCTCGCCTCCGGCCGGCTCGGCCGCGTCCTGGAACTGGTCGCCGACCCGCGGGGCGAGCGCCTCGCCGTCGCCGCGCACGACGGCCGGCTGCTGCTGCTCGACGCGAGCGAGGAGTCGGACGGCGAGGTCACCGAGCTGGTCCGGTCGGACAACGGCCCGGTCCGCGATCTCGCCTTCTCCCCGGACGGCTGCTGGCTGACCTGGTCCCACCCCGGCATCGGCCGCTCGCTGCGGCAGATCAAGCTGGCCCGCATCGCGGGCGCCGCGGCCGGCGGCGAGGGCGCCCCGGTCGTCGTCGACGTCACCAACGGCCGCTTCGAGGACGAGAACCCGGTCTTCACCCGCGACGGCCGCTACCTCGCCTTCCTCTCCTGGCGCGGCTTCGACCCGGTCTACGACGTGCACACCGGCGACCTGTCCTTCCCGCTCGGCTGCCGCCCCTACCTGGTGCCGCTGTCCTCGGCGACCCCGTCCCCGTTCGCCCTCGACCCCGACGGCCGCCCCGCCGCCGGCGGCCTCGGACAGCTCGGTGACGTCGGCGACCTCGGCGAGGCGGGCGGCGGCGGCGGCGAGGGCACCGTCACCGTGGAGGTCGAGGGTCTGGAGAGCAGGGTCACGCCGTTCCCGGTCGCCGCCTCCAAGTACTCGGCGCTCGCCCCCGTCGCGGGCGGCGGACTGGTCTGGCTGCGCTGGCCGATCTCCGGCGCGCTCGGCGAGACCTTCGTCAACCCGGACGACACCACCGGCCGCCCCACCCTGGAGTACTTCAACATCACCAAGGCCAAGCGGTCCGAACTCGTCGCGCACCTCGACTGGTTCGCGGTCAGCGGCGACGGCAGCCGCCTGGTCGTGGTCGACGAGGGCGACCTGCGCGCGGTCCCGGCCACGGAGAGCGGCGACAGCGACACCATCACCTGGATCGACCTGCGCCGCATCCTGCACCAGGTCGACCCGGGCGCCGAGTGGCGCCAGGCCTACGAGGAGGCGGGCCGCCTGATCCGCGCCTACTTCTGGGACCCGGGCATGTGCGGCATCGACTGGGACGCCGTCCTCGACCAGTACCGTCCGCTGGTCGACCGGGTCGCCACCCCCGACGAGTTCGCCGACCTGCTGCGCGAGGTCCTCGGCGAACTGGGCACCTCCCACGCCTACGTCAGCGCCGCCCGCCGCAACGAGGGCCCGCCCCACTACCAGCGCTGGCAGGGCCTGCTCGGCGCCAACCTCGTCTGCCGGGACGGCCGGTGGACGGTCAAGCGCATCCTCCCCGGCGACTCGTCCGACTCCAAGGCCCGCTCCCCGCTGGCCGGTTCGGGCATCCGCGAGGGCGCGGTCCTCACCCACGTCGACGGCCGGCCCGTGGACCCGGTGGCGGGCCCGTTCCCGCTGCTCGCGGGCGCGGGCGGTACGACCGTGGAGCTGACGTTCACGTCCCCCGAACCCACCACGGAGGCCGCCGAGTCCGCCCGGCCCACGGAGCCCGCCGGGTCCGCGGCGCCCGCCGGGGATTCCGCCGCCGCCCCCGACGGCGCGGGCCGCTCGCGCCGCGTCGCCGTCGTCCCCCTCGTCGACGAGCGGCCGTTGCGCTACCAGGACTGGGTGGCCAAACGCCGCGAGGTGGTCCGCGAGCTGAGCGACGGGCGCTGCGGCTATCTGCACATCCCCGACATGGGCGGCTCCGGCTGGGCCCAGTTCAACCGCGATCTGCGCATGGAGGTCTCCCGGCCCGCCCTCATCGTCGACGTGCGCGGCAACGCCGGCGGCCACATCAGCGAACTGGTCATCGAGAAGCTGACCCGCACCATCCTCGGCTGGGACCTCACCCGCGACGCGCAGCCGGTGTCGTACACCTCCAACGCCCCGCGCGGGCCCGTGGTGGCGCTCGCCGACGAGGCGACCTCCTCCGACGGCGACATGATCACGGCCGCGTTCAAGCTGCTGAAGCTGGGCCCGGTGGTCGGCCAGCGCACCTGGGGCGGCGTGGTCGGCATGACCGGCCGCCACCGCCTCGGCGACGGCACCGTGATCACCGTGCCGATGAACGCGGCCTGGTTCGACGCCTACGGCTGGTCCGTCGAGAACCAGGGCGTCAGCCCCGACGTGGAAGCCCTGCGCACCCCCCTGGACTGGGCCGAGGGCCGCTACGCCCAGCTCGACGACGCCGTCCACCTCGCCCTCGACCTGCTGCGGACGCAGCCCGCCGCCACACCGCCCGACTACCGTGACGTACCGGACCGGTCGCGGCCGAAGCTGCCGCCGCGGACCTGACCGCCGCCGCCCATGGCAGCGCGGGGTGCCCTCCGTGCGGGAGGGCACCCCGCGCCGGCCGGAGCCGAGTGCTTACCGGTCGCGGTCGTAGTCCGTACCGAAGCGCTCCTCGTCCTCCTGCTCCTGCGGCGTCAGAGCGTCGTCACGACGCTGGCCACGGCGGTTGTGGACCTGCTCCTTGGCCTGGTCCATCTTCTCGCGGGCCTGCTGCTGGAACTGCTCGGACTGCTCCTGGAACTTGTCCTTCATACCCATGTGGTGTCACTCCTTGTGACGGGGGGGAGTTGGGGCCCCCGAGTGGGGGCTCACTCAGATTCACACGGGCCGCGTCGCTCTGCATGTCGATCAGTCACGCTGCGTAGCCCGCACCGCGCGGGCCTGTTCGTCCGCCGCGCCGCCCGCGCCGACCAGCCCGGTGCGCATTCCCTCCAGCCGGTCCGCGAACCGCCGCATCTCCCGCTGCCCGACCGTCCCGATCAGCGCCGGCAGATACCCGCGCACGCCCTGCATCCCGCGCAGCCACCACTGCCCGTACACGTGCGCCGAGCGCCGCTCGATCCCGGCCACGAGCCGGTCCACCGCCGGGCCCAGCGGATACGTCTTGTTCGACGGCCACGGCAGCCGCTGCCGCAACTCCCGCATGACGTCGTCCTGATCGGCCCCGCGCACCATGTCGGTGTCCGTCCAGGACAGGTAACCGACGCCGACCCGCACGCCCTTGTGGCCGACCTCCGCGCGCAGGCTGTGCGCGTACGCCTCCACACCCGACTTGGACGCGCAGTACGCCGTCATCATCGGCGCCGGGGTGATGGCGGCGAGCGAGGCGATCTGCAGCAGATAGCCGCGGCTCTCCGTCAGCACCGGCAGGAACGCCCTCGCGGTCACCGCCGAGCCGATGAGGTTGACCTCGATGACGCGCCGCCAGGCCTCGGGGTCGGAGTCGGCGAACGGACCGCCGGTCGCCACACCCGCGTTGGCGACCACGATGTCGACCTTGCCGAACCGCTCCTTGACCTCCCGCGCCACCCGGGCCATCGCCTCGTGGTCCGTGACGTCGGCGTACCAGTGGTCGCTCTCGCTGTGCAGCCGGGATGCGACGTCCTTGAGCGCGTCCGGCTCCAGCCCGACCAGAGCGACCTTCACGCCGCGCGCCGACAGCTTGCGCGCGAGCAGCTCACCGACACCGCGCGCGGCCCCCGTGACGACCGCGACCTGCCCCTCCAGGCTCACCCTGCTCATGCGCCCTCCCTCACCTTCGCGTACCCCGTGACGAGTTGCCGTATCTTCTCCGTGACCAGCTCGGGGGCCTCCACCGGTGTCATGTGGCCGACCCCGGGCAGCTCGGTGAGGCCGGCCGCGTGCGGCAGCGCGGCGGCGAGCGCCCGCGCGTGCACGGGCGGCGTGAGCCGGTCGTGCGTGCCGACGACGACCTCGGCGGGCACGCCCAACTCCCGAACGGCGTGGTCGAGGTCGAGCACCTCCAGGACCCGCGACCAGGTGTGGCGTACGGCGCGCGGGCAGGCGTGCACGATCCGGGCGCACGCCTCCACCATGTGCGGACCCGAACCGGCGCCCATCGTCCCGTACTTGAGGATCCGTCTGGCGAGGGGCGTGACCGGCCCCAGCGGGGCGCGCGAGCCGAGGATGCGCCGCGTCAGCCGGGTCCGCAGCCGCCCGGGCCGCAGGGGGACGACGGTGGCGGCGGCGACCAGCTGCGAACTGCCCGTGCTGCACAGCAGGACGGCCGCGGCGTGCTCCCGCAGCCGGGGGCGGGTGGCCGCCGCCAGGATCGTCATGCCGCCCATGGAGTGGCCGGCGAGCACCGCCTTCTCGCCGGGCGCGAGGGTGGCGGCGAGGACGGCTTCCAGGTCGTCGGCGAGCGTGTCGGTGGTGCACGTTCGGCTCGCCGGGCTGCGGCCGTGGCCGCGCTGGTCGTAGGCGATGACCCGGTGGCCGGCGGCCAGGGCGCGGATCTGCGCCGCCCAGAAGGCGGTCGAGCAGGTCCAGCCGTGGATGAGGACGACGAGCGGCGCGCCATCGGGCCCGTGCACCTCGACGTGCAGCCGCGCGCCGTCGGCGGAGACGGCGGTCAGCTCGCGGGCGGGGGCGGGCGGGGCGTAGGGGCCGGACCTCACGTGCAGGAGGCGGCTCACCGGGCGGCCTCGGCGGAAGCCCCGGCCGCACGCCCACCGGACCGCTCCCCGGCCCCCGCGGCGCTCTCGCCGGACCGCTTCCCGACCCCCGCGGCACCCTCGCCGGACCGCTTCCCGACCCCCGCGGCACCCTCGCCGGACCGCTTCCCGACCCCCGCGGCACCCTCACCGGCCTTGCTCGCCGGCGGCCGCAGCACCTCGTACTCCAGCAGGTCCACCCGCCGCGTCGCCCGCCGGAACTCCGCCGTCGTGCCCGGCCAGATGGTGGTGTTGCGGCCGCTCGCGTCCAGGTACCAGCTGGTGCAGCCGCCGGTGTTCCACACCGTGCGCTTCATCCGCTCCTGCACCCGCCGGTTCCAGGCGTGCACCGCGCTGGGGCGCGCGTCGAGCGCGACGCGCCCGCCGAGCACGTCGAGCTGCCGGAGGTAGTCGGCCATGTAGTTCAGCTGGGACTCGATCATCAGGATCATCGAGGAGTTCCCGAGGCCGGTGTTGGGCCCGATGATCGTCATCCAGTTGGGGAAGCCGGCCGCGGATGCGCCGCGCAGGGCCTCCATGCCTCCCTTCCAGACCTCGGCGAGCGTCCTGCCCTCCGCCCCGACGACCCGCTCGGCGATCGGCATGTCGGTGACGTGGAAGCCGGTGCCGAAGACGATCGCGTCGACCTCGGCCTCGCTGCCGTCGGCGGCGACCAGCGTGGAGCCGCGCACCTCGGCCAGCCCGGACGCGACGACGTCGACATTGGGCCGGGCGAGCGCCGGGTAGTAGTCGCTGGACAGCAGGATCCGCTTGCAGCCGATGCGGTAGTCGGGCGTGAGCTTGGCGCGCAGCGCCGGGTCCTTGATGGCGCGGGCCATGTTGCGCTTGGCCAGCTGCTCGACGAGGCCCAGCTCGTCGGGGCGCTTGGTGAACGCCTGGACCTGCAACTCCCGGATGCCCCACAGCAGTCCGCGCCGGGCCTGGGCGGTGAACGGCAGCTTCCGGTGCAGCCAGCGCTCGACGCCGCTGATCGCGCGGTCCATCCGGGGCATCACCCACGGGGGCGTGCGCTGGAAGAGGGTGAGCCTGCCGACCCGCGGCTGGATGGCGGGCACGATCTGGATGGCGGAGGCCCCCGTCCCCACCATGGCGACCCGCTTGCCGCGCAGGTCGTAGTCGTGGTCCCAGCGCGCGGAGTGGAACACCTTGCCGGGGAAGGAGTCCAGGCCGGGGATCTCGGGGATCTTCGGGTCGGACAGCGGGCCGGTGGCGGAGACCACGAGGTCGGCGGTGAGCCGCCCGGAGGCGGTCTCGATGTCCCAGCGCAGCCGTTCCGCGTCCCAGGTCATCAGCCTGACCTCGGAGTCGAACCGCAGGTGCGGCCGCAGTCCGAAGACGTCGGCGACCCGCTCCAGATAGGCGCGGATGTGCTCTTGCCCGGAGAAGGCGCGCGGCCAGTCGGGGTTGGGCGCGAAGGAGAACGAGTAGAGGTGGGACGGCACGTCGCAGGCGCATCCCGGATAGCTGTTGTCCCGCCAGGTCCCGCCGACGCTGCCGGCGCGTTCCAGGACGACGAAGTCGGTGATCCCCTCGCGGCGCAACCGCACGGCGGCCCCCAGTCCGCCGAATCCGGACCCGACCACCGCCACCCGTACATGCTCGTGCTCGGCCATCCCGAAGCCTCCACGCATCGCTCTCGACCATGCCAGTGAACACTGGCGCAATGGGGAGAGTAGAGGAGAGCCGTACTCACCGGTAGAGGTCGGCGCCAGGAAAGTTACCGCCGGTACGACTTAGGGTGCGGACGTGGCAGACAAGGCAGCGAGGCATCCCGACGAGCCGGCGAAGCGCGAGTACCGCATGGAGGAACTGGCCCGCCTGGCCGGCATCACGGTGCGCACCCTGCGCTTCTACCGCGAACGCAAACTCATCCCGCCACCCCGCCGCGAGGGCCGTATCGCCTGGTACGACGACCATCACCTGGCCCGGCTGCGCACCATCGCCGCCCTGCTGGAACGCGGCCACACCCTGAACGGCATAGCCGAACTCGCCGAGGCCTTCGACCACGGCCGCGACGTCGGCGACCTGCTCGGCCTCGGCGCCCCCACCGAGGAGACCCCGGTCCGCCTCACCCCCGAGGAACTCGCCGACCACTTCGCCGGCCAGGCCACCCCCGAGAATCTCGCCGCCGCGATGGAACTCGGCTACCTCGGCACCGACGGCGAGGAGATCGTCCACATCAGCCGCCGTCTGCTGGACGTCTCCGCCACCCTGGTCCGCGAGGGCATCCCGCTCGCCGACGTCCTGACCGCCGCCAAACGCGTCCGCGAACACGCCGACGCCCTGGCCGACCTCTTCGCCGACCTGATCCTCCGCCACGCCCCGGAAGACCGCCTCCCCCACCTGCGCCCCCTGGCCCGCAGCGTGGTGGAGGCAGAACTCTCGCTCGCCCTGGACCGGCGGATGCGCACGCAGGGTCAGAGGTCGTAGACGACGGTCACCGGCGCGTGGTCCGACCAGCGCTCCGCGTGCGTGGCCGCCCGCTCGACGTACCCCTTGACCGCCCTGGCCGCCAGACCCGGCGTGGCCACGTGGTAGTCGATCCTCCATCCTGAATCATTGTCGAAAGCCCGCCCCCGGTAGGACCACCAGGTGTACGGCCCCTCGACGTCCGGGTGCAGCGCCCGCACGACGTCGACGTAGCCGCCGGCCTCGGGGGTGAGGACCTGGGTGAGCCACTCGCGTTCCTCGGGCAGGAAGCCGGAGTTCTTGGTGTTGCCGCGCCAGTTCTTCAGGTCGGCCTGCCGGTGGGCGATGTTCCAGTCGCCGCAGACCAGCACCTCGCGCCCGTCGGCGGCGGCGCGCTCGCGCAGTTCCTTGAGGTAGGCGAGGAACTCGCCCATGAAGCGGACCTTCTCGTCCTGCCGTTCGGTGCCGACCTCACCGGAGGGGAGGTAGAGGGAGGCGACGGTCACACCGGGCAGGTCGGCCTCGACGTAGCGCCCGCTGCCGTCGAACTCGGCCGAGCCGAACCCGACGCGCACGCGGTCCGGTTCGCGCCGGGTGTAGAGCGAGACGCCCGCGCGCCCCTTCGCGGCGGCCGGGGCGTGCACGACATGCCAGCCCTCCGGCTGCCGAACCCCCTCGGGCAGCTGCTGCGGCTCCGCGCGGACCTCCTGAAGGCACAGCACATCGGCGTCGGTACCGGCCAGCCACTCCACGAAGCCCTTCTTCGCGGCAGCCCGCAGCCCGTTCACGTTCACGGTGGTCACAGTCAGCACCCCGGCACGATACCGGCACACTGGACCGAGTCCGGATTCCGACGGCCCCGCGCCCGCATAGAAGTACGATGCCTCACATGAATATACGCCGTGTGCCCTTCGACCACCCCGACGCCGTGAAGCTCAACGACGAGGTCCAGGCCGAGTACCACGAGCGCTACGGCGACGGCGGCGACGCCACCGTGCTCGCCCCGGAGGACTTCGAGCCCCCGAACGGCGTGTACTTCATCGGATACGACGAGCTGGACCGCCCGGTGGCCACCGGCGGCTGGCGGCGCCAGGACAAAAACGACGAGGGCAACGAGGACGGCGACGCCGAGCTGAAGCGCATGTACGTGATCAGACAGATGCGCGGCCGCGGCCTCGCCCGGCGCATGCTCGCGGCCCTGGAGGCGGACGCCCGCGCGGCCGGCCGCGTCCGCATGGTCCTGGAGACCGGCACCGAGCAGCCGGAGGCCATCGCCCTGTACACGTCCAGCGGCTACGAGCCCTGCGCGAAGTTCGGCTACTACCGCTTTCACGAGTCGAGCCGCTGCTACGCGAAGACCCTGTGACGTGCGCCACCTGAGGGCCCGTCACGGGCCCTCTTCCGGGGCGGCACACACGACGAGCGCGGGAAACACGATAGAGCCCCGCTGGTTTCCCAGCGGGGCTCTATGCTGCGTGGACCTGAGGGGATTTGAACCCCTGGCCCCCTCGATGCGAACGAGGTGCGCTACCGGACTGCGCCACAGGCCCTTGCAACGAGTGAAACTTTAGCACCCCGATCGGCCTGCTCGGAAATCCGATCCCGGCCGGGGCCCGGGGACCTACTCGTTGGCCGCGCGCGGCCGGTCCCCGTCCTCGTACTGATCGAACAGCGGCGTACGCCCCCGCTCCCGGGCCCGCCGGGCCGAGGCCGCCCGCCGGACGTCGCTGCGGCCGTCGCCCTCCGGCCGGTCTCCCGCCGGGTCCGCTTCCGCGTCGCCCGGCTCGTCCCCGGCCGGCTCGGCGGCCGCCCGGGTCTCCTCCTCCCGCGCGACGGGGCTCGACCGCGCCGAGCTCCAGGCGTCCGGCGCCCCGAGGTCGACGTCGGCCGTGGCGCGCGGCGCGACCGGCGCGGTGACGTACGTCGGCAGCGGCACCGGGACCGGCTCCCAGCTGTCCCCGTGCCCCGGCCGCCGCTGCCGCTCGCGCTGCTGGTCGACCCACTCGGCGTGGTCGGTCTGCTCGACGAGCGCGCGCCGGTCCGCGGCGAGCGCGGACAGGCCGGGATCGGCTTCCGGTTCCGGGCCTTCGTCGGGTTCGTCGCTGTCGGCGGGCGCGGACGGCTGCCGGCGCGGCTGGCGCGCCCGCTCCCGCAGCCGCTGGGCGGCGGCCTCCGCGCGGCGGCGGTCCATCTGGTAGGCGAAGCGGCGGCGTTCCTGGCTGCGCAGATAGGCGATGTACGCGCTGAGCAGCACGGCGGGCACGCCGGGCGCCCACAGGAAGGCGAGTCCGCCGACGGCGGCCACGACCGAGCCCATGGTGAAGGCGAGGAAGAGCACCACGGTGGTGCGCCGACGGCGCGCGAGCACCTTCGAGCGCCGGGCGCGCGCGGCGGCGGCCTCCGCGCCCGGGGCCCGCCGGGCCCCCGGCACCTGCCCCCGTACGCCCCCTGCACCGGTGCCGCGCGCGGGGGCGCCGCCGGGGGTGTGGGCGGACGGGGAGGCGGATGCCGGGCTGCCGCCGGGAACCGCCTGGCCGGAGCCTGGTGCCTGGCCGGGTGCGGACGCCTGGCCGGATGCGGACGTCTGGCCGGACCCGGATGCCGGGGTGCCGCCGGAGGCCTGCCCTGCCGCGGCGCCCGGCCCGCGGGCCGGCAGGGGCACCTGCGTGTGCGGGCGGGTCGGGGGCATGGCGAAGGCCCGGACGTCCACCGAGTCGGTGACCGCTTCCGGGTCGCTCAGGGCGGGCTCCGCCTCGTCGGCGGAGCGCGCCTGCAGGTCCTTGGCGTACCGGCGCTCCATCCCGGCCCGTCCGGACAGCAACCGGATGGCTGTGCTGAAGCGTTCCGTCGGACGGGCCTCGTTCAGCTCGTCCTGCCTACGGAGCCACATCGGCACCAAGTAGGCGGCCCAGGCCCCGACGATGACTGCGTAGATGAGGCCGCTGCTGCTCACGCCTCACACGGTAGAGGGGTTTGCGTGAGGCCATCCGCCAATTGAGCCGGTGTGTCGCACGATCTGGCTGATATTTCTAGCTTTTTTTGTGAGGGATGCGATCAGCGGCCCGCTCCGACCGTGAATTCACGGCAGCGAACCGGTCATCGAGCCGAGAATTTCGAACATTTATTCAATTACTGCTGCGGGTGCGGCTGCGTCGCCACCGGTTCACCAGCCCGTCGGGCACTTCCTCCGCGGTCAGCGCGAAGACGAGGTGGTCGCGCCAGGCCCCGTCGATGTGGAGATAACGCGGCCGCAGCCCCTCCTCGCGAAATCCCAGTTTCTCCACCACGCGGCGGCTCGGCCCGTTCTCCGGGCGAATGCACACCTCCACGCGGTGCAGTCCGACGGTGCGGAAACAGTGGTCGACGACGAGGGCCACGGCGGTCGGCATCACCCCGCGGCCGGCCACCGCCTCGTCCACCCAGTAGCCGATATGACCGGAGCACATCGAGCCCCAGGTGATCCCGGCGACCGTCAACTGCCCGACCAGCCGCCCCTGGTACTCGATCACGAACGGCAGCATCCGGCCCGCGTTCGCCTCCGCGCGCAGATGGCGCACCATCTGGCGGTAGGTCGGCCGGTGGATCACCGGTCCGCCGGGGCCTGGCGGCGGGATCGTCGCCTCCCAGGGGCGCAGCCAGTCCCGGTTGCGCCGGTTGACCTCGCGCCAGGCCCGCTGGTCGCGCAGCTTTATCGGCCGCAGGACGACGTCTCCCTCGACCAGCTCGACGGGCCAGGATGCGCCGTTCAGCTCGCACCCCCCGGTCCGGGTCCGGGGTGGTCACCGCCGCGGATCTGGTCGACGGCGTGGACCAGCAGCGGCTCCAGCACGGCCAGCCCGTCGCGCACCCCGCCGGTCGATCCGGGCAGGTTCACGATCAGCGTGCGGCCCGCCACTCCGGCCAGGCCCCGGGAGAGGACTGCGGTCGGCACCTTGTCCCGGCCGTAGGCCCGGATCGCCTCCGCGATGCCCGGCACCTCGAAGTCGAGCACCGCGCGGGTGGCCTCCGGGGTGCGGTCGGTGGGCGAGACGCCCGTGCCGCCGGTGGTGACGATCACGTCGTACCCGGCGTCCACGCCCGCCCGCAGCGCGGCCTCCACGGGGTCGCCGTCGGGGACGACCCGGGGGCCGTCCACGGCGAAGCCGAAGCCGGTGAGGCCGTCGGCGACCAGCGGGCCGCCCCGGTCCTCGTAGACGCCCGCGGCGGCGCGCTGGGATGCCGTGACGACCAGCGCGCGGTACGGCGCGGCCGGCCGGCTCACGACCGGCTCCAGTCGCCGGACTTCCCGCCCGTCTTCTCCTCCACCCGCACGTCCGTGATGACCGCTCCCTTGTCCACCGCCTTGACCATGTCGACCACGGTGAGCGCGGCGACACAGACCGCTGTCAGGGCCTCCATCTCGACGCCCGTGCGGTCCGTCGTCCGCACCGTGGCGGTGATCTCCACGGCGTCGTCCGCGACCGACAGATCCAGTGTCACACCCGTCACCGACAACGGGTGGCACAGCGGGATCAGGTCCGGGGTGCGCTTGGCGCCCATGATCCCGGCGATCCGCGCGGTGGCGAGGGCGTCGCCCTTGGGCAGCCCCTCACCGCGCAGCAGCTCGACCACGCGGGGCGAGACGAGGACGCGTCCACTGGCGCGGGCGGTGCGCGCGGTCACGTCCTTCTGCGATACGTCGACCATCCGGGCGGCGCCCGCGTCGTCGATGTGCGTCAGTCGGTCCTGCGTACTCATGTTCTGTGCCGCTCCCGGTCCGGGCCCTCGCGGTGCGGCGCGCGGGCCTGCTGTGCGCGACACGGTACCGCCAACACCGGGGCGTCAGCCGAGCAGGATCACCTCGACGTCGTCGCCGGGCGCGACGGAGGTCACGTCCTCGGGGACGACGATCAGCGCGTTCGCGCGGGCGAGGGCGGCGACCAGGTGGGAGCCGGCTCCGCCGACCGGGGTGACGGTGCCGTCGGCGTACGCGCCGCGCAGGAACTGGCGGCGGGCCTTGGGCGAGGTCAGCGGCCGGTCCGCGGTCAGGGTGGCGCGGGCCGCGGGCCGGTGCACGTCCGTGAGGCCCATGAGGGTGCGGATCGCGGGGCGGACGAACAGCTCGAAGGAGACGTACGCCGACACCGGGTTGCCGGGCAGGGCCAGCAGCGGGGTGTGGTCGGGGCCGATGGAGCCGAAGCCCTGCGGTTTGCCGGGCTGCATGGCGAGCTTGCGGAACTCGACGCCACTGCCCGGCTCGTCCTCGTCGCCGACGTGCGACAGCGCCTCCTTGACGACGTCGTACGCGCCGACGCTGACGCCGCCGGTGGTGACCATGAGGTCGGCGCGCACCAGCTGGTCGTCGATCGCGGTGCGCAGGGTCTCGGCGTCGTCGGCGACGGCGCCCACGCGGTAGGCGATGGCGCCGGCGTCGCGGGCGGCGGCGGTGAGGGCGAAGCTGTTGGAGTCGTAGATCCGGCCGGGGGCCAGCTCCTCGTCGGGCTGGACGAGTTCGCTGCCGGTGGACAATACGACCACGCGCGGGCGGGGGCGGACCCGGACCGTGCCGCGGCCGATGGCGGCGAGCAGCGCGATCTGCGGCGGGCCGAGGATGGTGCCGGCGTCGAGGGCGCGGTCGCCGGCCTTCACGTCGCTGCCCTGGGCGCGTACGTGCGCGCGTGCCTCGCACGGCCGGTGGACGCGCACCTGGCCGCCGGCCGCCTCCGGGGCGAGGCTGCGGGCGCGCATCCCCGCGACGGGGCCCTCGCCGAGGCCGCCGTCGGTCCACTCCACGGGGACCACGGCCTCGGCGCCGGGCGGCAGCGGGGCGCCCGTCATGATGCGGGCGGCCTGGCCGGGTCCCACGTGGAGCAGTCCGGCCTGGCCGGCCGCGACGTCCCCGACGACGTCCAGGACGGCCGGGAACTCCTCGCTCGCGCCCGCGACATCCGCGACCCGCACCGCGTACCCGTCCATGGAACTGTTGTCGAACGGCGGCAGGGAGACCGGCACCGTGATGTCGTCGACCAGGACGCAGCCCTGGGCGTCGAGCAGGTTCAGCTCGATGGGTTCGAGGGGGCGGACGGTGGCGAGGATGTCCTCCAGGTGTTCGTCCACCGACCACAGGTGGTCCTGGCCGGTGGCGCGGGGCGCGGCGGTGCTCACGGTGGCTACATCTCCTCGGTGACGTAACTGCGAAGCCAGGACCGGAAGTCCGGGCCCAGGTCCTCACGTTCGCACGCGAGTCTGACAATGGCACGCAGGTAGTCGCCGCGGTCGCCGGTGTCATAGCGGCGGCCCTGGAAGACGACGCCGTGCACGGGGCCGCCGGCCTTCTCGTCCTGGGCGAGCTGCTGGAGGGCGTCGGTCAGCTGGATCTCGCCGCCGCGGCCGGGTTCGGTCGTGCGCAGTATGCCGAAGATGCCCGGGTCGAGGACGTAGCGGCCGATGATGGCGTAGTTGGACGGGGCGTCGGCCGCGTCCGGCTTCTCGACCAGGCCGGTCACCTTGACGACGTCGCCGTCCGTGGTGGCCTCGACGGCGGCGCAGCCGTAGAGGTGGATCTGCTCGGGCGCGACCTCCATGAGCGCGACGACGCTGCCGCCGTGCCGCTCCTGGACGTCGATCATCCGCTGGAGCAGGGGGTCGCGCGGGTCGATCAGGTCGTCGCCGAGGAGGACGGCGAAGGGCTCGTCGCCGACGTGCGGGGCGGCGCACAGGACGGCGTGGCCGAGGCCCCTGGGGTCGCCCTGGCGGACGTAGTGCATCGTGGCGAGGTCGCTTGACTCCTGCACCTTGGCGAGCCGTTCGGCGTCGCCCTTCTTCTCGAGCGCGGACTCCAGCTCGTAGTTGCGGTCGAAGTGGTCCTCAAGCGGGCGCTTGTTGCGCCCTGTGATCATGAGGACGTCGTCGAGGCCCGCCGCGACGGCCTCCTCGACCACGTACTGGATCGCCGGCTTGTCCACGACCGGCAGCATCTCCTTGGGAGTGGCCTTGGTGGCCGGCAGGAACCGGGTGCCGAGGCCTGCTGCGGGAATGACAGCCTTGCTGATCCTGGGGTGCGACTGAGTCATGCCCGACACCATATCCGGTGCCTTTGTGCGGAATCGGAGGCTCCGGTTACTAGACGCTCATATGAGCACATTGAAAGCGTACGGGAGTGACAGGTGGGCCACAGCGGACCTTCGAGCGAGCCTGACAAGCGCGCGTTGCGGCGCCGGCTCATCGCGGTGAGGAACAGGTTGACGGCCGGTGACGTGCGGGAATCGGAGGCGGCTCTGGCCCGGCGGGCACTGGAGCTGCCCGAGCTGGCACACGCGCGCACGGTGGCGGCCTATGTGTCCGTCGGGAGTGAACCGGGGACGCGCGCGCTGCTCGACGCGCTGCGCGCGCGGGGCGTGCGCGTCCTTCTTCCGGTCCTGTTGCCCGACAACGACCTGGACTGGGGCGTGTACGCCGGTCAGGACTCCCTGGCCCGCGTCCGGCACGGCGGGAAGATGGCGCTCCTCGAGCCCGTCGGCGAGCGCCTCGGCGCGGACGCGGTGACCGCCGCCGACGCCGTGCTGCTGCCGGGGCTCGCGGTCGACGCGCGCGGGATGCGGCTGGGACGCGGCGGCGGCTCCTACGACCGGGTCCTGGCCCGGCTGGAACGCGCGGGCGCGCGTCCGGCGCTGGTGGTGCTGCTGTACGACGCGGAGGTCGTCGAGCGGGTCCCGCGGGAGCAGCACGACCGGCCCGTGCACGCGGTGGTGACCCCGTCCGGGGTGCGCCGGTTCTGACACGGCGAAGGGCCCTCCACGCGCGCGTGGAGGGCCCTTCGCATCGGGGTCAGCCGCTCACGGCTTCAGGACCAGCGTGTCGGTCGTGTTCTTGTCGACCGCCTTCTCGGAGAAGGACCACGGCAGCAGTTCGCCCTTGGTCCACTTGTCCGTCTGGTCCGTGTAGTGGGCGCTGTAGGCGTGCCCGGAGGCGCCGGTGAGGTTGATCCACCGGGACTTGTCGAGGTCGCCGAGGTTGACCACCATCCGCATCGACGGCACCCAGACGACGCCGTAGCCGCCGGCGGCGTTCCAGCCGGTGGCGTTGACCGCCGCCTCGCCGCCGCTGAGCTTCCAGGGGCCGCGGTTGAGCGCGTACCGCAGGAAGCCGGGGCCCTCGGTGCCGAGGGTCTGGTTCTTCAGGAACAGGCGGTGCAGCCGGCCCCAGCTCCAGCTGTCGATGTCCTTGCCGAGCTTGGCGGTCAGCTCCCAGCGGGCGTCGATCATCGCGCGCTTGAACAGCTCGTCGCGGTTGTCGGCGCCGGGGCGGGTGAAGTTCTCGGGCGCCGTCCACCAGTCGCTGTCCGGGTCGTTCATCAGCGTGCGGACCACCTCGAACCAGCGGTCGCCCCCGTCGGGCTGGGCCTCGTCGGCGTCGCGCTGGCCGCACTCGCGCACCCGGCGGTCGTCGTCCACGGGTCCGGTGGTGTCGACCGGCTCCACCCACAGGCACTGGCCCTTGACCCGCAGCTCCTTGGGCAGCTTGTTGCCGAAGGCGAGCTTGAGGACGTTGCGCCAGACGGCGTTGAAGTAGGCGGCCGCGGCCGAGTCGGCGTCCTGGGTGTAGTCCCAGCCCTCCAGCAGCTTCTGCGCCTCGCGGACGTCCTTGTCGCCGACGTCGATCTTCAACAGCTGCGGCACGAGCAGTTTGGCCATCTCACTGCTGTTGTCCGTCTGCATCTGGCGCATGTCCTCGGTGGACACCTTGCCGCCGCCCTTGATCTTCGACTCGATCAGGTCGGTGATCCGCTGGCTGCGGGTGCCGTAACCCCAGTCCGTGGTGAGGGTGTACGGGTAGTCCTCGCCGACCACGGCCTGGTTGGCGGCGACGATGTAGCCGCGCTCCGGGTCGTACTCGTAGGGCAGTTCGTCCTGCTCGACGTAACCGGTCCAGCGGTACTTCGCGTCCCAGCCGGGCGCCGGGACGGAGCCGTCGTGCCCCTTGGCGCGCACGGGGATCCGGCCGGGCAGGGTGTAGCCGATGTGGTTGCGGGTGTCGGCGTAGACGAGGTTCTGCGAGGGCACCTCGAACAGGGCCGCCGCCGCGCGGAAGTCGTCCCAGCCGGCCGCCTTGTCCATCGCGAAGACGGCGTCCATGGTCCGGCCCGGGTCGAGCGCGGTCCAGCGCAGCGCGATGGCGTAGCCGTCGCCGCGGTCCGGGGCGGCGGTGTCGACGGTGGCCTTCTTGCCGACCTTGACCAGTTCCTCGGCGCGGTCGGACAGCAGGGGGCCGTTGTTGGTCTCCCGGACGACGATCTTCTTCGGTTCGCCGCCGGCGACCTCGATGGTCTCCTCGCGGGTCTTGAAGGGGACGACCTTGCCGTCGTAGAGGTAGCCGTCGCCGGTCAGCTTCTGCAGGTAGAGGTCGGTGGCGTCGATACCGGAGTTGGTCAGGCCCCAGGCGATGTCCTTGTTGTGGCCGATGATCACACCGGGCATACCGGCGAAGGTGTAGCCGGAGACGTCGAACTGGCACGTGGCGGACACCGCGCGGCAGTGCAGGCCCATCTGGTACCAGACGGACGGCAGCGACGGCGACAGGTGCGGGTCGTTGGCGAGCAGCGGCTTGCCGGTGATGGTGTGGGCGCCGCCCACGACCCAGGAGTTGGAGCCGATGCCGTTGCCGTTGACGCCGACGGCCGCGGGCAGGTCCTCCATGACCTCCTGGAGGCCCGCGAGCTGGGTCTGGAGCGCGTCCGCGCCGGTGCCGGTCCCCGTGCCGGTGCCGGTGCCCGCGGAGGTCCCGGCGGACGATCCCGCGGTGCCGCCCGCCGACGCGCCCGCCGTGCCGGCGGCACCCGCGGTGCCGGTCCCGGTTCCTGTCCCGGTGCCGGTCCCGGCCGGCGTGCCCGAGCCGCCGCCCTGTTCGAACGTCTGCGTGAGCTCGTTGTACTGGCCCTCCTGCACGACGGCCCGGTTGCGGTCGTAGGGGTACTCCGGGTACAGGTCGGCGATCTGCTTCGGGCCCAGGCGGCTGGTCATGAGGGCGCGGTCGATCTCGTCCTTCATGTTGCCGCGCAGGTCCCAGGCCATCGCCTTCAGCCACGCGACCGAGTCGACCGGGGTCCACTCCTCGGGCTTGTAGTCGTTGCTGAAGCCGAGGGCGGCGTACTCCAGGGAGATCTCCTCGGCCGCCTTGCCCTTCAGGTAGGCGTTGACTCCCTTGGCGTACGCCTGGAGGTACTTCTTGGTGGAGGCCGACAGCTTGGTGTCGTACTCCTCCTTCGCGATCCGGTCCCAGCCGAGGGTGCGCAGGAACTCGTCGTTGTCGACCTGGCTCTTGCCGAACATCTCCGACAGGCGCCCGGCGG
Source organism: Streptomyces sp. JB150 (assembly GCF_011193355.1). Lineage (GTDB taxonomy): Bacteria > Actinomycetota > Actinomycetes > Streptomycetales > Streptomycetaceae > Streptomyces. The sequence goes on from NZ_CP049780.1 coordinate 3,234,467, forward strand.
TCATGTGCCGGCGCACGTCCATCTCGTAGAACCGGTCCTGCGCCTGGACGTAGCCCTGCGCCATGAACAGGTCCTCGTCGGAGGAGGCGTAGATCTGCGGGATGCCGTACTCATCCCGCTTCACGTCGACGGGTCCGGAAAGTCCGTCGAGCGTGAGTGAACCCTTGGTCTGCGGGAAGGAGGCCCGGACGGTGCTGACGGTCCAGTACGCCCCGTAGGCCACGCCACCGATGATGGCCAGCACCAGCACGAGCACGATCAGACGGGCTTTGCGCCCCTTCTTCCTGCCGGACTTGCCGGGCTTCTGACCCGTTGAGGCGGTGGTGTTGGGGGGCATCGCTGTCCTTGCTGTCCTAACGCGAGCGGCAGGTCGGGCTGTGACTATGAAAGAGCGCTGGAGCAACCATAGGCGCAGGGCCTGCTCCGGCTTGACGCGGAGTCGGGAACCAGCGCGGACGGACGTTCGATCTTGCCTCGGCGAACGTCAAGAAAGCGTCAAGAGTTAGGTAACGTAACGAAGTAGTTGGTGCGAAGTGTGCGCACTTCGTGTCGGATTTGTACGAGCGTTCACGCGCGCGGGAGGCACGCGGGGACCAGGGAAGGGAACGGCCGCTGACTGTCCACCACCTCAACCAGCTCCTGCTCGTCTGCTCGGTCGTCCTGCTCGTCGCCGTCGCCGCGGTCCGGATCTCCTCGCGCAGCGGGCTCCCCAGCCTGCTCGTGTACCTGGGCATCGGCGTCCTCATGGGCCAGGACGGCATCGGCGACATCCACTTCGACAACGCCGAACTGACCCAGGTCATCGGATACGCGGCCCTCGTCGTGATCCTCGCCGAGGGCGGTCTGGGCACGAAGTGGAAGGAGATCAGGCCGGCCCTGCCGGCCGCCTCCGCGCTGGCGCTGGTCGGGGTCGCGGTGAGCGTCGGGGTCACCGCGACGGCGGCCCACCATCTCATCGGCCTCGAATGGCGCCAGGCCCTCATCATCGGGGCCGTCGTCTCCTCGACCGACGCGGCCGCCGTCTTCTCGGTGCTGCGGAAAATACCCCTCCCCGCGCGCGTGACCGGCACCCTGGAGGCCGAGTCCGGCTTCAACGACGCCCCGGTCGTCATCCTCGTGGTCGCCTTCTCCACCGCCGGGCCGATCGAACACTGGTACGTCCTGGTGGGGAAGATAGCGCTGGAGCTGGCCATCGGCGCCGCCGTCGGCCTCGCGGTGGGCTGGCTCGGCTCCTGGGGCCTGAGGCACGTGGCGCTGCCCGCCTCCGGCCTCTACCCCATCGCCGTGATGGCCATCGCGGTCGCGGCGTACGCGGCGGGCGCGCTGGCGCACGGCAGCGGCTTCCTCGCCGTCTACCTCGCCGCCATGGTGATGGGCAACGCCCGGCTGCCGCACTGGCCGGCCACGCGCGGGTTCGCCGACGGCCTGGGCTGGCTCGCCCAGATCGGCATGTTCGTCCTGCTCGGCCTGCTGGTCACCCCGTCGGAGCTGGGCGACGACGTCGTGCCCGCGCTGCTCATCGGCCTGGTGCTGACCATGGTGGCCCGCCCGCTGAGCGTGGTGGCCTGCCTGACGCCGTTCCGGGTGCCGTGGCAGGAGCAGAGCCTGATGTCGTGGGCCGGGCTGCGCGGCGCCGTGCCCATCATCCTGGCGACGATCCCCATGGTGAACGGGGTCGAGGGCAGCCGCCGCATCTTCAACATCGTCTTCATCCTGGTCGTGGTCTACACCCTCGTGCAGGGGCCGACGCTGCCCTGGCTCGCCCGCAAGCTGCACCTCGGCGACCGCTCCGAGGCCGCCGACCTCGGCATCGAGTCGGCGCCCCTGGAGCGGCTGCGCGGCCATCTGCTGTCCGTCGCCATCCCCGAGGGGTCGCGCATGCACGGCGTCGAGGTGCACGAGCTGCGGCTGCCGGCCGGCTCCGCGGTCACCCTCGTCGTCCGGGAGGGGAAGTCGTTCGTGCCGCTCCCCTCGACGGTGCTGCGGCGCGGGGACGAACTGCTGGTCGTCGCCACGGACCCGGTCCGCGACGCCGCCGAGCGGCGCCTGCGCGCGGTGGGCCGCGGCGGCAAGCTGGCGGGCTGGCTGGGGACGAGCGGGGACGAGAGTTAGACGCCTGCGCGGCCGCCGTTCACGGGCAGCCGCGCAGACGGCTGTTCACAGGCGGGGGCGTGGACAGTGCTCGTTTTCACAGGTGCGACGCGCGTAGACCTCTGTATCATGAAGGCCATCCAGACCTGATCGAACCAACTCTGCCTGACGCAGAGCTGGCGCGACCGTATGGCGGCCGGCCCGCTCCCCTCAGTGAGCGCCGGTATCTACCGCAGTTCCGCGCAAGAGGACAGCTCTCGGCGCTGCCCCGCCACCCCGGGGACGGTGCTACCAGGCGGCAGAAAGGCACGGGCCGTGGCGTCCACGGTCACCACCGAGCCGTCGAAGGACACGACGGCGACCTCCTCCCGCCCGGGATACGGGCAGCTGCTGCGCACCCGCGGCGCCTGGACGTTCCTGCTGCCCGGCTTCGCGGCCCGCCAGCCGTTCGCCATGCTCACCCTGTCCATCGTGCTGCTCGTGCAGCACACCACCGGCTCGTACGGCGCGGCCGGCGCCGCCGCCGCGGTCACCGGCGTCTCCATGGCCCTCTTCGCGCCCTACAGCGGGCGCCTCGCGGACCGCTTCGGCCAGCGGGCCGTCCTGATCCCCGGCGTGCTGGTGCACACCGTCTCCGGTCTCACCCTGACGGCGCTCGCCCTGGCGCACGCCCCCCTGTGGGCGCTGTTCGTGGCCGCCGTCCCCACCGGCGCCTCGGTGCCGCAGGTCGGCCCCATGGTGCGCGCCCGCTGGGGCGTCAAGCTGCAGGGCTCGCCGCTGATGACGACCGCGGCCGCCTTCGAGTCGGTCACCGACGAGCTGACCTTCGTCGTCGGCCCGCTGCTGGCCACCGCCCTGTGCACCGCCGTCGACCCGGCGGCGGGCCTGGTCACCGAGGCCGCGCTGACCCTGGTGGGCGGCCTGCTGTTCGCCGCGCAGAAGAGCACGCAGCCGGCCGTCACCGGCGGCGGGCACGCGCGCGTGGAGCACGCCTCCGCGCTGCGCGTCCCCGGTGTGCGCGTGCTGATCGTCGCCTTCCTCGGCATCGGTTCCGTCTTCGGCGGGATGCAGGTCTCGCTGGCCGCGTTCACCGAGTCGATCGGCGAGCCCGGCCTGAACGGCGTCCTGTACGGGATCTTCGCCGCGGGCAACATGCTCTCCGGGATCGCCTGCGGCGCCATCGCCTGGAAGGCCGCCCCGCAGCACCGCCTGGTCGTCGGCTACGCGGCGCTCGCGCTGGCCGCGTCCGGGCTGTGGGCCGCGCACTCGGTGCTCGTGCTGGCGGGCCTCGGCCTGCTGGTCGGCATGTGCATCGCGCCCGCGCTCATCACCGGCTACACGCTGGTCGAGGGACTGGTTCCGGCCGGGGCCCGCACCGAGGCCTTCACCTGGCTGACCGGCGCGGTCGCGCTCGGCCAGGCGGCCGCCGTCACGGTCGCCGGTCAGCTGGAGGACCGCTTCTGGGACGGCGCCGGATTCCTGGTCCCGATGGGCGGCACCATGCTCGCCCTGGCGACCGTGCTGGCGCTGCGCTCGCGGCTCGTGGCGCGGCCCGCCGGCCGGACCGTGGCGCGTGGCGTGGGTCACCGCTCGCCGGTGGCGGTGGACTGACGGGCCGGAATACGTCACTATGGATCGTCGTTAGCACTCATTGAGTGAGAGTGCCAGGAGGAAGACAGTGCCGACCTACCAGTACCAGTGCACCGAGTGCGGCGAGGGCCTCGAGGCGGTGCAGAAGTTCACCGACGACGCCCTGACCGAGTGCCCCAGCTGCCAGGGCCGCCTCAAGAAGGTGTTCTCGGCCGTCGGCATCGTCTTCAAGGGCTCCGGCTTCTACCGCAACGACAGCCGCGGCTCCTCGTCGAGCAGCTCGCCGGCGTCGTCGAACTCGTCGTCCTCTTCTTCGTCGTCCTCGTCGTCTTCGTCTTCCGACTCGAAGTCGTCGAGCTCCAGCACCTCCACCACGGGCACCGCCGCGTAAGTCCGGCGCTCCCGCGCAGCACCGGGTTTTCCCCGCGGGACGGCATACCGCGCGGGTCCGGTGGCTCCGCGAGAACCGGTGCCCGCGCGCGACTCGCTTCGGGAAGACCCCGCCGTCCCTGGGACGGCGGGGTCTTCCGCGTTCCCCGGCCGGTGTCTCCGTCCCCCCTCGGCGGCTACTGTGCTGGTCATGGCGAACGCAGAGATCGGTGTGATCGGCGGGTCCGGCTTCTACTCCTTCCTGGAGGACGTGACCGAGGTCCAGGTGGAAACCCCGTACGGGCCGCCCAGCGACTCCCTCTTCCTCGGCGAGATCGCCGGCCGGCGGGTGGCCTTCCTGCCCCGGCACGGGCGGGGCCACCATCTGCCGCCGCACCGGATCAACTACCGGGCCAACCTCTGGGCGCTGCGGTCGGTCGGGGCGCGCCAGATCCTCGGCCCGTGCGCCGTGGGCGGGCTGCGGCCCGAGTACGGGCCGGGCACGCTGCTCGTCCCCGACCAGCTGGTCGACCGTACGAAGGCGCGGGTCACGACGTACTTCGACGGGCTGCCGCTGCCGGACGGCACCGTGCCGAACGTGGTGCACGTGTCCCTGGCCGACCCCTACTGCCCCACCGGCCGGGCGGTGGCCCTGAAGGCGGCGCGCGGGCGGGACTGGGAGGCGGTGGACGGCGGCACGCTGGTCGTCGTGGAGGGGCCGCGCTTCTCCACCCGCGCCGAATCGTTGTGGCACCGGGCGCAGGGCTGGTCGGTGGTGGGCATGACCGGCCACCCGGAGGCAGCGCTCGCCCGTGAGCTGGAGCTCTGCTACACCTCCCTCACCCTGGTCACCGACCTGGACGCGGGCGCCGAGACCGGAGAGGGCGTCTCGCACGACGAGGTGCTGCGGGTGTTCGCGGCGAACGTGGACCGGCTGCGGGGGGTGCTGTTCGACGCGGTGGCCGCCCTGCCGGCGAACGCGGAGCGGGACTGCCTGTGCACGAGGGCGCTGGGCGGGATGGATCCGGGGTTCGCGCTGCCGTAGTTGCTGCGGTGGGCGGGCAGCGGTGGACGGGCAGCCGCCGGGGGCTCCCGCCGACGGGCGGAACGTCCCCTTCGGGTGACGGGTTTTTCCACAACCGGTCGGTAGTCCACCGGCCTCGGCGGGCGGCGGCGCGAAGCCTCATCGTGGGCTGCAACCGATCGCTCGTCGAAGGTGGTGGTCCCCGTGCCCTTCGCTCACTCGCCCGCCTCGTATCCGTCTCCGCATCCGCATCCGCATCCGCATCCACAGCCGTATCCGTGTCCGCCGTCTCCGGCCTCCGCCGCCGCGCCTGCTTCCCTGGCGCCCCGCCCGCCCGGCACGGATGTGCCCGCCACGTGCGAGGTGCCGCTGTTCGCTCCGGTGCGGGTGCGCGGCGGTCGTCACCGCCTGCGCCGGTTGGTACGGCACCGGCAGCGGGCGCTGGCCGCCGGGCTGGCCGTCACCGCGGCCGCGCTGCTGGCGGCCGGTGCGGCGCAGCCGCCGGGCGGGGACCGGGCCCGCGGTCACCCGGCGGCGGACCGGGCGGCGGGGCGGCCCGCCGCGGCGCGGGTGGCCGCCCCGGTGCGGATCGCGGACGCCGCGACGGTACGGCTGCTGCGGCCCGGCGACCGGGTCGACGTGATCGCCGCGCAGGAGTCGGCGGGCGGCGGCGCGGCACGGGTGGTGGCGCGCGGTGCGCGGGTGACCCGGGTGCCCGAGCCGCTGGACGCGCCCGGTGACGTCACGTCCGCCGGCGGCGGGGGCGCGCTGGTCGTGCTGTCGGTGGACCGGGCCACGGCCGCGCGTCTGGTGGGCGCGGGTGCGACGGCCCGGCTGGCGGTGACGCTGTGCTGAAGCGGGAGGTGACGGCGGGCTCGATGCGCGGGCCGCTGTCCCGCACCTCGTTCGAGTCACGGGATTGGACAGTCCGACCGCGCCGTGACGTAGGTTGCGGAGCGTTTGATTCCACAGCGTGTGTGTGCGAGGAGAGGCCCCGAGGTGAGCGAGAAGAAGGAATCCGGCGTCTGGCAGGGCTTCAAGGCCTTCCTGATGCGCGGGAACGTCGTCGATCTGGCAGTCGCGGTGGTCATCGGCGCCGCCTTCACCAACATCGTCAACTCGGTGGTGAAGGGCGTGATCAACCCGCTGGTCGGGGCGATCGGCACGAAGAACCTGGACAGCTACAGCTCCTGCCTCAAGGGCCCCTGCGAGATGGGGCGGGACGGGACCGTCACGAGCGGCGTCATGATCCTGTGGGGCTCGGTGCTCGGCGCGACGCTGAGCTTCCTGATCACCGCGGCGGTCGTCTACTTCCTGATGGTGCTGCCGATGGCGAAGTACCTGGCGCGGCAGGAGGCCCGCAGGCAGGCCCGCGAGGGCACGAAGGAGATCGTCGAGGTGACCGAGCTGGAGGTGCTGAAGGAGATCCGCGACGCGCTGGTCGCCCAGCGGGGTCCGGACCGCACCGTGTCCTGAGGGGGTCCCCCTCCCCAGCTGCTCAGAGGTGGTGCGGCGGCTTCTCGTCGAGGAAGCGCTTCAGGTCGTCCGCGAAGTCGCCGCCCTGCCGTTCGCCCCAGCCCCGGTCCGTGTCGTCGGAGGACTGCTCGTCCAGCGGGTCGTCGAAGATCAGCGCGGGCTTGGGGTCGCGCGGCTCGGGGGCGGAGGCGGTGCTCATGCCCCCAGGGTACGGCCCGGGGGCGGGGCCGTGTCGGGCGCGCGGCCGTGGGTGTTCCTCGTGATGGTGGTCGCGGAGCTGAGTGTGCCGGTCCTCGCGGAGAAGGACTTCCCGACGTCCTGGTACCCGCACCACATAGCCGAGCGGTACGGGCTGTTCACCATCATCGTGCTGGGCGAGACGGTCGCGGCGGCGACGGTGGCCGTGAAGTCGGGGGTGGACGACAGCGACGCCCTGGGCGAGCTGCTGCCGATCGCGGCGGGCGGCCTGCTGATCGTGTTCTCCGCGTGGTGGATCTACTTCGTGGTGCCCGCCCACGGCCGGCTGCGCTCCAATAACAGGCGTTCCTGTGGGGGTACGGTCACTACGCGATCTTCGCCTCGGCGGCCGCGATCGGCGCGGGCCTGGAGGTGGCGGTCGAGCAGGCGGCCGGCACGGCGCGCGTCTCCCCGCTGTCCGCCTCCGCCGCGGTGACCCTGCCGACGGCGCTCTATCTGCTGTCCGTGTGGGCGCTGCACTCCGGGTACTTCAAGGCGGGCATCGCCCAGCAGGCGGTGCTGCCGGTGACCGCCCTGCTCGTCATCTGCTGCAGTTTCCTGGGGCAGTGGTCGGTCCTCGCGGCCGGTGCCGTGGCGGCTTCGGCGGTGGCGACCGGGGAGACGCTGGCGGCGCGCCGGGCCGCTCGGGGGAGCGCGCCGCGGCAGCCCGCGCCGACGGGCTGAACACGGCCGGGGATCGGGGCGCTGTCCGTTCGCCGCGGCGGGCCAGACTGGGCCCATGACTGTTGACGCTCTGACGGACGTGGCGGGCCTGCGGGTGGGACACGCGACGCGCACCGGCGACGGATGGCTCACCGGCACCACCGTCGTCCTCGCGCCGGAGGGCGGCGCCGTCGCCGCCGTGGACGTACGCGGCGGCGGCCCCGGCACCAAGGAGACCGACGCGCTCGACCCGCGCAACGTGGTGCAGCGGGTGGAGGCGGTCGTGCTGACCGGCGGCAGCGCCTACGGGCTGGACGCGGCGTCCGGGGTGATGTCCTGGCTGGAGGAGCGTGGCCGCGGGGTGCGGGTGGGACCGGACCCGGCGCACGTGGTGCCGGTCGTGCCCGCCGCGTGCGTCTTCGACCTGGGCCGCGGCGGCGACTTCCGGGCCCGGCCGGACGCGGCGGCCGGCCGGGAGGCCGTCGAGGCGGCCGCGGCCGAGGGGCTGGGCGCGCCGGTGCGGGAGGGGTCCGTGGGCGCCGGCACGGGTGCCGTGGTCGGGGTGCTCAAGGGCGGGGTCGGCACCGCGAGCGTCGTGCTCGGCTCGGGGATCACGGTGGCCGCGCTGGTGGTGGCGAACGCGGCGGGCTCGGTGACGGATCCGGAGACCGGCGTGCTGTACGGGGAGTTGTTCCAGGGGCGCGTGGACTACCCCGAGGCACGGGTGCACGAGGCCGCGCGGCGGCGCATCGCCGAGGCGGAGGCGAGGAACGCCCCGCCGCCGCTCAACACCACGCTGGCGGTGGTCGCCACCGACGCCGCCCTGACCAAGGCACAGGCGCAGAAGCTGGCCGGCACGGCGCACGACGGTATCGCGCGCGCCGTACGGCCCGTGCACCAGCTCAACGACGGGGACACGGTCTTCGCGCTGGCGACGGGAGCGCGGGCGCTCGACGCCGAACGTCCGCTCGCGCTCAACGAGATCCTGGCCGCGGGCGCGGACACGGTGACGCGCGCGATCGTGCGGGCGGTGCGCGCCGCGGCGCCGGTGGAGGGTCCGGGCGGGGCGTGGCCGTCCTACGAGGAGCTGTACGGAAGCCGTTGGAGTTGACGGGGGGACAGGCGGGAGCGCCGAGGCGTCGCGGACGGGTCCGCCCCGTTGGCTCCACCGGGGCACAAGGTGCCTGTGAGCAGCGGATTTTGACCGTTCGCCGGGTGCGGCGGGAATCTTTGCGGCGACTCGGCCGTTTTCCCCGCGTACGTTTTCTCGGTTCCCGGACACGATGTCCGACCGAGGGGCTACGGTATGCACCCACAAGGTGACATGCAGCAACGCCGGGAGAAACCTTGAGCGTTCCGTACGAGACCGCAGCGTACGAACCACACGAGTCGCCCGAGTCTCCGGAGGAGCATCTCGCGCGACTGCTCGGCCGCGCCCTCAACTCGTTCGAGCTGCCCGACGAGACGCTAGGGCGCCTGGACGGTGCGCTGGCGCACGACAGTTCGCTGCACTCGGCGCATCACAGCGCGGGGCTGCACCGCGAGACGTACCGGCACACCTGGCTGCTCGCCGACGGATCGGCGCTCACGCTGTGGGAACTCGTGCACAACACCGCGCGCGGGCGCGCGGCGCAGCACGAGGTGTATGTCGACGAAGAAGAGCTGCGGGCAGCGACGATGCGGCTGCCGCTGCCGTCGCAGGCGCCGGACTTCGAGCTGCCGGTGCTGGTGCAGCCGTCGCCGGTGCCCGGGCCGCGGCACGCGTATGTGCCGGACGACTCCGCGGACCACGCGCGCCGGCTGCTGCGCCGCGCGGAGAACCCGGACCGGCCGGACGCGGAGACGGCCGCGCTGCTGAGGAGCGCGTGCGCGCACCAGATCACCCAGGCCTTCGGACGTCCCTGCCGCGCGGGCCGCGCCGGACTGGGATTCTCCCTCTACGAGCACGCGTTCCTGCTGCGTGACGGCACAGAGATTTCCCTGTGGGAGGTCGAGCACACGGCCACGCCCGACGGGCGTCACATGTGCGAGGTGTACGCCTCGGAGGAGGCGGCCCGGGAGGCGATGGAACGACGGGCCGCGCAGCTGTCGTAGTGAGGGCCGGGCCGGTGTCGTCGCGGGGCCGGGCCGGGGCGGGGCGTAGCGGGAGCCGGGCCGGGGTCGTGGCGCGGCCCGTTCGATCTCTTGGCGAGGGACCGGTCGATCTCGTGGCAGGGGGCGTGGTCAGTGTTCGTCGCCGAGGCGGCGGACGAGGACCGCGAAGGCGGCTTCCTCCGCGGGGGTGAGGCGTACGGACTCCCGGTGCGGGCCGTTCTCGCGCTGGCGGGGCAGCGCGCCGAGAGGGCGTGCGCCGGTGCGCGCGGCGGCCCACGCGCCGGTGCCCACGGCGGTCCCGGGGCGGCCGCGGCGCAGCAGGCGGGCGAGGACCATCACCCAGATCACGGCCGCCGCGGCGAGGACGGCGACGCCCGCCCACTGGAGGATCGAGACGTGCTCAGGCATGTGTCCTATGTGCCCCAGTAGACACCACGGTCCGGGACTTCCGCCCCGGACCGTGATCTATCTCGCAAACCCGCCCAAGGCGGCGCTGCGTCGGGCGGTTACGCGGCCACCGGCTGCCTGGGCTCGGCCGCCGGGGCGGCCGGGCCGTCGGCGGCCGGGGCGGTCTCGGTGCCGGGGGCCGGCCTGCGCAGGCCCTTCAGGAGGATGACCAGGCCGGCGGTGACGGCCGTACCGGCGGCGATGGCGAGCAGGTAGAGGAACGGCTTGCCGATGAGGAAGGTGACCCAGACACCGCCGTGCGGGGCGCGCAGGGTCGAGCCGAACGTCATGGCCAGGGCGCCGGTGACCGCGCCGCCCGCCATGGAGGCGGGGATGACCCGCAGCGGGTCGGCGGCGGCGAACGGGATGGCGCCCTCGGAGATGAAGGAGGCGCCGAGGACCCAGGCCGCCTTGCCGTTCTCGCGCTCGGCCGGGGTGAACAGCTTCCGGCGCAGGGTGGTGGCCAGGGCCATGCCCAGCGGCGGGACCATGCCGGCGGCCATCACCGCGGCCATGATCTTCATCGCGGAGTCGCTGGGCGCGGCGACGGAGATGCCGGCCGTGGCGAAGGTGTAGGCCACCTTGTTGATGGGGCCGCCGAGGTCGAAGCACATCATCAGGCCGAGCAGGACGCCGAGGAGGACGGCGTTGGCGCCGGAGAGGCCCTCCAGCCAGTCGGTCATCGCCTTCTGGGCCTCGGCGATCGGCTTGCCGATCACGACGAGCATCAGGAAGCCGACGACCATCGAGGAGAGCAGCGGGATCACGACCACCGGCATGATGCCGCGCAGCACCGGCGGGATGGTGACCTTCTGGATCGCCATCACCACGCCACCGGCGATCAGACCGGCCGCGAGGCCGCCGAGGAAACCGGCGTTGATGTCGAAGGCGATCATGCCGCCGACGAATCCGGGCACCAGGCCCGGCCGGTCCGCCATTCCGTAGGCGATGTAACCGGCGAGCACGGGGATCAGGAACTCGAACGCCACGGCACCGATCTGGAACAGCAGGGCGCCCCAGCTGTCGGCCTGGCCCCAGTCGAAGACCTCCGTGACCGGCTTGGCCTCGTTGATCCGGTAGCCGCCGATCGCGAAGCCGAGGGCGATGAGCAGGCCGCCGGCCGCGACGAACGGGACCATGTAACTGACGCCCGACATCAGCCACTTGCGCAGCTTGGTGCCGTAGCCCTCGCCGGGCTCGCCCGCGCGCTCCACGGGGGTGCCGCCGGGCCGTCCCGAGGCGGGCGTGACCTCGCCGCGGGCGGCCTTCTCGCGCACCTCGGCGATCAGGGCGGCGGGGCGGTTGATGGCCGCCTTCACGCCGGTGTCGACGGTCGGCTTCCCGGCGAACCGTTCCTTCTCCCGTACGGCGACGTCGTGGGCGAGGATGACGCCGTCCGCGGCGGCGATGACGGCCGGGTCGAGCCGGGTGAAGCCCGCCGATCCCTGGGTCTCGACGACGACGTCGACGCCCGCCTCGCGGCCCGCGTTCTCCAGGGCCTCGGCGGCCATGTAGGTGTGCGCGATGCCGGTGGGGCAGGAAGTGACGGCGACGATACGGAAGGGGCGCCCGGCGCCCCCGTCGGCGCCCGCGTTCACGTCGGCGGCGTCTCCAGCGGTGCCGGCGGCGGCGGTCTCCGTGGCCGGGGTGGAGGTCGGGGTGGTGGTGTCCGTGGCGGCGTCGGTGGAGGCCGCCACCGACGCCGCCACGGAGTCTTCGGCGCCGTCCTCGGCCGCGGTCGTGAACGGGGCTGCGGTCGTGGCCGTGGTCGGGCCCGTGGCCGTGGTCGGGGTCGTGGACGGGCCCGTGGCCGTGGCCGGGGGCTCGTCTCCGCGGATGAGCGCCGCGGCCCGCGCCGGGTCGCCGACCGCGCGCAGGGCGTCGGTGAACTCGCTGTTCATCAGCTGCCGGGCGAGCGACGACAGGATCGTCAGATGGGCGTCGTCGGCGCCGGCGGGGGCGGCGATCAGGAAGATCAGGTCGGCCGGTCCGTCCGCGGCGCCGAAGTCGATGCCGGCGGCGCTGCGCCCGAAGGCGAGCGTCGGTTCGGTGACATGGGCGCTGCGGCAGTGCGGGATGCCGATGCCGCCGTCGAGCCCGGTCGGCATCTGCGCCTCGCGCGCGGCCACGTCGGCGAGGAAGCCGTCCAGGTCGGTCACCCGGCCCAGGGCGGCCATGCGCTGGGCGAGGGCGCGCGAGGCGGCTTCCTTGGTGTCGGCGGACAGGTCGAGGTCGACCAGGTCCGCGGTGATCATGTCGCTCATCGCGGGCTCCTTAGCTCGCGTATCGCCCGGGGAGTGAGGTGGGCGGGAGAGGGGACGGGGGTGCGGTGGGGGGACGCGGGGGCGGGGGCCGTACGGGTCGAGGGGATCCGTCGGCGGGCGGAGGCGGGGCCGGGCAAACCTCGCCTCCGGGCGGGGGCGGACTCACCGGAGTCACCGGGGCCGAAACGGGGGTCATCGGGGCCGCCGGAGTCACGGGGGTGGGGGGCCCGCCCGTGGGGCGCGGCGAGTAAGGGGGAGCCTCGCCGTTCCACGGCGGCCGGGCGGTGCGGTGGCGCGGGCGTCATGACACCGCCTCCCTCAGTACGCGGTCCATCGGCACGTCCGCCGTGACCGAGACCGCCGCCGGGTCCAGGTCGGCCGGGGCCGGCATGACGCTGCCGGGGAGTCGGACGGCGGCGGCGCCGTGGGCGACGGCGGAGGCGAGGGCGTCGGGGCCGCTGCCGCCGGCGATGAGGAAGCCGGCGAGGGAGGCGTCACCGGCGCCGACGTTGCTGCGTACGGCGTCCACGCGGGCGCTGCCGAACCAGGTGCCCGCGTCGTCCACGAGCAGCTGGCCGTCGGCGCCCAGGCTCGCGAGGACGGCGCGGGCGCCGCGCTCGCGCAGCTCCTCGGCGGCCTTGACCGCGTCGCCCACCGTGGCCAGCGGACGTCCGACGGCTTCCGCCAGTTCCTCGGCGTTGGGCTTCACCACGTCGGGCCGGGCGGGCAGCGCCTCCAGCAGCGCGCGCCCGGAGGTGTCCAGCGCGATCCGCGCGCCCCCGGCGTGCGCCCGGGCGACCACATCGGCGTACCAGGAGGGCGCGAGGCCGCGCGGCAGGCTGCCGCAGCAGGCGATCCAGTCCGCGTCGCGCGAGTGCTCGCGCACGGTCTCCAGGAGCAGTTCCTGCTCGGCCGCCCGCAGTTCGGGGCCCGGCGCGTTGATCTTGGTCAGGACGCCGTCGGACTCCGCGAGCGCGATGTTGGAGCGGGTGGCGCCCTTGATCGGTACCGGCGCCACCTCGATGCCCTGCGCGTCGAGCAGATCCGCGACGAGTGCGCCCGGCGCACCACCGAGGGGCAGTACCGCCACCGTGCGCCGTCCGGCGGCCGCGACGGCGCGCGAGACGTTGACGCCCTTGCCGCCGGGGTCCGTGCGCTCGGTCTCGGCGCGGATGACTTCGCCGCGCTTGAGGGCCTGCACCTCGTAGGTGCGGTCGAGGGACGGGTTGGGGGTGACGGTGAGGATCATGCGCGCACTACTTCCGTGCCGCCGCGCTCGATGGCGGCGGCGTCTTCGTTGCTCAGCCCGCTGTCGGTGATCAGCAGGTCCACGTCGCTCAGGTCGCCGAAGCGGGCGAAGTGCTCCTCGCCGTGCTTGGAGGAGTCGGCGAGCAGCACGACCCGGCGGGCCGCGGCCATCGCCGCCCGCTTCACCGCGGCCTCGGCGAGGTCGGGGGTGGTCAGACCGTGGCCGGCGGAGAAGCCGTTGGCGGCGACGAAGAGGACGTCGGCGCGGATCTCGCCGTACGCCCGCAGCGCCCAGGCGTCGACGGCGGCGCGCGTGCGGTGCCGTACGCGCCCTCCGACGAGGTGGAGCTGGATGCCGGGGTGGTCGGCGAGGCGGGCGGCGATGGGCAGGCTGTGCGTGACGACGGTGAGGGAGGTCTCCAGCGGGATCGCCGCGGCCAGCCGGGCCACCGTCGTGCCGGCGTCGAGGATCATGGTGCCCTCGGCGGGCAGTTCCGCGAGGGCGGCCTTGGCGATCCGGTCCTTCTCGTCCGCCGCCGTGGACTCGCGTTCGGCGAGGTCGGGCTCGAAGTCGAGGCGCCCGACGGGGATCGCACCGCCGTGCACGCGGCGCACCAGGCCGGCGCGGTCGAGGGCCTTCAGATCGCGGCGGATGGTCTCCGCCGTCACCTGGAACTCCTCGGCCAGCGACACCACGTCCACCCGGCCGCCGTCGCGGGCGAGCCGGAGGATCTCCTGCTGCCGCTCCGGTGCGTACATGTCCGTTCGCCTCCGAGTGTGCCCGAACGTGTGGTTTCAAGGCGAGGCTACGACGGGTTTTCCGAAATGTAAACAGGTTCGGGTACGGGTCCGGGCATAAACGGGCATGACCGGGCGTGCCCCGAAGCCTGCGAGGCATGGTGAGGGCCCGGGCCTCCCTGCGTGGCGAGGCTCGGCCTCCTGCATGGCGAGGAACGGCCTCCCTGCATGGCGAGGGCCCGGCCTCCACTGCCAGGAGGCCGGGCCCTTCGTCCGGAGCATCAGGAGACATCAGGAGGCCTGGAGCGTCAGGAGACCAGTTCCCGTTCGGCCGCCTTCTCGGGCGAGGCGCTCCCGGTCGCCGCCGGCGCCGCACCCTCCACGTGCTGCGCCGGGCGCTTCGGCAGCGCGGTCATCAGCAGGAAGATCACGGCCAGCACGCCGGCCACCCAGCCGAGGGCGTGCTGGAAGGCGTTCACGAAGGCCGGACCCGTCCCGGCCGGGGTCAGGTGCTCGTCGATCACGCCGTAGAAGACCACGGACACCAGGCCGAGCCCGAGTGCGTTGCCCATCTGCTGCACGGTGTTGATGAGCCCGGACGCCGAACCCGCGTGCTCGCGCGGCACCTCCGACAGCACCGCGTCGGTCAGCGGGGCGACGATCAGCCCCATCCCGACGCCCATCACGACCAGCGGCAGCGCCATCTGCCAGGGGGCGATGGACAGGCCGTAGCGGTCGCACTCCCAGAGGTAGAGCAGCACGCCCGCCGCCATGATCAGCGCGCCCGCCTGGAGGACCTTGCGGCCGAAGCGCGGGACCAGCTTCTGCACGGACAGCCCGGCCGCCACGGAGACGGCGACGGAGAACGGCACACCGGTCAGACCCGCCTTCAACTCGCCCCAGCCCAGACCGATCTGCAGATACAGCGTCCACACCAGGAAGAAGATGCCGAGCGCCACCCCGAACACGGTCTGCACGGCGATGCCCGCCGCGAAGCTCTTCACCCGGAACAGGGACAGTTCCACCAGCGGGGAGCCGTCGCGGGCGGCCTTGCGCCGCTCGTACGCCACCAGCGCCGCGAAGACGACGAACGCGCCGGCCATGGACAGATGGCCCCACAACGGCCAGCCCAGCTCGCGGCCACGGGTCAACGGGTAGAGCAGCATCAGCAGGCCCAGCGTCACCAGCGCGACACCGGCCAGGTCCAGCTTGAGGGCGCGCGGCGCCTTGGACTCGGTGATGAAACGGCCGCCCAGGATCAGGCCCGCGAGGCCGACCGGCAGGTTGATGAGGAAGATGGGGCGCCATTCGAGCCCGAACAGGTTCCACTCCGTCAGCAGCGCGCCCAGCAGCGGCCCGGAGACCGCGCCGAGCCCGACGACCGCGCCGAACAGCCCGAAGACCTTGCCCCGTTCGTGCGCCGGGAAGGTGGCGTGCACGATCGACAGCACCTGAGGCACCATCAGCGCGGCCATGGCGCCCTGCAGGACGCGCGCGGCGACCAGCATCTCCGGGTTCGCGGCGAGTCCGCACAGCGCGGAGGCGACGGTGAAGCCGCCGATGCCGATGAGGAACACCCGCTTACGGCCGTGGATGTCGCCGAGACGGCCACCGGTGATCAGGCCGGCGGCGAAGGCGAGGGCGTAACCGGCGGTGATCCACTGGATCTGGGCGACGGACGCGCCCGCCTCCCGCTGGATGGACGGGATGGCGATGTTGACGATCGTGACGTCGACGAGGTCCATGAAGGCCGCCGTCATCACGATGGCCAGCGCGAACCAGCGGCGCCGGTCGGGCCCGGTGCTCCCGGTGGAGCCGGTGCTCCCTATGGATCCGGCGGTGTCCTTGGAGTCGATGGGTCCCGTGGGATCGATGGTTCCAGTGATGGTTCCAGTGGGATCGCTGGTTCTCGTGGAGTCGGTGGTTCTGGTGGAGTCGCTGGAGGTCATGACGCGAAACTAGGCCCCGAGTAGGTCAGGTCGTGTCCTAGTTCTCCGGCATCCTCGTCTCATGACGACGGACACCCCGGCCCGGCTGCTACAGCTCCTCTCCCTCCTCCAGACCCCGCGCGAGTGGCCCGGCGGCGAGCTGGCCGACCGGCTCGCGGTCTCCCGGCGCACGGTCCGGCGGGACATCGACCGGCTGCGCGAGCTGGGCTACCCCGTGCAGGCGACCAAGGGCTCCGACGGCGGCTACCGGCTGGTCGCGGGCAAGGCCATGCCGCCGCTCGTCCTCGACGACGAGGAGGCGGTGGCCATCGCGGTCGGCCTGCGGGCCGGCGCCGGACACGCCGTCGAGGGCGTGGACGAGGCGTCGGTACGGGCCCTGGCCAAGCTGGAGCAGGTGCTGCCGTCCCGGCTGCGCCACCGCGTCGCCACGCTCCAGGCCGCCACCACGCCCCTGACCAGCGGCGACGGTCCGAGCATCGCCCCCGAGACACTGACCGTCATGGCCTCGACGGTGGCCGGCCACGAGCGGCTGCGGTTCGCCTACCGCGCCAAGGACGGCACCGAGTCCCGCCGCCTCACCGAGCCGTACCGCCTGGTGTCGACCGGCCGCCGCTGGTACCTCGTCGCCTACGACCTCGACCGCGCGGACTGGCGTACCTTCCGCGTCGACCGGATCAGCGACCCCTTCGCCACCGGCGCCCGCTTCACCCCGCGCGAACTGCCCACGGGGAGCGCGGCGGAGTACCTCCGGCGGTCGATCGCCCGGCAGAGCGAGACGTACGACTTCACGGTCACCTTCGCGGCCCCCGCCCAGGCCGTCGGGGACCGCCTGCCGTCCTGGGTGGGCACGCCGGAACCCCTGGACGACGCCACCTGCCGCCTCCACGGCACGACCGGCGACCCGGTGGAGTGGCTGGCGGTACGCCTCGCCATGCTGGGCCACGAGTTCAGCGTCCAGGAGCCCGCGGAACTGGTGGAGTGCGTACGGGAGCTGGGGGGCCGGCTGACCCGGGCGGCGGGTGACTGAGACCCGGCCGGGCGGCCCGGACACCCCCTAGGGGGCGTGTCGCCCCTCCCACGGGAAGTCCCGCAGCGCCGCCAGGTTCCGCAGCGCCAGCGCGGCCGGACCCGCCGGGCCGGTCGGCGGAGCGTCACCCGCCGCCCAGTTCTCCACGGCCACGCGTACGGCGGCACTGGCGACGGCGGCGGCGAAGCGGGGGGCGGGGGCGCCTGGGGAAGGGGAGGGAGCGGCCGCGTCGGCCGCGTGTGCAGCGGCAGCCGTGTCGGCCGCGTGCGGCGCAGCGGTCCCGGCGAGCCCGTCGGGGGTGTGCTCGGCAACGTTGTCGGCGCTCGGGGTGGGGTCCGCGGCGGTCGCGGCGGCGGTCGCCGTGGTGGTCCGTGCCGCCAGGACCTCCGCCAGCGTGCCCTCCGCCTCCTGGCACACCTCGGCCCACACCTTCCGCAGCGCCGGGCTGGTGGTGGCCAGGCGGATGAGGGTGCGGACCCACTCCCAGGACGCGGCCGAGACCCCGGCGCCCGGGGACAGGGTGTGCCGGACGGCGTGTTCCAGGGCCTCGGGCACGGACAGGCCGGCCGGGGCCTCGCGCACCGCCTCGGCCCAGCGCTGGGCGCCGGCGGCGTAGAGCGGGGCGACGGCCTCTTCCTTGCCGGCGAAGTAGCGGTAGAAGGTGCGCGGTGCGATGCCCGCGGCCCGGGCGATGTCCTCGGCGCGGGTGGCGCGCAGGCCCTGACGGACGAACAGGCCGGCCGCCGCGCGGGCGATCTCCATCCGGGTGGCCGCCTTGCGCCGCTCGGTCAGCGAGGACGGCTGTGCTGGGGTGGTGCTGGTCACTACGGCAGGCTATGCCGTTGTGGCACAATCTGCCACCGGCGGTGGGCCACCCCGGGGTTCAGGTACGGGGTGCCCCGCCGCTCAGCCATGCCCGCGCGTGTGCGCGCCCGCACAGGCAGAAAAAGAGCCGGACTCCGACGCCCGGGGGAAGGCGCCGAAGCCCGGCTGGGAGAGTCCCGGCGCCGGGGGGAGTGCGTCGGGACGTGGCTTCATATGGGTGGTGTGGTGCGTGTGGGTGGAGTACCGAGGCCTCGCGGTGACCAAACTCCTGTACCCGGAAGTCTTGTTCCCGGCCGCTCACGGGTTGAAGCGACGTTACATCGCCACATTTGCGCGGGCTTTCGCCACCCGGCGCACGCGGCCCCCCGCCGGTCGTACGCCGTCCGGAGAGCCGTTCGCCCGGCCGTTCACGCCACGCGACCGCCCGCGCGGCCGTCCACGCGAGTGACGCCGGGCCGTGCTCGCGGCGGCCCGCGCGACTGTTCGCGCAGGCCGTCGCTCGCCCGAGGTCACGCCGCCGCGTCGAACCCCGTGTCCCGCGCCAGCTTCTTCAGCTCCAGCAGCGCGTGCTTCTCGATCTGCCGGATGCGCTCACGGGTCAGCCCGTGCTCCTTGCCGACCTCGGTCAGGGTGCGCTCGCGGCCGTCCTCGATGCCGTACCGCATCTTGATGATGGAGGCCGTGCGCTGGTCGAGGCGGCCGATCAGGTCGTCCAGCTCCTCGCTGCGCAGCAGGGTGAGCACCGACTGCTCGGGCGACACGGCGGAGGTGTCCTCCAGCAGGTCGCCGAACTGGGTCTCGCCCTCGTCGTCCACGGACATGTTCAGCGAGACCGGGTCGCGGGCCCAGTCGAGCACGTCCGTCACGCGCTCCGGCGTCGAGCCCAGCTCCGCGGCGATCTCGGCGGGCTCCGGGTCCCGGCCGTGCTCACGGTTGAACTCGCGCTGCACGCGGCGGATGCGGCCCAGCTCCTCCACGAGGTGGACGGGCAGGCGGATGGTGCGGGACTGGTCGGCTATGGAACGGGTGATGGCCTGACGGATCCACCAGGTCGCGTAGGTGGAGAACTTGAAGCCCTTGCGGTAGTCGAACTTCTCCACGGCGCGGACCAGGCCGGCGTTGCCCTCCTGGATCAGGTCCAGCAGCGGCAGGCCGCTGCGCGGATAGCGGCGGGCGACGGCGACGACGAGGCGCAGGTTGGAGCGGATGAAGACGTCCTTGGCCCGCTCCCCCTCGGCGACCAGGGCTTCCAGCTCCTCGCGGGAGGCCTCGGTCTTCGACTCCTCGTACCCGTCGAGGATCTGCTGTGCGAACACGCCCGCTTCGATGATCTGGGACAGCTCGACTTCCTTCGCGGCGTCGAGCAGCGGCGTCCGCGCGATCTCGTCCAGGTACATACCGACCAGGTCGCGGTCCGCGATCTCGCCGCCATGGGCGCGGACACTGCCTGCCGCGTCGACGGTGTCTCCCCCGGACCCGACAGCCTGGGTGGTACCCCCAGCCGCAGACGTACGACGGGCGACGGCACGGGTTGCCATGCGTGCTCCCTTGCGATGTGAGGTCAGCGGGCGTTCCTTCGGACGCTCGGCACTGGTGGTGGACTCTCGCTGCTGTTGCTCGATCCTCTGCCGAGTGCCCTGCATCCGATGGAAACAACGACTGGAATCCGGACAGAATTCCCAAGCCGACCCTCGATTTTTCTGATCATGCAGTACCCTGTGCCGCCGCACGTGCGCGACGGCACCGTCGCGACCCACGCAGACGCAGGTCAGAAGGGTCCTGAGGGCCGTACGCGCGTCCTGTCCCACCGCCCCCACCCCTCCACGGATGAGACGGCGGTCACATCGCCCTCACGAGGTCTTCACCCGAATAGACGAACCGCGCCGCCCGGAGGTTGCCGGGCTGAGCCGAACCGCACCGACCGCTCAGCCGAACTGCACCGACCGCTTCGCCAGACCCATCCAGAACCCGTCGATCACGGACTTCTGTTCCCCCAGCTCACCGACCGCGTCCGCGGCGCCCAGCGTCACGAACAGCGGGGCGAAGTGCTCGGTGCGCGGGTGGGCGTAGCGGCCCGCCGGGGCCTTGTTCGGGAAGTCCAGCAGGGCGTCGACGTCCCGCGACTCCAGCGCCCGCCGCCCCCAGTCGTCGAACTCGGCCGACCAGCCCGGCACGCCGGGCCCGGTGTGGCGCAGGGCGGCGAGGTTGTGGGTGAAGAAGCCGGAGCCGACGATCAGCACCCCCTCGTCGCGCAGCGGCGCGAGCCGCCGGCCGATCTCCATCAGGCGCACCGGGTCGAGGGTGGGCAGGGAGACCTGCAGGACGGGGATGTCGGCGTCCGGGTACATCTCGACGAGCGGGACGTACGCGCCGTGGTCGAGCCCCCGGTCCGGGATGTCCTGGACGGGCATGCCGGGGGCGCGCAGGAGCTTGCGCACGGACTCGGCGAGCGCGGGGGCGCCCGGCGCGTCGTAGCGGACCCGGTAGTAGTGCTCGGGGAAGCCCCAGAAGTCGTACACGAGGGGGACGGGCTCGGTGGCCGCGAGGGCGAGCGGGGCCTCCTCCCAGTGGGCGGAGACCATGAGGATCGCCCTGGGGCGCGGCAGTGCGGCCGACCAGGCGGCCAGCTCGCCGGGCCAGACCGGGTCGTCCGCGAGCGGCGGGGCGCCGTGGCTGAGGTAGAGCGCGGGCATGCGCTCCTGGGTGGTGGCGGCCATGTCCGGCGGCTCCTTCCGAAGCGGTAACTTTAAGTTTCAAGCTTTACGCTTCCACCGTACGCTTCGTTTGTTCAACGTTCAAGGACCGGCCTCGTACAGTGGTACTCATGAACACGGCAGCCGCACCCGACCCGGCGGAGCCCCGTTGGCTCACCGCCGAGGAACAGCTCGTCTGGCGCTCGTACATCGAGGCCGCCACCCTGCTGGAGGACCATCTCGACCGTCAGCTCCAGCGTGACGCGGGAATGCCGCACGTGTACTACGGCCTGCTGGTCAAGCTCGCCGAGTCGCCGCGCCGCCGGCTGCGCATGACCGAACTCGCCAAGCACGCCAAGATCACCCGCTCCCGGCTCTCGCACGCCGTCGCCCGCCTGGAGAAGAGCGGCTGGGTCCGCCGGGAGGACTGCCCCTCCGACAAGCGCGGCCAGTTCGCCGTCCTCACCGACGAGGGGATGGAGGTACTGCGCCGGTCCGCGCCGGGCCATGTCGCCGCCGTACGCCAGGCGGTCTTCGACCGGCTCACCCCGGAACAGCAGAAGTCCCTCGGCGAGATCATGCGGATCATCGCCGAGGGACTTCAGCCGGCCGAGGCGGGTGCGGATCTGCCCTGGCTCAGGTGAGCCGAGGGGGTGTCCGAGCCGGGGGCTCCTACCGAGCACGCTTCTGAGCCAGAAGGGCATGTGAGCCGAGGGGGTCAAACGAGCTGGACGAGGGCTGGCCAGCACCTCGTACCCGGCAGACCGTCCTGGGCCCGGCGGCCGGAGTGGGCCGCCGGGCCCGGGACGGTGGTCAGTGCGCGATCACCGGCACCGGCACCTCGTCCTCGGCCGTGGCGCCCGCGCCCGAGCCGGTGACCGTGGTGGTGCCCGGCCGCCCGGCGTTGACGAGGGTCAGGGCGATCGCCGCGGCGGCCACCAGGATGCCGACGGCGAACCAGATCGCGCTGGTGTAGCCCTGCACCATGGCCTCCAGCTGGACCAGCTGCTGCTGGGAGCGGGAGGTCGCCGAGCCGAGGTGGTCGGCGATGTACGACGTGGTGGCGGACGCGGCGATGGTGTTCAGCAGCGCCGTACCGATCGCGCCGCCCACCTGCTGCGAGGTGTTCACCATCGCGGAGGCCACGCCGGCGTCCCGCGCCTCGACGCCCTGCGTGGACAGGGACATCGCCGGCATGAACGCCGTACCCATGCCGAGGCCCAGCAGCAGCATCGCCGGCATCAGCAGGGCGGCGTAGGAGGAGTCGATCTCCATCTGCGTCAGCAGCAGCATGCCGACCGCGGCGACCAGGAAGCCGGGGCCCATGAGCAGGCGCGGCGCGACCCGGGTCATCAGGCGGGTGCCGATCTGGGTGGAGCCCGTGATCATGCCCGCGATCATCGGCAGGAAGGCGAAACCGGTCTTGACCGGCGAGTAGCCCTT
The DNA here is from genome assembly GCF_011193355.1 of Streptomyces sp. JB150. GTDB lineage: Bacteria > Actinomycetota > Actinomycetes > Streptomycetales > Streptomycetaceae > Streptomyces. The sequence goes on from NZ_CP049780.1 coordinate 3,256,645, forward strand.
CACGACCTGCAGGTAGTAGGTCAGGAAGAGGAACAGGCCGAACATCGCGATGATCGCGAGACCGAGGGAGAGGTAGACACCGCCGCGGTTGCGCTCGGTGATCACGCGCAGCGGCAGCAGCGGCGCCTTCACCTTCGCCTCGACCAGTACGAACGCGAGCAGCAGCACGGCCGAGCCGACGAACATGCCGATCGTGACGCTGTCGCTCCAGCCGTCGGACTCGGCGCGGGTGAAGCCGTAGACCAGCGCGACCAGGCCCAGCGTGGACAGCAGGACGCCCGGGATGTCGAGCGGGTTGCGGTTGCGGCCGCCCTCCGGCTCACGGATGACGAACCAGGCACCGGCCGCGGCGACCACCGCGAACGGGATGTTGACGAGAAACGTCCAGCGCCAGTCCAGGTACTCGGTGAGGAACCCGCCGAGGATCAGACCGACGGCGCCACCGCCACCGGCGATCGCACCGTAGATGCCGAACGCCTTGGCGCGCTCCTTGGCGTCGGTGAACATCACCGCGAGCAGCGAGAGCGCGGCGGGCGCGAGCAGGGCGCCGAAGACACCCTGGAGGGCGCGGGCGCCGAACATCATCGCCTCGTTGGTGGCGGCACCGCCCAGCGCGGAGGCCACCGCGAAGCCGGCCAGACCGACGACGAAGGCGCGCTTACGGCCCCACAGGTCCGCGATCCGGCCGCCGAACAGCAGCAGACCGCCGAAGGCGAGGGCGTACGCCGTGACCACCCACTGGCGGTTGCCGTCCGATATGCCCAGGTCCTGCTGGGCGGAGGGCAGGGCGATGTTCACGATGGTCGCGTCGAGCACGACCATCAGCTGGGCGAGCGCGATGAAGATGAGCGCTCTCCAGCGCCCGGGATCGGGCGCGGGAACGGGTGTGGCGGAAGCCTTGGCGGCTGTCTGAGACATGGAGGTACCCACTTCGGAACTTCGTGACGGTGAAGAGGCTGGTGAGAAAACTGGTGAGAAAGGCTGTCGGGAAGGGAAAGAAGGCGGACCCGGGAGCCGGCCGGAGAAGGAACGGCCATGACCTGGGAACGGTCAACGGTCGACCGCCCGCGCCCAGGGCCTAGGAACGACGCGTCACCATCGACGGCCGTATGAACGAGAGAACTGCTCTGTCTGATCCATCGGAGCTGTGCGTGTCGCTGTGCGGAGCACTGTGAATGTCACTGCGCGTAGCACTGTGGGTGTCGCTGTGGGTGTCGCTGTGCGTGTCAGGGCCGGCGCAAGTCCTCCAGGGCCACGGCCCTACCCGGGAGGGTGGAGGGGGCCGGAGCCCGCAGCCCGTCCAGGTACAGCTGGAGATGACGGTGGACGAAGCGGTCGGCGCTCATGCAGGCGGTACCGGCCGGGGGCCGGCTGAGCTGGGCGACGCCGAGCATGAGGTCGCCGACGCCGACGTCGGGACGGACCTGCCCCGCCGCCTTGGCGCGGTCCATGACCTCTCCGACCAGCCTCTCGAACCGCAGCCGCGCGGCCTCCAGGTCCGGGTGGTGCTGGTCGAACGTGCTGCTGACCATGGGGCACAGGGCGCTGATCCGCTCGTCGGCGGCGGCGTGCGCGATGCGCTCCAGGGCCGTGAAGGCGTCCCCGGTCTCCGCGAGCGCCCGCTCGGCCGCCTGCACCGTACGGTCGATGACCGCGCAGACGACCTCGCGGACCAGCGCGTCGCGGTCCGGGAAGTTGCGGTACACCGTGGCGTTGCCGACACCGGCGCGGCGGGCGATCTCGTCGAGCGGCACGTCCGGGCCGAACTCGACGAACATCTCCCGGGCGGCGGTGACGATCCGCTCCCGGTTGCGCAGGGCGTCGGCGCGCGGCCGGGTCGCCTTGCGGCGCGCGGGGGTGGCGGTCTGCACGGCGTACTCCAAGAAAGTGATGTGACTTTGGCTGTGCGTGTGGCTGAGGTGATCCGGGGAGCGAGTCCCCGTTTCGCCCGTACGCAGGGTTAAACGGGGAGGGGTTCCCCGGTTATTTCCGACCGAGCCCAAAAACTCGATGTGACCTGAATCACGCACCTACGCGCGGGAAACCCACGATCGGCTCCGCCAGCGCGCGCCCGCGCCGCGCCCGGCCGAGGGTGATCGCGAGGGTGCAGCCGGAGAACGGTGGCTGCCTGGAGCGAAAGGTCCATGCATGCAGCCGCAGCCGCCCAGCCGTCGGATACGCCCGGCAGGACCCGGCGCCTTCCTCGACGGCCGAGCACGGCCGGACGGCGGCGAGCGGGCGGCGCCGCAGGGGAGCGAACGGGCGGCATCGCACGGCAGCGAGCGGGCGGCCGGGCACGGCAGCGAGCGGGCGGCCGGGCACGGCAGCGACGGTTCACGACACCGCGACGGCGACGGCGACCGACCACGACGTGGCGGGCGCATCACCGGCAGCGGCCGCATAAGTCCCCTCAGACGCACCGCGGCCCTCGCGGCGGTGACCGCGCTCACGGCGGCGCTCTGCACCTCCGCGGCCGGCGGACACCTCACCGACGGCCCGGCGACGGCCGGCCCCCGCCCGGCCACCGCGGCCGAGTCCTCGGCCCTGGCCCCCTGCATGATCCGCAGCGACCGGGACGTCCAGATGTCGGAGGGCATCCCCACCCCCAGCGGCTACTCCCCCTCCACCGGCACGGTCCGCGCCCTGACCCTGATGATCGACTTCGCGGACGCGCCGGGCAGCGGCAGGGCGCTGGACCGCTACCGCGAGTTCTTCCCGCAGACCCGCGAGTGGTTCCGCACCAGCTCCTACGGCCGCCTGGACTACCGCCCGGACGCCCCCATCCGCGAGTGGCTGCGGATGCCGCGGACCTTCGAGGAGTACGGCATAGAACGCGGCGCCCCGTTCGACCCCGGCTACCGCAAGCTGGTGCAGGACATCGTCGCCGCGGCCGATCCCAAGGTGGACTTCCGCTCGTACGACCTCCTGAACGTGCTGGTGACGCCGAACGCGGGCCCGTCCGCGCTGGACACGGTCCTGTCGGTGACGTTCGCCGGCAACGCGGAGGCGCCCACGGCGGACGGGGTGCCGGTCGCGAACGCGTCCTTCGTCTACTCCCGCCAGGACGACGGCTCCGGCACCTACGCGCGCACCGGCTACCGCGTCCTGCCGCACGAGAACGGGCACGTCTTCGGGCTGCCCGACCTGTACACCCAGGAGGGCGGCGGAGCCGTCGGCCACTGGGACATCATGAGCGAGGACTGGGGCGCCAACAACGATCTGCTCGGCTGGCACAAGTGGAAGCTGGGCTGGCTGGACGCGGTGCAGGTCTCCTGCGCCGCCCGCCCCGGCACCACCGAGCACACCCTCACCCCGCTCGCCCGCCCCGGCGGCCCGAAACTCGTCTTCGTCCCCCTCGACCGCCGCACCGGCTACGCCGTCGAACTGCGCACCCGCGAGGGCAACGACGAGGCGGTGTGCCGCCCCGGCATCCTCATCTACAAGGTCGACGCGACGGTGGACACCGGCCAGGGCCCGGTCACCGTCTACGACTCCCACCGCGACAGCGGCGGCTGCACCCGCAGCCCCAACGTCCACGCCGAACTCTCCGACGCTCCCTTCTCCCCCGGCGACACCTTCAAGGACCCGAGGCACGGCATCCGTATCTCGGTGGTGTCGGCGGACGAGGACGACGACCAGCACACCATCAGAGTCACCAGAAGCTGACACCCCGCTCCCCCCACCCCCTGATCCGCCACCCGCTACACTGGCCGCGGTGACGCAGGCCCCACGGCCCGCCCACCCCACTGCCTTCGTAGCTCAGGGGATAGAGCACCGCTCTCCTAAAGCGGGTGTCGCAGGTTCGAATCCTGCCGGGGGCACCAGCCGAAACGGCCCGGACCGATCATGGTCCGGGCCGTTTTGACGGCACCATTTGACGGCAGTCGCCTCTCAGGCGGCGGGGCGGCGTCGCCTGAGCAGGCGGTCCATGTGGCTGATCGCCTCCCGCTGGGTGTCGTGCACGACGTGTGTGTTTACGTCCATCGTGATGCTGATCTGGCTGTGACCGAGGATCTCCATGATGACGCGCGGCGCGACGCCGGCCGCCGTCAACAGCGTGGCGCAGCCATGCCGGGCATCATGCAGCCGGACCACCCGCAGCCCGGCATCGGCAGCCACCCGCGTAAACGACCGGTAGACGTTCCGCGGCTCCACCGGCCGACCGTTGCGCGTGGCGAAGACGTAGCCCTTTTCGGACCACGCGACGCCGTGCGCGCGAACGTTTCCCGCTGCCGTAGCCGGTGCCAGCGAAGCGGCGCGATGCATAACGCGGGCATCGGGACCACCCGCTTGCGTCGGCTCTTGGGGTCGTCGTCGTACAGCGTGCCGCGCCGACGCTGCTTCTGCTGACGTACGTGCAAGACGCGGTTGTCCAGGTCCACATCCGACCAGCGCAGGCCCACCAGTTCACCGCGTCGTAGGCCCATTGCGATGGCCAGGACGAACACGGCATAGAGCGGGTCTCGGGTTGGGTCATGCTGGAGATCTCCAGTTCCTTGATGGGTTCTGGCTGGCAAGGGCGGCCCCGCGACTTTGGCGAGGCGGGAGTTCGGCGTCGATGGAGTACCCGGTGCCGGTGGCCCACTCCTCCTCCCCCCCCCCCGACCACCCGCACCCTGATCGAGCAGACGCGCCGGATGCGGTCGATCCACTCCGCGGCGATCTCCCGCCGCTCGGCGGACAGCTCCGCGACGATCTGCCGCTGCTCCGCCGCCAGGGTCTCCTCCTCCCGCGCCTCCTCGTACAGGGCGGTGGAGCGGGCGGCGGCGCCGATGCCCACCCCGATGGTGGCCAGCGAGCCCAGGGCGGCCCAGGTCAGGGAGCCGTGGGTGATGGCCCAGGTGGTCCACCCGGCCCCGATGAGCTAGGAGGCGGCGGACGGGGCGCCGGTCACGGGTCCGTGACCGGCCGCCCAGTCCAGCACCGGGCCACTGGACTGCTGCTTCGTGGCGGTGGTGGCCATGGCTTAGACGTTCCAGCCCTTCTCGGCCTCGTGGCCGTTGCGGGGGTCCTCGTGGCGGGCGATGTCCTGCGCGTGGGCCTGGCGGAACAGCGGGCCCATGTCCTCGGCGACGGCGACGGCGCTCATCAGGGCCCCGAAGATGTCGTTGAAGCCGTCCGCCACCTCCTCTCCAGCGGTAACTCCGAGTCGGAGCGCTCGGCCAGGATCTTCATCACGTTCGCCACCGACGTGAGCGCGGCCGGGAGCCCTTCAACCATGGCGAGGATCTCCATGGCGCTCTCGGGCTCGTACTGGCTGGCGGCCTGCTCCATCTCGGCGGCGGCCTCCTCGAACCGGAAACCGGACACGTGCTCTCCCTCGACCGACGGGTCATTCGTGCTGGTCGGAACGGTGGATGCGGGCCGCTCGACGCTGTCCGCGATGCCGTCCGTGCCGTCCTTCGCAGCCTCCGCATCACGGGCGGCACGCTGCTCGGCCGCCACACCGGCCAGGCGCCGGAACAGACGGCGGCCGGGGTGGATCAGCCACGGAACACCGAACTTCCGGCCGATCGGACTGGTGATCAGCCCGAGCCGACCGAGCGGCAGGGCGAGCAGGGCGGCGAGCAGGCGGCGGCCGTGGAAACGGGCCGCGGAGCGACGCAGCGCCTGCCGCGCCGCCTTGCGGACCGGCGCCTTGCGCACCTGGGCGCGCTGGGCTGCGACCTTGCCGGCCGCGGCGGCGTCTTGCTTGGCGCGGCTCTTGGCGATCGCAGCATCGCGGGCGGGGCGGGCCTTGCGGGCGGCGCCGCCCAGCAGACGCCCCGCACCGCTGCTGTGCTTGCCCGGACGGTTACTGCCGGCGGCGGCCTTGGCCTGGCGGCGGGCGCCGGCGACCGCGCGGCGGGCCGCCGTCGTCTGCGCCCGCTGCCCGGCACGCGACCCTGCCGCGGCCTGCTGCGCCGAGCGCAGCGCCCTGATCTGTTCGAGGCGGCCCGCGGCGCCGCCCGCCCGCTTGGTCAGGCTCTGACCCGGGCTTCTTGCCGGTCCTGCTGCTCGTCGGGGTACTGGCGTTGCGCACGGTCGGCCCGTGGCCGCGGCGCTGCTGGCCGGGCACACTGCCCAGCCGTCCAGCGGACCGGCCACCAGGACGACCGGCACGGCCACCCGATGAGCCGCTCGCGCTGCTGCGGCCGGAGGTGCCCCGACTGCTGCCCGCTGCCGCGCCGTTGCGGGTCAGGCCCGCGCCGTTGCGGGTCAGGCCCGCGCTGCGGGCGGCCGTGCAGCCGGCGGCACGGGCCGCGGCGCGCCGGGCCTGGCGACGCTCGTTGGGCTTGCGGGAGCGGCTGGCGGCGACCGTGCCGAGCACGACCGCACCCGTGGCGGCGACCATCGCCGCGAGCGGGCCGCCGGCCAGGGAGGCGGCGGCGACCATGCCCACGGTGCTGTTCGCCCCCGACAGGGCGAGCGGGACGACCGGCCAGCCGCCGGGCGTGTGCTCCACCTCGGCCGCCGGCTGGTCCGCGGCGGGCGGCGGGGGCGGTGCGGCGCCTGAACGGCTACCGGCTCGGTGCTGAGTTCCGTCATGCTGGGTGCACTCCTTCGCGGAGTAGGGCCCGGCCGGGTTGCTGTGGAAGGTGGCCGGCCGGGCCTGCCAACAGGGATCAGGCGGCGCGCTGCTCTTCGGGGAAGGCGCAAGCGGCGCACATGCCGAGAGCAGCGGGGATGACGTAGCCGGCATCCCGGCGGCACCGAGGGCAGGTGCGGCTGGTTCTGTTCACGAGTCCCGACGGCAAATGTGCACGACTTCGGGAGGCACCCCGTCCAGGCCGTGGTCGATGTTCACGAGAATGGGAGGCACCTCCTGGACCCTTCCGTCGGCCGGGTAGAGGCAGGCGTCGGCTGGGATGCGCGCAAACGTCAGCGCGCCCCATAGGGTGGCCTGATGTTCGACCGCTTGGAGATCAGGGTGTTGCCGCCGGGACCCCGGTTCAAAACTCAGGTGCGCTTCTGGGTCAACGGCGAGGACATCGTCAAAGAGGCGGTCGACGAGGGTGGCCGCGGACCGTACGCCGCCGATGTGCTGCCGGCGGGACGGCCCAGCCCGCTGCGGGCGACCGATGAGGCTCGCCGCCTGGAGCTGGGAGAACCCGAGTGCACCGGCGGGTGCTGCGGCTACCTGACCGTGGTCGTGCAGCGGTTCGGGGAGATCGTGCAGTGGTCGGACTGGGAGGTGCCGTGGGGGGCGGCGCACATGGACATGCCCTATCCCCCGCCGGAGCTCCACTTCGATGCGAGTCAGTACGACGCCGAAGTGGCTCGTGCTGAGACGGACCGCTGGTGGCAGGTGTACTCGTAAGCGAGTACGGCGCGGCCGTGCCCGGCCGCGGGCTCTCATTGGCCCCGCGTCCTCGTCAACGGGGAGCGCCTTTGAGTAGACACAGGTGCTGTCGAAACTCGTGAACAATCCGGTCATGCAGCGACCGCCAACCGCCTCCCGAAGCGATGTCGAAGTGCTGCCCGTTCTCGTGAACAGAGCCATGCGGCGGGCAGCGTTCGCCCTAGCCAGCGCCGCCCACTTCGCGGGCGTCATCGGCCGCACGGGCTTGGCCTGCTCGATCGAGTGCAGGTAGGCGACCAGCGGGCCGCGGCGGCGCGGCCGCTCGAGCCGGGCGGCCACGTCCTGCCCGCCGGGCCGCAGGCCGCGGGCGCGCAGTTGGCGGCGGGTGGCCAGACCGTCAGGGGCCAGCCGCCACCGGTAGACCGGGACGGCGGCCATCACACGGCCGCGGTGTCGACGGCCCGCAGCAGCGGGCGGGCCGGCTCCTCCTCGTCGCGAACGGCGAGGATCTGCTTGCGTCCCCACGACTCGCTCATGCCGAACGCTTCGCCCAGCGCACGCGCGCTGAGCGGGCGGCCCGCCTGTGCGGACTCTGCGTACGCACGGCGTGCGTCCTGCCGCATCCGGTCCAGCTCCGCTTCCTCGAACTGCGCTTGCCGCAGCGTCTCATCGGCCGTTTCGGTCTGGGGTGTGCGGGTGGCGTGCGGAGTGTGCGGGTCGGGCGTCCGCTCAGTGTCCGCACGGGGTGTGAGCAGCGCGGACGGCTCCGGGAGCGGGGAGGCAGGGGCGGTGTCTTCCGGAAGGCGATTGAGGCAGCTTCCCTCGCATTACCGTGAGGAGAATCAGCGTATCCGCAGGCAACAGTTCGGCTAACCACCGTTGCCGGTTGCCAAGTATGAAAGGCCCAAAGCCCCCGTCACAGCGGAGACACTGAGGTCGAGGTCTTCGCGTGTGTGCAGCCGCATGCCGCTCGAAACCCATGGCACGACTCCGCACCACAAACGCACCAGATCGAGCGGGACACAGCGGGGAATCACGGTGGAAGCGGCCAGGCCCGCCGAGACCGCTCATCAAGCCTCTGCCCAGGTCAGCGCTCGACCGGCCCCAAATGATCGCAGCTTTCCAAGCTGATGGCCTGCGCACCGTCGTCATCAGCTGGCTCGTTCGCGGGGTGCCGGACGAAACCGCAGCTCCGACCCCTTGGCTTGACGGCACTCTTTGACGGCAACAACAGCGGACGTTGCCGTACCAGGAGAACCGGCCTCGCACCAGTCGGAGCAGACGGAGAGGCCTCAGCCCTGGCCAGCAGATCGGCCGGATGATCTCCTAATGCGGTGGTCAGACCTACCTACGGCGCCGGACGTATCAGCCTGATCAGAAGCGACAGCAGGAACGCCCACACGGTCGTCGCTACGTCGTGGGGCCGCTACGCCATGGCCAGCGTGCAGGGACGGATACCCGGCAGCGGCGTGGCAGCCCTGCACTACAAGCGCTTTAGGTCGAGCCGTGTTCGGCGGCTAGCGCGTGTTTTGAAAGTCGGCTTTGTTCCTCGTCCCGTGCCGTGATGATTTCGGTGTGGGGCGAGGGGATCTTTCTGACGAGGTGGGCGGTGCTGGAGCTGTTGTTGCCGGTCGCGGCGTTGGGCCGGCCGTCGCTGGGTCGGCGGAAGCTGATGGACAGGATCCGGTGGCGGGTGCGGACTGGTGCTCCGTGGCGGGATCTGCCGTCGGAATACGGGCCGTGGCAGACGGTCTACGGACTCTTCCGCCGCTGGCAACGTGACGGCACCTGGCCTGTCCTGCTGACCGGACTGCAGGCCCGGGCGGATGCGGCAGGGCTGATCACGTGGGAGGTCAACGTCGACTCCACAATCTGCCGGGCCCATCAGCACGCCACAGGCGCCCGCCGCGACGGCCAGGCCCAGAAGGAACCGCCCGGCGGAACCCGCACGGAGCCCGACGACCACGGTCTGGGCCGATCCCGGGGAGGCTTCACCACCAAGATCCATCTGGCCTGGGAGCAAGGCCAACGGCCGCTGTCTTTGCTGGTCACCGCAGGTCAGCGTGGTGACAGTCCTCAGTTCGCCGCCGTCCGGAAGGCATCCGAGTTCCCCGCACCGGACCCGGCCGTCCCCGCGTCCGCCCACTGCGAGTTCGAGGCGACAAGGCGTACTCCTCCCGCGCCAACCGGGCCTACCTACGCAAGCGGGGAATCCGGTGCACGATTCCGGAGCCCGCCGACCAGGCAGCCAACCGCAAACGGCGCGGGAAGGCCGGCGGGCGGCCTCCGGCGTTCGACCGCGAGGACTACAAGGCTCGGCACGCGGTCGAATGCGGGATCAACCGGCTCAAGCGCAACCGGGCGGTCGCCACCCGGTTCGACAAACTCGCCGTCCGCTTCGAAGCCACCGTCCTGATCGCCGCGATCGGCGAATGGTTATGACCCGCCTGAGCCGTCAGTTCCACGTGCCATGCTGACCGCGACCAGGTGAACCGGGCGAGGGAGAGGCAACGATGGGGGCTCAGTACTACGGCGCCGACAGCGAGAACGGCGACCGCATCGACGACCCCTCCGAGGATGCGCTGTTCATGATGATCAGCGACCTCAACGACTCCGACAACACCTTCGTGGTCGTCCAGCCCGACGAGGACGATCCAGCGTGGTTCGCCTCAGTGGCCGTCCTGGACGAAGGCGGGTACGAGATCGTCCGCCGTGACACCTCCCGCAACGAGCACGAGGTCACCACGGCGACGAGCATCAACGACATCGCCCGCGACCTCACCATCTGGATGGCCGCCCGCGACTTCCCCGGACGGCCAACCAGACAGGTCACCGACTTCTAGAACACGACCTAACCAACGCCGCACGGACCCGCATCAATCGCTCGGAGCCTCGGCCCGCTACGCGTGAACCGCGTCCGGCAACACCTTCCGAAGCGCACTGCCCACTGCGGGCCCGGCCTCTGATACCTGACGCAGATCAGTACCTCTCAGGTAGCGATAGCTCTGCGGCGGATGGAAGGTCCCTGCAGCGCGCAGTGCACTGAGGGACACCGGCTCGTCGAAGGGCACGGGATCCTCCAAGGTCAGGCCGCTCGCCTGGGTAGCACCGTCCATGTAAGCGTCGTACTCGCGTCGAGTGATCCCTGTTTGGGCATGATGCGCCGACCAGACGTCCTTGGGGGAGCCCACATGGACCGAGGCGATGCGCGCCATGCCCACCAGAGCCATGGTGGGCGCGGTTGCGTACAGCAGAACCGGGGTTCCGGGCGGCGCGGCGACGCGCTGGCGGCGGACTTCCACCGTCTTACTGCCGGCCAGGATCGCGTTGGCGAAGCGCGGGTGGACGGACAGCAGCATCGCGCGTTCCGGATCGTTCACGTCGTTCGGTGCCCCTCTTGGTAGACCGCCTGGAACAGCTCGTTACTGATCTTCGACAGGGAGATCAGCGACAACGGTAGTCCCAGCTCCTTCGCCAGGGAGGTCAATCGCCGCAGCGTCACCGGCCTCGGGAAGATCTCGGTGTCCGAGAACCTGAGTGCCATGGCGCGACCTGAGGCGTCGGCGGCTTCTTGAACCTCAGCCCGACCATATACGCCCAGGTGTTCGAATTTCGAGAAGAGGGTGTCGGGTGTGTCGATGAGCACCTCGTCGAGTCGCGAACTGCCCACCACCATCTGTCCTTCGCTCGGGGAGTTGCCCTCGCTGACGTACCAGAGCAGGCGAGCCGGAACACTCTCTCCGCGGCGGCCCGAGGAGCGGTAGTAGACGTGCTCTCTGCTGATGCCCAGGACGTCACTGCGCGGAATGAGCATGGCGGGCACGTTGAACAGCTCGGTCGACCAACGCGGCTTGATGGGCACCAGGAAGGACGGCAGCTTCGAGTCGATGACCTTCGCCGGCCACCACGCACGCTCCACCACGGCAGCCACCTCGGCGGGCATGCCGGGGCGGAGCGCGGTCGTGTCGACAGTCAGCTCGCGGGCGAGCCCTCCGGCCACAGCCTCCACTTCAGCTGCCGTCCCGCACACATTCACGAGGAGAGCGACGAGCCTGCCGTCATGCTCGAAGAACCCATCGTCGCCGGCCGCGGACCTGGCGGCCTCGGAGGGATGCGGATCGCTGATGCGGATGATCTCTGCACCGCAGTCCCGGCCGAGCCGCTTGAGCAGAAAGAGGAGCTGCCGGGCCAAAGTCTGTTCCAGTGGGTGGCCGGCCGTGCGGAGGACGGGGACAATCAGAGTTCGTCCGTCCAGTGCCCATGTGTAGAGGGCGACCGGGTGGCCCTGACCATCGCGGAGCAGCTCGCGGCGCCATGCGACTGCGCCCTCGTTCAGCGACCGCAGCCGCTCGGCGAAGGCCGACCCGTCGTCGCCACCCGATTGGTGAAAGAAGGCGACCAGTTCATCCTCCGCACCTGGTGCCACCTCTCCGGACCGGAACTCCGTGCCCATCAGATCAGCCGGACGGTACACCTGGGCCTGCCGCAACTCGTCCACGTGCAGCGTCACGGTAGAAGGGGAGACGACCCGGACACGGGCGACCTCCCAGGCCACGTCGGTCAGGCGGGACAGCAGTGGATCACGGGTCGCCAGGACTTGCAGACCGGCGCACGACGTCTCGGCCACATACCGCAGGCGGACGCGAAGTCCAGCGTCGACGGTCAGGTCGGGCATGGCCTGTGTAGCGGCTTGGAGCAGTTCACGACTACGCTCGTCTACGGCCGCCAAGTCCGGGGAGAGCTTGCGCAGGCCGGTCAGCGCCGCCCGCTGGTGTTGACGTTCTGCCGTGTCCGGGAGATCCCGGATCTCATGTACCAGCTGAGGCGTGTAGGCGAGTTCGACGAGATCCGCCATCCAGCCTGCTTCCAGCGCGCGTGACTCCTCCGCGTCGGCCGTGTCAGCGAGGCCGCGCAGATCGGCGAACACTCCATGGTCGACGGTTACCACTAGGAGCGCGTCGCTCTCCATCTCCGTGAACAGGTCAGGATGGCCGAGGTCCAACCACCATCCGTCCAGGATCTCCCCGTCACGGCCCCGCCCGCGCACCTCGCCATCCGGGATGAAGCCAAGACTCCTCCACATCCCGCTCAGGTTGTAGTCCCGTCGGCACTTGGCCTTGATCCCGAGTCGCTGTGGGTACCGCTCTTTGACGCCCTCCACCAGCTGGCGGGCGATTCCCCGGCCACGCTGTTCCTCCGCCACACACAGGTGTGCGAGCCGAATACGCGCGCTCCTCTTCGGTAGTCCGAACAGCGCGTAGCCGAGCATCTCGTCCCCTTCAACGGCGGCCAGAAGGCCGCCGTCCTCCGCTGCCTTCCGGTAAGCGGGAGGTGTGAGAAGCCCCAGCGTCCTCGTGTAACGATCACCCAGAGCTACGGCCTTGTCGATCAGCTCGTCCTGCGCAGGCGAAACAGCCACCAACTTGATCGCCATCGCTCCCCCTCCAGTTGGGCCGGTGACTGCCGGCGCAACTCCCCTGTCATTACATACAGGGGAAGCTGATCTCATTCACCGCCGTCCCTCAAGGGGGCACAAGGGGCGCACGGTAATCCGGAGACCGTCAGAAACGCCCTTACGTCTGCTTGACTCCCGCCTGCTTGGCAGCTGGCTCACGCAGCTGCTGCCGCACCTCGGCATCGACCCCCTAACCCAACTTGCGCTGGTGCTTCGCCGTCGAGTACTGGTAGATCAGCTGGGCCCGCTCCGAGGACCCGTCCGAACCATGAGGCCCTCCCACTTGGCCCACATACCATCGTGGCTGGTTGCCGTCGGCCGAAGTTCGTGCCACAACCGTGCCAGATGCAGGGGTCAGCCACGGTTAACATCGGTGCCCTGCGGTCGAGTAGCCCTCCGCTTCCTCGGCTGGCGAAGTCGCAGCTCAGGTCCGAGACCGCCCAGCCTCTCTCCTGAAGCGGGTGTCGCAGGTTCGAATCCTGCCGGGGGCACAGTGTTGAGCAGGGCGAAGGCCCCGGAACTCCCAGGCGAGGGAGGGTCCGGGGCCTTCCCATTGGCGGAAGCGCCCCGCCTGACTACAGGGTGGCTGCACCCTCGCCACACCTCTCCTACGGAGGGCTGCCGCTGCGCTGTGGCATGTGCCGACCACAGGACTACGCAGTACACAGTCTGTGCAGACCCGACCGACGACCAGTGGATCGACGACCCGTTCCGACACCGTTGTGCCGGCCGCGCCCGGCGGCGACGGTTCTTCAGCCCGTAGGACGGGCGCTACCCGGCACGCGCCGAGGCACTTGCGGGGAGATCACCCGGCCGGTACTCCACTCCATGTGGCCGCTGCTCCGCGCCGCAGCGAAACGCGGAGTAGTGTGGACAGTACCGAGGGCATTTCGCACTCCGGCTTCCACGCCGGGTCGTTCTCGGCGAAAGATGAAACCCGGGCCGCCGCAGAGGCGGCCCGGAGACGGGTCCGCGTCATGTCGGCGACCTACCCCACCCTGCCGCACTCCGAGCCCGTCGCAGCCCCGGCCGCGCGTCTCGCGCTGAAGACCGACGGCACCTGCCGGGGGCTCCTGGACGGAGCCTGGTGGCCCCGGTCCCGCGATCTGCTGAGCGAACTGTCGGCGCTCACGGACGTGTTGGATGCCCGCTGGGGCCGCATCACCCGCATCGCCGTCAACCCGGAGCACTGGCCGGTCATCCCCCGCAGAATTCCCGTGGACGGGCACATCGTCAAGGTCGGCTGGTTCAGCCCGGAGATCGACCCGCACAAGCTGCTGCTGCTCTCCTACGACACCGGCCGCTGGGACCTGCTGGTCATCCCGCCCGAGACCGGCGCGGAGTCGGCGGCCCGGCTGATGGCTGCCGCGTCCGAGAACCACGGCCCGCCCCTGACCGCGAGCGCGCTCATCGCCGCGGACGAGGCCGGGCACGGTGTCTTGACGGCCGGCCGGTCACTGAGCCCGGACGAGGCTTGGGAGTACGAGGGCGGCGCCTCGGCGGTGTCCGCGGCCGTTCCCGGACAGACCGGTCCACCGGGGCCTGCCAGCCGGCTGATCATCGGTATGTGAGGTGGCCGCCGTGAACACCTTCCTGACGGCCGCGCCGCCTTCCTGGTCCTCATCGCAGCGGGGGCGTACGTGATTCACCGGCTCGGCCTGCAGCACGCCGACAGGATCGCCGCGTACAGGTACAGCACCCCCCGGCCCGGCCGCCGCGGCCGCCGCGCGCCACAGCCGTACCCCGCACCACAGGTGATCATCCGGGTCCCCCGCCGGCTGCCCGGCCGCGTCCCGGAACCATCGGCTCAGTCGGCGGAACCGTCGGCGCGGTCCGCGGAACCGTCGGCTCCATCCGCGGCGACGCGTGCCCGGGACCCCCGGGCCCCGGACCGGCTGGGGAGCGGCCGGGACCCCTGGACCGGGGTGTCTGAGCACCATCCGGCCGAGGCGTCATGACTTCCGCAGCTGAACATCTTCGGTACGCGCGCCGCTGCGGAGCGGTGCCCGCGGGACGGCATCAACGAGATCGGCTGCACCGGCCGGAGCCGGTTCCGCCGAGACGACGCACACGGACGGCTCCGGAGTCTCCGTCCGGCACGGTGTGAGACACCCGCGGCCGGGTACCCGCAAGAACAGAGGGCCTGCGCAGCCGCTGACCGACCAAGCAGACGCCTTTCTCGCCTCCGTGTTCCGCGTGCAGTGTCCGCCACGGAGGACGTACAGCCCTGACCCGCGGCCCGGTCCCAGCGGCTCCCGGGGCGGCGCCGACCCGATCGGCTCTTCAGAGAGAGTTTCACCATCATGAGCAGTAACACCACGGTGCGCCCCCCGCCCTCGGAGGCGTCCGGCAGCGACTTCGCCCGTCTGTCGAGAAAGGTCGCCGCCGCCGGGCTGTTGGAACGCCGTCCCGGCTACTACGCGCTGCGGACCACGGTGGTGGCCGGGCTCTACGTCGGTGGGTGGGCCGCAGTCGTGCTCGTCGGCGACAGTTGGTGGACGCTGGCGGTCGCCGCCTTCCTTGCCGTCGTTTTCGGCCAGGTCGCCCTGCTCGCCCATGACGCAGCGCACCGCCAGGTGTTCCGCCGACGCCGGGCCAGCGAGGTGTCCGGACGGATCGCCGGTGCCGGTATCGGGATGGGCTACGGCTGGTGGCAGGACAAGCACACCCGCCACCACGCCAACCCCAACCACGAAGAACTCGACCCCGACCTCGACCCCGACCTGCTGGTCTGGTCCCAGGACCAGGCACGGGCCGCCAAGGGGCTCCCCCGCCTGATCGGCCGCTGGCAGGCGTTCCTGTTCTTCCCGCTCCTCACTCTGGAGGGCTTCAACCTGCACGTGTCGAGCGCGAAGGCGCTGGCCAATCGTTCGCTCAAGCACCGCACGCTCGACGGCGTCCTGCTGTTCGCGCACTTCGCGCTCTACCTGAGCGTGCTGCTGTGGCTGCTGCCGCCCGGCATGGCGATCGCCTTCCTCGCCGTCCACCAAGGCCTGTTCGGTGTCTACCTGGGTTCCGCCTTCGCCCCCAACCACAAGGGCATGCCCATCCTGAAGGGCGCGGACCGTCCCGACTTCCTCCGTCGCCAGGTGCTCACCTCACGCAACGTGCGCGGCGGCAGGCTCACCGACATCGCACTGGGCGGGCTGAATCACCAGATCGAGCACCATCTGTTTCCCAGCATGCCCAGCCCCAACCTGCGCAAGGCCCGGACCATCGTGCGGGACCATTGCCGGGAACTGGGTGTCGAGTACGTGGAGACCGGGTTGATCGCCTCCTACCGGTTGGCCCTCGCCAGTCTCCACCGGGCCGGAGCACCGCTGCGGCCCGCACGGGTCCACACCTGAGGGACCTGCCGGAGCCGTCCGCGTGCTGTGGTCACCGTAGGTCTTCCAGCTGCATACGGAGACCGGGCGTCGACGCCCTCCGTGCGGGAGCCCAGGGGCCGTGGCACCGAGAGATCAGTCGTCTTCCTGTTCCTGGCCCCGGCATCCGGGGGTGACGTGAACCCAGCTTGGCCGGGAAGCTGCGGACGCCTCGCCTTCGCCGCCGAAACCGTCGCGGCGGTCACGCCCGGCGGTGATCCGTCAGCCCGACGGACCGCGCCCGCTCCCGGTGTCGATGAGGATCTGTTCCGCCTGGCTGACGTTGTCCGCCCGGACCGCTTGGGCCATCGCGGCGCGGGCGGCGTCCGGTGCCGCGTCCGGCGGGACCACCAGCAGCGAGAAGAGGTCCCGCTCGCCCCGCGTGATCAGGACCGTGTCGTCACCGACCGGAAAGGAATCGATGTGCACCACGCAGTCGTCCACGAGGATGCGCGTCGGCAGTCCCTCCCAAGCTGCGGTGTCCAGCCCCACGCGGGTCACGGGGCCGAGGTGGGCGATGAGGGCACGCAGCAGCGCGGGCAGCTCGGCACCCATGTCGCGCGAGCGCGGCCACCACGCACCATCGAGGACACCTTCACGTGATGCGGTCGTCTCCAGCCGGAGAAGCGCAGAACCCGGCCGCAGGGCCTCGTGGGCACCGCTGGGCAGACGCCGGGGAACAGCAGGTGGATCCGAGCTGGTCATGAGGACCACCCGTCTGTAGGGCAGGTGCGACAACGGGACCGCCTCGCACCTGCCACGCTACTCCTGGTCCCACGCGCACCGGCGTCTCCGCAAGCGCCCTCTGCCCTAAGCGAGCGTTTCCGCAGGTCGCGCCCACACCCGCTGGAACTCCTCGGCCGAGATGACCTCCAGCGGATCCTCGTCAGGGTCGACCGCTCGGTCGGTCAGGCCGCCGTGCTCGTCCTCCAGGTGCTGCCGGCTGTACCGGTGGAGTCGGCCGGCCGACGTCACCTCGGCCTGCTTGATGACGATCAACTCGCCGCGGTCGGGTACGGCTTCGAAGTACCACAGACCGCCCTCCTCGTCGGCGTGGCGGAAGTAGTGCCGCGAGGTGGCGTTCTCATCGAGGGCTCGGTAGTACGCCACGGTCTCCGCTTTGACGCGCTCCAGGTCCACCGGACCATGATGCCGACGAGCCGGCCTCGGCAGGAGGCCGCATCGGCAACGGGAGCCGGCAACTCAGTGGTGCTGTGCCTCACTTGCCGTGCCCGCGGGTGCCGTTTCGTCCTCCGGTTCCCAGCGCAGCAAGTCGCCCGGCTGGCAGTCCAGTACCTCGCACAGTGCCGCGAGCGTCGTGAAGCGGACCGCCTTGGCGCGGCCGTTCTTGAGGACGGCGAGGTTGGCGGGGGTGATGCCGACGCGTTCGGCGAGTTCGCCCACGGACATCTTGCGCCGGGCGAGCATCACGTCGATGTCGACGACGATCGGCATCAGATCACCTCGGCCAGCTCGGCCCGCATCCGCGCCGCCTCGACGTCGCGGGCCACCGCCTGGGCGAGCAGCATGCGCAGCACCAGGACGATGAGCGCGACACCGAGGACGGCCAGGCCCACGCCGCCGATCAGGAGCACGATGCCGGGGGCCACGTCCTCGCCCGGCGCCAGGACCACGCCGAGGGTGAAGACCAGCAGCGCTGCGGCCGTCATCGCGCCGATCACGATGTGTACGTAGCGGAAGGCGCCGTGGGAGAAGACGGTCCCCCGGCGCACCATCGTCACCAGCCGCCATACGCAGACCAGGACGACCTGCGCCGTCACCAGCCCCAGCAGCAGGATCACCACCACCGGGGTGCGCCGGTCGAAGTCACCCATGTCGGCGGCCAGCAGCGGGACCATCACCGCCTGCACGAACACCGAGCCGGCGAGCAGCCCCACCAGCACCGCGCGCAGCGCGAGCACCGTCAGTTTTCCCATCGCCTTCCCTCCTCCTCGTCGTCAGATGCCGGCACACCCGCACACGTCCGCACGCAGCCGCGCCATCGAATCTCGATGAGAATCTATCGTTTTTCGATAGGTGCCGACAAGAGGGACCGCAGGGAGATGACCGAGGACCCCTGGGCCCCGCTTCAGCGGCGGTGCGCCGTCTCCGCCGGCCCACCGAGGCGCCGATCTGGCCTGTGAACGTTTCTACAGGTCAGCGGGATGATCACTTGATCACCTGTGCTGGTGAAACGACTCCTGACTCGACAACCGGGCACCGGCAATCGCGGTTGGGCCGGTACTTGCCGGAAGACCTCAGGAGGAGATCACCTTGTTCGGGCCGACCATCACTCGCCTCGTCACCGCGCTGGCCGCCGCCGGCGGGCTCATCCTCAGCACGCCCACGAGTGCGCAGGCCACCGCGATCGGCTCGACTCCGGTGCGCACCTTCCAGTACAGCGTGGGGGGCATGACGATGCAGGTCCCCACAGGGTGCATGTTCACCCACATCATCCGGGGCAGCGGCAAGAAGATCACCTACCAGAACGCCGGCGTCGACTGCGCCTTCGCCGCCGCACTCGGCACCGGCTTCTGCAACTGGCGCATCGACTTCACCTACGCCGACACGGACAACCGGGTCTACCGCACGTCACGGGGCACAACGCACAACGAATGCAGGATCGACCCGATGCGGAGCAACGCTCCTCGTACCCTGCCTCGTTATGGCAAGGCGTGCGCCCATCTGCACGTCAACGGAGTGCGACGGGTGAGTCAGTGTCACCACATCACGAAGTGAGCGTGAGCGTTCATGGTCGAGCAGCAGGGGCAGCGGGTGGATCAGGCGCGTGAAGCACGGCGTCGGCGGAGCGGAATCGTCGGGTTCCTCGCCGGCCTTTTCGGTGGACTGGCCTTCTTCGGGTTCTTTCCCGGACTGCCGCACGTCATCGACTGGGGCGCGATCGTCGTTTCGGTGGTGGTGGGGCTGCTGGGTCGGTGGGCTGGCCGGGCGTGGGCCGACCGGGCGGAGCGCGAGCAGGAGCAAGAACAGGAGCAGCACGACGGTCGTGAGTAGGCGGGTCGGGCGCTCCGCTCAGGTCCTGCCCGGCGGCAGGGAGACACCTTTCGGCGTGCGACAGATGACCAGCGCGGTTGTACGGGGCGAGAGTCCCCCCGGCGTTGCCCCTCGCGCCCCCGGCCTCACTGACGCGCTGCCCCTCCTCGGTACCCTGGCCGAATGGGCGAAGCCGTAGCCGCAGGTCAGCAGATGGGCATCGTGGCCGCGCTCGTGCGGTCCGCGTTCCTGGTGGACGCCGTGTACGCCGAGTCGGGGCGTCGGTTCGGGCTGACCCCGCAGCAGGGCCAGCTGCTGTGCGTGCTGATGCCGCAGCCGTACGGCATGTCCGAGCTGGGCTCGATGCTGGGTCTGGCCAAGTCCAGCCTGACCGGGCTGGTGGACCGCACCGCCCAGCGCGGCCTGGTCCGCCGCGAGGCCGATCCCCGGGACAAGCGGGCGGTACGGGTGCGCCTGACCGAGGAGGGCGCGTCGCTCGCCAGGCAGTTCTACGACGCCGCCTGCCGCCGCATCGAGGAGCTGCCGTCCGGTCTCGCACCCGCCGAGCGGGAGCAGCTGGCGGCGCTGCTCGCGAGGGTGGTCCGGGACAACGAGGTCCCGTGGGTGTTCCTCGAGCCGGAACCACGGCCGTAGGGACATCGCCGGGCCGCGACGGCCGAAGCCGCAGCCTCAGCCACAGCCACGTCACATCGCCAGGTCCGCCGACTGGGTGACCGTCGCCCGTGGCCGCAGCCGCGCTCACGTCGCCGCCCGCTCCTCCCCGGCCTTCGCGTCATCCCGGCTGTCCGTCTCGTCCGCACCGGTCACACCGGCCACACCGGCCCCCTCCGCGCTCTCCGCGCCCTCCCCCAGCCCTCGCGCCAGCACGCCCGTCACAGTCAGGGACCCGGCCGCCATCACCGTCATCGCCACCGCGGGCGAGGTGAGTTGGGCCGTCGTGCCGGCCAGGGTCGCGCTGAGGCCCTGGCAGGTGAGCATGCCGGCGGAGTGGAGGCCGAGGGCGTGGCCGGAGAGTTCGGTGGGGGTGAGGGTGACCAGCCGCTCCTGCTGTACGAGGCTCGCCCCGAAGCCGGCGGACGCCACCAGGACCAGGACGGCCGCGACCGGCACCGGCGGGCGCAGGAAGAACAGCAGGTACGGTCCGGCCAGCAACAGCAGCAGCGGCACCCCGAGCCGCGCGCGCCGTGCCGGTGGCACCAGGCGGCCGACGGTGACGTCCCCGGCGAACATGCCCAGCGCCGCGCAGGTGAACAGTGTCCCGGCGGCGCCGGGCGCGTAGGAGACGTACAGCGACTCGCAGCCCACGATCAGTCCGTTCGGCACCCACAGGGCGAGGTAGACGCGGCGGCGCGGACGTGACGACCACAGCCGGGCGTTGGCCCGCCAGGTGGCCCGTGCCGACGGGCGGCCGGTGGCGCGCGGCGGGCGTTGCGTCAGGCCCAGCCGCAGTCCGAGCGCCGCCCCGGCGTACAGCAGCGCCGCGAGCAGCAGCGCGGCGCGCGGGGTGAGGACGGCGACGAGGACACCGCCGGCCGCGTAGCCGCCGATCTGGGCGAGGCCGCTCATCATGTTGAAGACCGAACGCCCCAGCACGTAGCGCTCCGTGGAGAGGATCTCGGTCAGCAGTCCCCACCGCACTCCTCCGCCCAGCGAGGCCACCAGCCCCTGCGCGAGGACGACGGCGAAGACCGCCGCCGGCGGCAGTCCCGGCAGCGCGAGCACCGCCGTACCGGCCGCGAAGGCGAGGGCGACGCCGGTGAGCGTCGCCCGGGGCGGCAGCCGGTCGGCGCCCGACAGCAGGAAGGCGGCGCCGACGACCTGGGCCAGCGACGGGCCGAACATGCTCACCGCCGCCAGCAGCGGCGATCCGGTGGCCCGGAACACCAGCGTGCCGAGGGCGAGCCCGCCGAGGGTCTGCGCGGCGGTCTGGGCGGCGGAGGACAGGAACAGCGGGGTGAACTCGGGCGTGCGGAAGAGGCTCGCGTAGCCGGGTGAGGTGCGCATGCGGGGAGTCTCAAGCGGCCGTGGCGGGCCCCGTTATTGTTTCGCGCACACGCGAAACCAACCGGGGGGCGGGCGGCATGGGCTGGTGGCAGCTCGACGCGGACACCCTCGCCCGCAGCCGGTTCCTGCTCTCGCCGTACGCCGAGACCTTCGCGAGTCTGAAGCTGCTGCACGCCGGGACCGGGGCCCATCCGGGCGAGCGGGAGTGGCTGCGCGCGCACCTGCCCGCCTACCGGGCCCGCCTGGCCGCCGACCCGGTGACCGCGCGGCTGGTGCGGGCGGGACTGGGCCGGGACTGGATCGCCGACTTCCTCACCCCGACGCCGCGGGAGGGCGAGGACTTCGCGCGGGCGGTCGCCCGGGTGCGCGCCACCCGCCCCGACGCGGCCCGCGCCCATCTGCGGCTCTCCCTCGCCGGCCCGCTCCCCGCCGTCCTGGACCGCGACGACCTGCCCGAGCGCGCGGCGGCACTCCTCACGTATGTGTGGACCGAGGCGGTACGGCCGTACTGGGCGCGGCGCCGCCGCGTGCTGGAGGCCGACGTGGTCGCCCGCACGGCGCGGATGAGCGAGGGCGGCTGGGCGGCGGTGCTGGACGCGCTGCGGCCGGGCACCCGCTGGCTGGGCGCCAGCCGCTTCCAGGTCAATCTGCACGAGTACCCGCCCCGCGACATCTCCGGCGCCGAACTCGTCCTCGTCCCCGTCACCCCGCGCACCGGCTGGGTGTCGTGGGAGGAGCCGGAGCGGCAGCGGTACGCCCTGGTCTACCCGTGCTCCGGGCCGCTCGCCGACGGCCACGCCCGGCCCGCGCCCGCGAGCCTGGCCGCCCTGCTGGGCCGGGCCCGCGCCGCCGTCCTCGTCCTGCTGGACTCCCCGCTCAGCACCACCCAGCTGACGGCCGTGACCGGGCAGGGGCTCGGCTCGGTCGGACGGCATCTGCGGGTACTGCGGGACGCGGGGCTGGTGGAGCGGCGCCGGGCGGGCCGCTCGGTGCTGTACGCGCGGACGGCGGCGGGCGATGTGCTGATCCGGGCAGCGGCGGGCGATGTGCCGGTCCGAGCAGCCTCGGGTGCTGCGCCGACCCGGTCAGCAGCGGGCGATGAGCGGATCCGGGCCGCGGCAAGCGAGGTGCTGCATCAGGCCGTAGGGGACCGGCCTGCCGGGGCGGGCGGAGCCGGGCGCGGCTAGCATCCGGCCATGACCACCAACGCATCCCCCCTCGACGTCGCCATCGACGCCCTCCAGGGCGGTCCCGCCGATCTGAAGCAGTACGCCGGGCAGGTCGTGCTCGTCGTGAACGTGGCCTCCAAGTGCGGCCTGACCCCCCAGTACGCCGGTCTGGAGCGGCTCCAGGAGCGGTACGCCGCCCGCGGGTTCACCGTGCTCGGCGTGCCCTGCAACCAGTTCCTCGGCCAGGAGCCGGGCAGTGCCGCGGAGATCGCCGAGTTCTGCTCGGCGACGTACGGCGTGACCTTTCCGATGACCGAGAAGGTCGAGGTGAACGGCGCGGGCCGGCACCCGCTGTACGAGCGGCTGACCGGTTTCGCCGACGCCGAGGGGCACAGCGGGGACATCCGCTGGAACTTCGAGAAGTTCCTGATCGGCCGGGACGGCACCGTCGTCGCCCGGTTCTCCCCGCAGACCGAGCCGGAGTCGGCGGAGGTCGTCGCCGCCATCGAGGCGCAGCTCGGCTGAGCCGGAACGGCCTGCCTTGACCTTGCCCCCGGGGCAGGCCCGAGTCTCCTTCCCGCCGGGCGCCGAGGACCGCCCGGTGACGGAGGATGCGCGGATGGACGAGGAACTGCTCACCATCGGGACGTTCGCCGCCCGGGCCCGCCGGTCGGCCAAGGCCCTGCGGCGGTACGACCGGCTCGGCCTGCTCACCCCGGCCCGGGTCGACCCGGCCAGCGGCTACCGCTACTACCGCGTCGCGCAGATCGAACAGGCGCGGCTGGTGGCCCTGCTGCGGCAGCTGGACATGCCGCTGGCGCGGATCGCCGAGGTGGTCGCCGCGGACGGGGAGCGGGCGGCCGGGCTGCTCGCCGCCTACTGGGCGGACGTCGAGGCCCGGCTGGCGGGGCAGCGGACGCTCGCCGCGTACCTTCGTGGACGGCTGTCGGGAGGGACTTCCGAGATGCGCGAGACGTTCACGGTCGAGACGGTCGAGATGCCGGCGCGGGTGGTGATCACCGAGACGCGGCATGTGCTGGCGGACGAACTGCCCGCCTGGATCGGCGCGTCGCTGGGGCGGCTGGAGGAGGCGGCCCGGCAGTGCGGCGGCCCGGCCGGCGCGCCCTACGTCGTCTACCACTCCGAGGTGTCCATGGAGAGCGACGGCCCCGCCGAGGCCTGTGTGCCGGTGGCCGACGAGGCGGCGGCCCGTGCCTGGGCCGAGGCGCGCGGACGCGCCTGGCACACCCGGGTGCGGGTGGAACCGGCCATGCGCCTCGCCTTCACCCGGATCCGCAAGGCGCAGGTGGCCCATCCGCAGATCCTGGCCGCCTTCGAGGCGGTGGAGGAGTGGATCCGGGAGCGGGGGCTGGAACCGGCCGGCGCCTGCCGCGAGGTGTACTTCGCGGACTGGGACGCGGCGGGCCCCGGCGACCCCGTGTGCGACGT
Organism: Streptomyces sp. JB150; assembly: GCF_011193355.1. Lineage (GTDB taxonomy): Bacteria > Actinomycetota > Actinomycetes > Streptomycetales > Streptomycetaceae > Streptomyces. The sequence goes on from NZ_CP049780.1 coordinate 3,280,384, forward strand.
GGCGTTCCCGGTGCGCTGACCGCGGACAAGAGCCGAGCCCCCTCGGCAAGGACGGCGGGCTCGTCGAGAGGGCTCTGCGCACGGTGCGCGTGGTGCGCGGGTGGTGCCGGTGTTACGCCTTGACCGAGGCCACGAAGACGTTCCACGCGTCGGCGGGGAAGGCCAGCACGGGACCCTGATGCACCTTGGAGTCCCGGACGGCCATGGCCGACGGAACCGGGGACTTGATTTCGACGCACGCGCCGTTGCCCTGGGAGTACGAGGACTTGATCCACGTGTCCGTCGCGCCCTGCTTGATCGCCATTTTCGCTCCAGTAAGCCAGTTGCTGAGTTGTGCGTTTGCGCCAACATCGGTGGTGTGATGGCGTGATCGACGCTACTCGCCAACTCGGATCTCCGGAGCGACTATTCACTCGACCGGATGGCATATTCCATTCGGTCTTCCATCCGGTCGGGCCGACGGTGTACTTTGCGGCGCCTCACCTGCGACCCGCGTAGTCCTTCACCACTTCCGAGATGAATTCCCGGGTTTGGTCGGCATTCAGGGCCTGTGCCCGCAGGTGCTCGTACATGACAGCGTATTTCTGGACATCCTGCGCCTTTTCCAGATAGAGGTCGCTGGTGACGCCCTCGATGTAGACCACGCTCGAATCGGCGGCGTCCGGGAACTCCAGAATCGCGTACTGCCCGCTCACACCGGGGTGCGCGCCCATCTCGAACGGAATCAACTGGACCGTGACGTGCGGCAGTTGCGACATCTCGAGCAGGTACTCCAGCTGCTCGATCATCACCTGTTTACTGCCCACCTCGCGGCGCACCGCCGCCTCGTCGAGCACCGCCCACAGCCGCAGCGGGTTCTCCTCGGCGGCAATACGTTCCTGCCGGCGCAGTCTGACCTGCACCCGTTTGTCGATGTCGGCCGGCGTCGCCTCCGGCAGCGCGCCGGTGATCAGGGCCTCCGCGTACTGCCGGGTCTGCAACAGGCCGGGCACCACCTGCGGGTCGTACACGCGCAGACTGGCCGCGTCGGTCTCCAGGCCGATGTAGACGCTGTACGGGATGTCGCCGAAGGAGTGCCACCAGCCCTGCTGGCGCGAGTCCTTGGCCATCTGCATCAGCGAATCGACGATGCGGTGGTCCTCCACCTCGTAGACCCCGCACAGGTCGCGCACATCGCGCTGGCTGATGCTGCGACGGCCGTTCTCCAGGCGGCTGATCTTCGACTGCGACACCAGCAGCCGCTCCGCCACCTCCTCGGCCGTCATACCCTTGAGCTCACGGAGCCTGCGCAGCTCCTGGCCCAGCCGGCGCCGCCTGACGGTGGGATTGACATTGGACGCCACGGGACGTGCACCTCCGGCTGCTGCAACTTTGCGTATCTGCTGTTGAGCAGACTGCCACCAAGGCGCGGCTTACCGCTGGGAAACCGCGGATATGCGGCGGGTACACGCCATGTCCGCACACACGGACATGCGTCCGCGCGGGGCGGCGGACGCGTCCGTCGTCCGAACGACGCGTTCCGTCACCCCGCGCGGCTCGCGCGGCTCCCGAACCGGGCTTGTGTCTCGCCGTACTGCCGTACTGCCGTACCGCCGTGGGCCCGTGGCTAGTGGGCCACGGCGCGCGCCATGCCGGCACGGCGCGGCTGGGCGGGAACCCCCCGAGCGGGTTCCGCCGTCCTGGCGCCGGCGGGCGGCCGGCCCGCCGAACCCGCCGCGGCGCGGCGCGGCTGCGCCCCCACGCCGTTCTGGACGTCCATCACGGCGTGCGCCACGAGGCCGCCCATGGGGTCGTGCCTGATCAGGTCCCGCAGCCGGGAGCGGGACGAGCGTCCCTCGTTCCCCGGGTACAGGTGCTTGCCGAGGCCGACCGCGTGCGCCAGGGCGGCGAGCGCCGCGGTCCGCGGGTCCGGCGGAACGCCGGTGCGGATCGCGGAATCCAGCCGGGCCTTGATCTCCCGGCTGATGGCGTTGTCCGTCGCCTGGTAGCGCGTCGTCGGCAACACCCCGCACATCTGGCCCTCGACGGCATGCACCATGCCGCATCGTTCCAGATGCGAGAGGTACGTCTGGCGGAGCCCGAGACGCGGCCCGCCGATCCAGTGGACGGCCCGTACCGGAGCGCCACGCCTTCGCAGCAACTCCAACGCGCAGTCCAGTGTCGGATCTCCTGTCGGCCGTGGGACCACCACGGCGATACGATCCCCGTCTGGGGCTATCCGTCCGGCCAGCGCCAGCTCCACTAGCTGTGCTCCGGCCAGACCCAGGTCGAGCGACTGCGGCTGTGCGGTGGTACCCGTCGTCGGGTCCAACGCCAGCAGCAGAAGCTCCTCCGGAAGTGTTCTGCGGCTCCTGCCCATCCATGCCTCCCCGCGTGGATGAATGACAGGGTGACCCCTCTCACATTGGTCTGTCGAGGGTGCGTGACCGGTTCGTAAGGGAACCGGTAGGTATGTCGTTCTCGTCTACCGCTTGGGTTTAGCCCGCACACAGGACACTGGTACATGGTTCGGACAGTCGTGGAACCGAGGTGTCCGGGCGGCGGTTCGGTTCGGTAGCGCACGGGAACGTGCGGCATGGAGGAGGCATCGGTGGCGGGCGAGTCCCCCGACAGGTCGAAGCAGCGCGAGTCGTCGGCAGAACCGACGTCGGGGAGCGCGGGTCCGGTTCCCGAGGCCCGGAGCGAGGCGGCCGATCCCCGCCTCTCCGTGGCCCGTACGAGCGTCGACACGGCGACGCGGGTCCTCTCCACGAAGGACCTCGCGAAGGCGCGCGAGGACGGCGCGGAGGGCACGGACGGCGCGGACGGCGCCGCCGAGGACGGCGGCGAGGACACCGGCGGCAAGGGCGACGAGGACCTGGACGCCGCGGTGGCGGCATGGGTCCGCTCCGCGGACGAGGCCCCGTCCGACAAGGCCGCGTCCCCGAAGGAGGGTGACGCCGCGTCCGCGAAGGGGCCCGAGAAGGCCGAGGGATCCGAGAAGGCCGAGGAGTCCGAGAAGGCCGACAAGGCCGAGGAGCGCGACGACGTCGACGAGGCCGTGGTGGCCGGGGACGAGTCCGAGGCGGCGGCCGAGGAGGACTCCGACGAGCCGCGCGACGCGGCCGACGAGGGCGAGAGGGACTTCGGGAAGGGCGCGACGGCGGCGGCAACCGCCGAGGGCGACAACGGCGGCCGAAACACCGAGGCCGGCGCCGAAGGCGACTCCGAGGGTGACTCGGGCGCCGAGGACGCCGAGGACGCCGAGGACGCCGAGGACGCCGAGGACGGCCCGGAGGACGCGAAGGGCTCCGCCGAGGGAACCCCCGAGGCCGCCGAGAAGGCCGAGGACGACGCCGACGCGTCGCCCGTCGACCAGCCCACCACCGTCTTCAAGGCCGTACGGCCGCCGAAGCCCGCGGTCGACCAGCCCACCACCATGCTGAAGCTGGGCGGCGCCGCCAAGGTGAAGCCGGCCGCGGAGTCCGGCAAGGCGAAGGGGACCGCCGAGGAGTCCGGGAAGGGGCAGAAGCCCGAGAAGGAAGCCGCGAAGGCCCCGGCCAAGGACGCCGACAAGGATTCCGCGAAGGGCGCGGCGACGAAGGACGCCGAAGACGACTCCGCGAAGGACGCCGAGCGGACCGGCAAGTTCGTCGCGCTGAAGCCGCTGGACGACCCGGCGGACCGCAAGCCCCGCCCGGCCGCGCCCGCGAAGCCCGCGACGCCCGCCGAGCGGACCGAGGCGCCCGCGCCCGCCGACGTCACCGCCGCCGTGCCGCAGATCGGCCCGGAGCGGACCACGCAGCAGCCGTTGCCGCCGAAGCCGCCGCTGGACCTGCTGGCGGAGCTGACGAACACGCCGCCGCCCCCGCAGACCCCGCTGCGCACCGCCGTGCGCCGGGTGAAGATCTGGACGCCGCTGGTGCTGCTGCTGGTGATCGTGTTCGCGGTCGTCCAGTCGTTCCGCCCGCTGCCGGCGCCCACGCTCCAGCTGACCGCCCAGGACAGCTACACCTTCGACGGCTCGACGATCGACATCCCGTGGCCGGAGAACGGCCAGGCCGCGCTCGGCGTGCAGGGCATCGGCACGTTCGGCTCGTCCGGCGAGCAGAAGCCGGTGCCGATCGCGAGCGTCGCCAAGGTGATGACGGCGTACGTCATCCTCCGGGACCACCCGCTCAAGAGCGGCGAGGAGGGCCCGATGATCAAGATCGACCAGGTGGCCGAGGACCAGTCCCAGGCCGGCCAGGAGTCGACGGTCAACGTCTACGCGGGCGACCAGATCTCCGAACGCGAGGCGATCGAGGGCATCCTCATCGCGTCCGCGAACAACGTGGCCCGGTTGCTGGCCCGTTGGGACGCGGGGTCCGAGAAGGCGTTCGTGGCGAAGATGAACGCCGCCGCGAAGGACCTCGGGATGACCAACACGACGTACACCGACCCCTCGGGCCTGAACGACACCACGGTCTCCACGGCCGTGGACCAGGTGAAGCTCGCCAAGGCCGCGATGACCCAGCCCGCGTTCCGCGAGGTCGCCGCGATGATGTCGTACGACGACTACAAGGGCGTGAACCACCCGAACTGGAACCAGCTGGTCGGCAGCAACGGCGTCGTCGGCATCAAGACCGGCACCACCACCTCCGCCCTCGGCAACCTGGTGTTCGCCGCGAAGAAGGAGATCGGCGGCGAGACCCACACCATCGTGGGCGCCGTGGTGCGCCAGCCGGCGGGCGGCGCGGACAACACCATCCTCGGTGCCGCGCTGCACCAGAGCGACCTGCTGATCCGCGCCGCGCAGGGCGCCCTGGAGTCGGCGACGATCCTGAAGAAGGGCGACGTCGTCGGGTATGTGGACGACGGTCTCGGCGGCCGTACCCCGGTGGTCGCCACGGAGGACGTCACCGCCGTCGGCTGGCCGGGCCTGGAGGTGAAGCTGTCCTTCGCCGCCGACGAGCTGCCGCACACGGCGAAGGCCGGGACGAAGGTCGGCACGCTGACCGTGGGCGACGGGGCCGTCGCCGGGGCGGTGAAGGTGCCGGTCGCGCTGGAGCGGGACCTGGTGGAGCCCGGCTTCACGGCGAAGGTGACGCGGATCGCCTGACGCCGCACCCGGGGCCCGAGCCCCGCACCGCACCGCACGCACCCCGTCGAGCAGGGCCCGCAGGCCCGCCGGCGGGGTGCGTGCTAGCGTCGCGAATCGGGACAGGCCGCCCGCGTGCGAGACGCGGACGGAAACTCCCGGGGCCCTGCCGGCAACGGCCGGGGAACGGTCGGAGAGCACGGACCACGCGGCCGGGGAACGTACGAGACGCACACGGGGAGTGCCAACAGGTGGCCACTGCGGAGCCGACACGCACCGACGACACCGGTCCGGTCCCGGGGGACGGTCCGCGAATACGCGTGCCCGGCTCCCCGCCGGACCCCTCGCGGCGGACCCCGCGCGACCGCGTGGCCCGCCACCCCGCGCTCCTCGTCACCGCCGTGGCCGGCGTACTGCACATCGTGTGGTTCTTCACGTTCGCGAACAGCGGCGGGGACCTCGCGGCGCAGGACGCCTGGGCGGAGTTCGTCGGCCGGCACCCCGACTCGGCGTACAACCTGGCCTGGTACGGCGGGATGCACCCGGTGTCGTACAGCGTGGTGTCGCCGTATCTGATGTCGGTGCTCGGCGTGCGGACCACGATGATGATCGCCGGGACGCTGTCGGCGGGTCTGCTGACGATGATCCTGGTCCGCAGCCGGGCCGTGCGCGCACCGCTGTGGCCCGCGCTGGCGGGCGTGTTCGGCCTGCTCGGCAACGCGGCCTCGGGCCGGGTGACCTTCGGTCTGGGCACGCTGTTCGCCCTCGCGGCGGTGGCGGCGGTGTTCTGCTGGCCGTACCGCTGGCGTCACAAGCGCTGGGCGAAGGCGCTGTGCGCGGCCCCGCTGGCGGCGCTGGCCACCATGTCGTCACCGGTCGCGGGCCTGTTCGTCGGGCTGGTCGCGGTGGCGCTGTTCCTGCAGAAGCGGCGGCCGGGCGCCTGGGCGCTGGGGCTCGGCCCGAGTGTGGTCGTCGCGGTGTCCGCGTGGGCGTTCCCGTTCTCCGGCACCCAGCCGATGGGGTTCGGCTCGGCCGTGCTGCCGATGCTGTACGCGCTGCTGGTCCTCCTGCTCGTGCCGCGCGAGTGGGTCACCGTCCGGATCACCTCGGCGGTGTACTTCCTGGCCGTCCTGCTCGTCTGGCTCATCAGCTCGCAGATCGGCTCGAACATCACGCGGCTGGCGATGCTGTTCGCGGGGGTGGTGCTGGTGGCGGCGCTGCCGTTCACGGTGCCGCGCTCGCGCAAGTGGTACGCGCTGGTGGTGTCGTTCGCCGGTTTCGTCGGCTGGATCGGCTTCAAGTCGGTCGACGACGTGGTGCACACCACCCCGCGCGCCTCGTGGGCCCGGGAGCTGGCGCCGCTGGTGAACGAGTTGCAGCAGGTCGGCGCCGGCAAGGGCCGGGTGGAGGTGGTCCCGGCCGCCTCGCACCGGGAGGCCTCGGCGCTCGCCCCGTACGTGAACCTGGCCCGCGGCTGGAACCGCCAGGCCGACATGGAGCGCAACCCGCTCTTCTACGACGACACCCTGAACTCGGCCAACTATCACCTGTGGCTCAAGCGCTGGGCGGTCCACTTCGTGGTCCTGCCGAAGGACGAGCCGGACGGGGACGGCGGCCAGCGCGAACGGGAGCTGGTGCAGCGCGGTCTGCCGTACCTGGAGCAGATCTGGGGCGACGCCAACTGGCAGCTGTTCCGGGTGAAGGACCCCACTCCGCTCGCCGACCCGCCCGCCACCGTGGAGCGCGCCGAGCAGGGCGAGATGACGCTGCGGGTCGGCCGGCCCGGCCGGATCCTGATCCGGGTGCCGTACTCCCCCTGGCTCCAGCTGGTCGACGCCGAGGGCAAGGGGGTGGAGGGCCCGCGGGAGACGGAGGAGTCCCGGAGCCGCCCCGAGGGCGAGCCGAAGACGTACGAGAACGTCAACGGCTGTCTGATGGAGACGGAGGAGGACGAGGAGGGCGACACGTGGACGCTGCTTCTCGCGCCCCGCGCGGGCACCTACCGGCTCGCCTCCCCCTACGACTGGCCGCGCGGGACGCCGTGCCCAAAGGAGCTGCGCTGAGGCCCTGATCCAAGGCCCTTTCCGCCCTCCTCGGAGACCACCCGGACTCGTTCAGGTCCGTGAACAGAAGTCACCTGGCAGAACGATTTTGCCATCCCTTGACCTTCCGCTTGCTTGTCGTGCCCATGTGACCGCACTCACGATGAGCGGGCCGTTCACAAGGCGGACCCTGAGCGGACCCTGAAAGGGTGGCACATGAACAGTCTCGACTGGGCCGTGCTCATCGGCTACTTCGGCGTGATGGTGGCCATCGGCATCTGGTCGCACAAGCGCGTGGACAACGTCAGTGACTTCTTCACCGCCGGCGGCAAGATGCCCTGGTGGCTCTCCGGCATCTCGCACCACATGTCGGGCTACAGCGCGGTGATGTTCACGGGGTACGCGGGCATCGCCTACACCTACGGCGTCACCTCCTTCGTCACCTGGTCCTTCCCGATCGCCCTGGGCATCGCCATCGGCTCCAAGCTGTTCGCCCCGCGGATCAACCGGCTCCGCTCCCGCCTCCACGTGGCCTCCCCGCTGGAGTACCTGAAGAACCGCTACGACCTGAAGACCCAGCAGGCGCTGGCCTGGTCGGGGATGCTGCTGAAGATCGTGGACGTGGGCGCGAAGTGGGCGGCGATCGCCACCCTGCTGTCGGTGTTCACGGGTGTGTCCCTGAACCAGGGCATCCTCATCACCGGCAGCATCACCGCCGTCTACTGCACGATCGGCGGCCTGTGGGCCGACGCGCTCACGGAACTGGGCCAGTTCGTCATCCAGTTCCTCGCCGGCATCGCGATGTTCGTCGCGGTGATCATGGAGCTGAACGACAAGGGCATCGGCTTCCTCGGCGCCTGGGACGAGCCCGAACTCCAGGGCCACGGCGAGCCGTTGGTCGGCCCCTACGGCACGGTGTTCCTGCTCGCGTTCCTCTTCATCAAGCTGTTCGAGTACAACGGCGGCATGCTCAACCAGGCCCAGCGCTACATGGCCACCTCCAGCGCCTACGAGGCCGAGCGCTCGGCGCGGCTGTCGGCGGTGCTGTGGCTGGTGTGGCCGCTGGTCCTGTTCTTCCCGATGTGGATGTCCCCGCTGCTGGTGGAGTCCCAGAAGTCCGACGGCTCCGACTCCTACGGCCTGATGACCGAACAGCTCCTCCCGCACGGCCTGCTGGGCCTGGTCATCGTCGGCTTCTTCTCCCACACGATGGCCATGTGCTCCTCGGACGCCAACGCCATCGCCGCCGTCTTCACCCGGGACTGCGCGCCGGTCGTCTGGCGCCGGGCGCGGGCCTGGAGCGAGGGGCAGGGCCTGCGGGTCGCCCGCGTCACCACGGTCGTCTTCCTCGGCCTGTCGATGGCGGCGGCCACCCAGGTCAACTCCCCCACGTTCGGCGACATCATCACCGTCGTCATCAAGTGGGTCGCCGGGCTGATGGGCCCCATGGCCATCCCGATGATGCTCGGCCTGCTCCGCCCCTTCCGCCGCTCCGGCCCGACGGCGGCCCTCACCAGCTGGGCGACCGGCCTGTTCGCCTTCTGGCTGGTCAACTACCCCATCCACTGGAACCTCGACGGCGGCGTCCCGCTCCAGTACCAGGTCTCGATCCCGCTCGCCGTCTCCCTCGTCCTCTACATCCTCATCGGCTACCTCAAGCCGGAGGACACCCCGGAGCGCCTGGCCGTCATCGAACGCATCAACACGGACGACGACGGCACCGGCACGGCGGCGCCGGTCCCGGCCCAGCAGGACGGCACCCCGGGCGTCCCGGTCAAGGACTGACCCGGCCCCGGGCCACCGCGCCTGGGGTCACGACCGCCCGTGACACGGCCGCCCGGGCGGTCGTCCGTGTCACGGCCACAGCAGGGTGCGTGTCCAGCGGTCGCCGTCGCGGCGGTACACCAGCCGTACGTGCCGTCGCCGGGCGTCCCCCTGGAAGAACTCGGCCTCCTCGGGGCGCAGGCGGTAGAGGGTCCAGGTCGGGGCCGGGGTGTGCGGGGCGCGCTCGGCGCGGGCCCAGGCCGCGTCGGAGGCCCGCGCCAACTCGTCCAGGGAGTCGAGGGGTTCGCTCTGCCTGCCGGTCAGGGCGGCGGCGAGGGCGCCGGTGGAGCGGGCGTGCAGATCGGCCTGGGCCTCCTCGGGCGGGGCGGTGGTGACCCGGCCGCGCACCCGGATCTGGCGGGCCTGCGCCGGCCAGTAGAAGCCGAGGGCGGCATACGGGCGGGCGGCGAGGTGGCGGCCCTTGCGGCTGCCGGCGTGGCTCGCGAAGCTCCAGCCGTGCGCCGCGTCGGCGCCGTGCAGCATCACCGTGCGGACGTCGGGCAGGCCCTGCTCGTCGGCCGTGGCCAGGGACATGGTGTGCGGCTCGGGCTGTCCGGCGGCGACCGCCTGCGCGAACCACGTGGTGAACAGGTCGAGCGGGTCGTCGGGTGCCGTGGCCGGGTCGAAGGAGGGCAGGGGGTCGAGGTCCCACACCCGCAGGGACCGCAGCAGTTCGTCAAGGTCCGGTGCCATGGCCCGAGTATCGCCGCATCCGCCGGCGTCAGACGGTGGCCAGCCGCTGGAGCAGCAGGAACGCCCCGATGCCCAGCATCGCGGCGCCGGAGGTACGGGTGACCGCGCGGGCGGCGGCCGGGCGGGCGCCGAGGACGGCGCGGGCCAGCAGGCCGACCGTGAGGTAGACGGCGGCGCAGCACGCCATGTGCAGCAGGCCGAGCGCGGTGGTCTGCACGGGCACCGGCAGGTGGTGGCCCTCCAGGGTGAGGAACTGCGGCAGCAGTGACAGGTAGAGGAGCAGGCCCTTCGGGTTGAGGCCGCTGATCGTCGCGCCCCGCAGGAAGGTTCGGCGCCGGCCGGTGGGCGGGCCGGCCGGGTCCGCGGCGCCCGGCACGGCCGGCCGCCGCAGCACTCCCCAGCCCAGCCACACCAGGTACGCCGCGCCCGCCACCGTCAGCGCGGTGAGCAGCGCCGGGGATCCGGCGACCAGCACCGCGAGGCCCGCCGCCGCGAGGACCGTGTGCAGGGCGTAGCCGGTGACCAGGCCCGCGACCGCCGGGACCGGGGAGCGGTCGCGCAGGCCGGCGGAGATCACGTACGCCCAGTCGGCGCCCGGTACGCAGACCAGCAGGAGGTCCAGAGCGAGGAAGGAGAGGAGGGAGGCCGAGTCCATACCGGGGACATTAGGCGGGAATGCACCGAAAGTGTTCCCGTTCTTTCTCCGCCGACCCGCACACTGAGGCAGGATTTCCCGCATGGACGACGTGGACCGGAAAATCCTTGCCGAGCTGCAGCAGGACGGGCGGCTGACCGTGACCGAGCTGGCCGCGCGGGTGCGGCTCAGCGTCTCGCCGTGCCACCGGCGGCTGCGCGAGCTGGAGCGGTCGGGAGCGATCAGCGGCTACCGGGCCGTGGTGGACCCGGCCGCGGTGGGGCTGACCTTCGAGGCGCTGGTCTTCGTCTCGATGCGGCAGGAGGACCGGGAGACGGTCGCCGGGTTCGAGCGGGCGCTGACCGAGGTGCCGGAGGTGCTGGAGGCGCAGCGGCTGTTCGGGGAGCCGGACTATCTGCTGCGGGTGGTGGCGGCGGATCTGGCCGCCTACCAGCGGCTGTACGACGAGCGGCTGGCCACGCTGCCCGGGGTGCAGCGGCTGACGTCCACGCTGGTGATGAAGCACGTGGTGCGGGACCGGCCCCTGCCCGCGTAGCGCCGCGCGGGTCCGTGGCTCCCCGCGCCCCTTCCGGGGCGCATGACAGGACGGGGGGGGAGACGGGGGTCCGCCGTCGCGCGACCCGCTACTTCGCGGGCTTCCTGCCCGTGATGCCGAGGTGCACCAACAGGGCCAGGGCGGGCTTGAGTTCGTTCTGCTTGACGCCCGCGAGGCCCTTCTGGTGGCCGGCCACCGCGGCGAGCATCGCGACGATCGAGCCGGCCATCGCCGCGGCGCTGACGTCCTTGTCGACCCGGCCCTTGGCCTGCAGCTCGGACACCGCTTCCGCGAGGGAGGTGTTGACCGAGCTGAGGATCTTCGTGCGGATCTTGTGGAACCGCTTGTCGCCCTCGGCGGCGCCGAGGTCGATGACGCGCAGGATCGCGTCGTTCTTGCGCCAGAACTCCAGGAATCCGTCCACGAGTTCCTGCGCGGTCTGCCAGCCCGCCTTGCCGGCCCAGGTGCGTCCCTCGACCAGTCCGGTCAACGCGGCGCTCTCGCCCGCCATTTGCTCGGCGATCTCCAGGACGGCGCCCTCGACGTCCGGGAAGTACTGGTAGAACGTCGCGGGCGAAGTGCCTGCCTTCCGGGCGACATCGATGACCTTGACGTCCCGGTAGGGAGAGGAGCTGAGCATCTCGCTGAGGCAGTCGAGCAGCTTCTGCCGCGTCGCCTGCCCGCGCCGGCCGGCCACGCGGCCGTCGACGGTACGCACTTGTCCTGTCATGCCGTCAGCTTACCGAGGGGGGGTGGGAGCGCTATTCGGCCGACTGCAAATGGGGTGCGCGAGGGCTTCGAGGGCTGTGTGCCTGGTGAGCGGGGTGCGCGGGGCGCCGCTACGTTGACTGCATGGCCGAAAACAGGGCATCTGCTCACCAAGAGGGATACACCGAGGGCGTCCCGTGCTGGGTCGACGCCCAGCTCGCCGACGTGGCGGCGGGCAGGCGGTTCTACGGCGAGCTCTTCGGGTGGTCCTTCGAGGAGGCGTACGGCGGGAGCGTGTGGGCGCGCCTGGACGGGCGGCCGGTCGCCGCGCTCGCACAGAAGGCGGACGGGCGGCTGCCCACCGTGTGGACGGTGTACTTCGCGACGCCGGACGCCGAGGGCCTGGCCCGGCGGATCCTGGCGGCCGGCGGGCAGGTGGTGACCGCGCCGGTGCCGGTCGGCGAGCTGGGTGTCGCCGCGCTCGCCACCGATCCCGAGGGCGCCGTGTTCGGCCTGTGGCAGGCGGGCTCCCACCAGGGTTTCGGGCGCCGTCACGAGCCCGGCACGTTCGGCTGGGCGGAGCTGTACGCGCGGGACACCGCCGCCGCGAACGGCTTCTACGGCGGTCTCTTCCACGACGCCCTGTTCGGCCCGGACGCCGAGCCCGACTTCGGCCGCGCCCCGCTCACCGACGTCTTCCCCGCCGAGATGCCGCCGCACTTCCTGGTGCACTTCCGGGTGGCGGACTGCGCGGCCGCGCTCGCCGAGGTGACCCGGCTCGGCGGGCGGGTGCAGGCGGGCCCGTTCGAGACGTCGTACGGCACGGTGGGCGTGATCACGGACGACCAGGGGGCGTCGTTCGCGGTGCTCCAGCGCTGAAACCGGCCACGCCGGGTCCGGTCCTACCAGGGTTTTTGTGGCGATATCAGGTGAGACACCCCGTTTCTCACCGGGTTCGCAACCTGCGCCCCGGCCAGGAAGAATCGGGGTGCGTGCCGCCACGGCGGTGCGGTGGTGAGACGCTGCACGGGGTCGCGTACATATGTGGGTGACGCGGCTCGTACGGGGAGGTGGCAGGCAAGTGGTGGATCAGCTGACACAGCACGATCCGCGGCGCATCGGGCCGTTCGAGGTGCTGGGACGGCTGGGGGCCGGCGGCATGGGGCTGGTCTATCTCGCGCGCTCGGCGTCCGGCCGGCGCGTGGCGATCAAGACGGTCCGCACCGAGCTGGCCGAGGACCAGCTGTTCCGGGTCCGCTTCACCCGTGAGGTGGAGGCGGCCCGCGCGGTCTCCGGCTTCTACACGGCGGCCGTGGTCGACGCCGACCCGCGCGCCGCGGTGCCGTGGCTGGCCACCGCGTACGTGCCCGCGCCCTCCCTCGAGGAGATAGTGAACGACTGCGGTCCGCTGCCCGCGCAGGCGGTGCGCTGGCTGGCGGCGGGCGTGGCGGAGGCGCTCCAGTCGATCCACGGCGCCGGACTGGTCCACCGGGACCTGAAGCCGTCGAACGTGCTGGTCGTGGAGGACGGCCCGCGGGTGATCGACTTCGGCATCGCGTCCGGCGTGTCGAACACCCGTTTGACGATGACCAACGTCGCGGTCGGCACCCCCGCCTACATGTCCCCCGAGCAGGCCAAGGACTCCCGCAGTGTGACGGGCGCCTCCGACGTCTTCTCCCTCGGCTCCACCCTCGTCTTCGCCGCCACCGGCCACCCGCCCTTCCACGGCGCCAACCCGGTCGAGACCGTCTTCATGCTGCTGCGCGAGGGCCCGGACCTCGACGGCCTGCCCGACGAGCTGCGCCCGCTGATCGAGTCCTGTATGCAGATGGACCCGGCGGCCCGGCCCACCCCGGCCGACCTCCAGGCCCAGCTCGCCCCGCATCTGTTCGGCTCCGGCTCCGACGACAGCGGGACGGCGTCGGCGTGGCTGCCCGAGCGGGCCGTCGCCCTCATCGAGGCCCGCCGCGGCGGCCGCCCCGCGGTCAAGCCCGCGTCCGGCGGGCACTCCGGTGGCCGGCACGGCGGCCACTCGGGCGGGCGCGGCGCCGGACGCGGCGGCTCCGCCGTACCGCCCCCGCCGCCGCACGACCCGGTCGTCCCGGCCCCGGTCGGCGCCCCGCCCGTCCCGGTCGGAGCGCCCCCGGTCCCCGGCCCTTCCGCCGCGCCCGACAGCGGGCCGATCCGGCTGGCCGGCGCCGCCGTGCCCATCGGGCCCGGACCGCGCGTCGCCGACGCCCGCGCCGCCGCCGTCAAGGCGCCCCCGCCGGAGGCCGGTCTCGCCGCCTCCTGGTCGAAGCCGCGCCCCGGCGTGGGCGGCGCCGACCCGGCCGTGACCGCGCCGCCGGCGCCCCCCGTGCCGCCGGAGCCGGCCGCGAGGGGCTGGCGTCCGTGGCGGTTCCGCATGTCGAACGACGTGTGGGGCACCCCGGCCGTGGCCGGCGACCTCGTGTACGTCACCTCCTTCGAGGTGCACGCCCTCGACGTGGCCACCGGCCGCCGCCGCTTCAAGACCCGCGACGTCGCCTGGTCGATGGCGGTCGCGGACGGCAGGATCCACGCCTCCGACGGGCCCACCCTGTTCGCGCTGGACGCCCGCGAGGGCACCGACCTGTGGCGGCTGTCCACGGACGCCTGGGTGTACTCCCTCAAGGCCGAGCGCGGCACCGTCGTCACCGGCACGCGCGGCGGCGGCGTCCAGGCGTGGGAGGCCGTCAACGGCCGCAAGCTGTGGGAGATCACCGGCTGCCAGACCGACTTCGAGTCCCCGGAGGCGGGCCCGGCCCTGCACGACGGCACCGTCTACCTCTGGCAGGACGCCCGGCTGCGCGCCCTCGACGCCCGCACCGGCGACGAGCGCTGGTCCTACCCGATCGGCGACGCGGCCTCCTGCGGCGGCGTGCCGGTCCGGGTCACGCCCGCGCCCGACGGCTACGTCTACGTCTCGGCGGGCACCCGCGTCCTCGCCGTGGACGTCGCGAGCGGCCACGTGCGCTGGCACTTCGAGGCCCCGGCGGTGTTCCTCTCCCCGCCCGCCTTCGCGCCCGGCCCCGCGGTCACCGGCGGCGGCGTCTACCTCGCCGACTACCTCGGCACGGTCTACGCCCTGGACGCCACCGACGGCCGCGACCGCTGGCGCATCGCCACCGAGGCCCGGGCCTCGGTCGAGCCGGTGCTGGTCGCGGCGGGCCACGTCCACGTGGGCAGCGGCACCGGCCTGTACACGCTGGACGCCGTCACCGGCACCCCGAAGTGGCGCTTCCAGGCGGGCGGTGACATCGTCGGCGCCCCGGCGGTGGCCGAGGGCCGCATCCACTTCGGCTCCACGGACCACCTGCTGTACACCCTGAAGGCCGACGACGGCCGGCTGCGCTGGAAGCTGGCGACCGGCGGGGAGATCACCGGCTCGCCGGTGGTCAAGGACGGCATCGTGTACGCGTGCAGCAAGGACCGCTGCGTCTACGCGCTGGACGCCGAGAAGGGCACGGGCACCGCTCGGACCGCGTGAGATCCGCGGGCCGCGGGAGACGCGGGGACGGCCGTCGCAAGGGCACGGAAGGGGGTCCAGACGGCGGCCGTCGCACGCGGTGAGCGGGCGGAGAGTCCTGCACCGCTCCGGCACCCGACGCTACGCCCGGTGCGCGGGGACCGCCACGCGAGCTGCGCTAGCCTGACGCGCGCATGCCAACGGCATGTCGCTCTCTCACGACGCTGTCTCCGCACACGGGGGTCTTTACATGAAGCTTCGCCATGTCCGCGCGGTCGCCGTCCTCGTCGGCGTGGTCGTCGCGCTGACCGGCGCCCGCCACTCCGGCGGCGGCGGCTGCGACAGCTCCGGCTCCTCGGGTTCCTCCGGTTCGTCCGGCTCGTCGGGCGGCAGCGGCCACTACGACGATGACGACTCCGGGTCCGGCTACGACTCGGGCCATGACTCCGGCTACGACACGGGCGCCACGTCCGGCGGCGAGACGAGCGGCGGCGACGCCTCCGCGGACGCCTCGCGGGACGTGCGCATCGACAGCTGCGTCCACGAAGCCGGCCGCGGCATCGTCGCCCGGGTCAGCGCCGCCAACCCCAGCTCGACGCTCACCTACTCCTACGAGTTCATCGTCACCGTCAAGGACCCCGCGGGCACGGTGCTGCGCACCAGCGACACGACGATCCCGTACGTCGCCCCCGGCGACACCGAGACCCTCGACGTGGCCGCCTCCTACGTCCCGGCGGACGGCGGCGACGGCAGCGGCGGCGGCCGCTGCGAGCTGGACGACGTGCGGCGTACGGCGGTGTGACCCGCGGGCGCGCACGCGCCCCGGACACACGTCGGCCGCGACGGCTCCCCCTCCGCGCCGCCGCGGCCGATCCCCCCGTGTGTCAGCCTCAGACCGGCTCGTCCGTGGCGTGGATGTTGCCGTTGGTGGTGTCGCCCGCGCCGTCCTCGGCGAGGCCCTTGAGCGGCTCGCTCGTGGCGTGGATGTTCTTCACGGTGACGGGCTCACCGGTGGCGTGGATGTTGCCGTTGGTGGTGTCGGCGGTGGGCTCGCCGGTCGCGTGGATGTTCTCGGTGCTGTTCTCGCTCATGTGACTGGCTCCCCTGCGGTGTTCTGCGTTCGTGGGACGGGGGCCGCCCGGCAGTCCCCCCGCGGACTGCCGGGCCGGCCCCCGTCGGGCCGGTAGACCCTGAAGGTCCGGCCGCGCGGCCGTTGTGTTCGCCTCCCCCCGGCGACGGCTCGACACGATCGAGAGTGCCGGACGGCGATAAACGAACGATGAACGCCGCCGCGGGTACGCCGCGCCGACCGCGGCTCAGGCGACGGCCGCCGGGGTCAGCAGGTCCCTGACCTCGTCCGCCTCCGGCGCGCCCAGGGTCTCGAAGATGTGCAGCGCCTCCCGCCAGCAGACCTGGCCCCGGTCCCGCTGCCCGACCGCGTTCAGGGCCCGGCCGAGCACGACGAGGACGTTGCCGCGCCGCCATTCGCCTCCGATGCCCCGCAGGACGGTCAGCGCCATCTCGGCGCTCGCCGCGGCCTGCGCGGCGCGTCCGCCCGCGAGGTCGACCTCGGCGAGACGGAACAGCGACATGCCCTCCCACAGCCGCTGCCGGCTGTCCCGGAACACGGACAGGGCCTCCGTCAGCCGTGCCGTGGCCTCCGGCAGCCGGCCGCTCTGGGTGAGGGCGAGACCGAGGGCGTAGCGGCCGTTGGCCCCCTTGAGGGCGTGGCCCATCGCGTCGTACATCCGCGTGCCCCGCTCGGCCAGGGACACGGCGCTGCCGGTGCGCCCGGTGGCCAGGTGGATGCGGGAGAGGTTGCACAGGGCGCTGGCTTCCCCGGGGCGGTCCTGGCAGGCGCGGAAGCCCTCGATCGCGCGGGTGAGGTGGGCCTCGCCGTCCTCGTACCGGTTCTGGTAGAGCGCGATCACCCCGCGGGTGTTGGCCGCCCAGCAGCCGGTCAGCGGGTCGTCCCCGGCGCTCAGCCCGGCGGCCGCCTCGGCGGCCTGGTCGGCTATGTCGAAGCGGCCGGTGATGTGGTGGACGTAGGCCAGCATGATCAGGGCCCGCGCCTGGGCGTGCGGGTCGCCGGCCCGCTGCGCCGCGTCGCGCAGGGCGGAGGCGACGCCCTCGTACTCCCTGGCGTTGGAGCCGGACTCGGCGAGGTCGACCGACGCCCACAGCGCGTCGACCGCGCGCCGCAGGAACGCGGGGCGGGTGGACTGGCGTACGCAGGCGAGCAGGGACACCGCCTCGGCGTACAGCCAGTCCTGAGCCTCGTGCCGGTGCGCGAAGGTCAGCCCCGGATAGTCGGTGGCCTCCAGGTGGTCCACCAGCCGGTCCCCGGGCCGTTCGATCGCGTACACGCCCGCCGCCGTCGCCAGGTAGAAGTCCAGCAGCCGTGACAGGGCCGCCTCCCGCTCGCTCGGGGGCTCCTCGTCGCGTTCGGCGCAGGCGCGGGCGTAGAGGCGGACGAGGTCGTGGAAGCGGTAGCGGCCGGGGGCGGCGGATTCCAGCAGGGAGGTGTCGACGAGGGACTCCAGCAGGTCCTCCGTCTCCTCCACCGGGAGGTCCAGCACCGCCGCGGCCGCCGGCAGGGAGATGTCCGGCCCGTCGGCGAGGCCGAGCAGGCGGAAGGCGCGGGCCTGGGCGGGCTCCAGCTGGCCGTAGCCGAGTTCGAAGGTGGCCTTCACGGCGAGGTCGCCGGCCTGGAGTTCGTCGAGGCGGCGGCGTTCGTCGGCGAGCTTCGCCGCGAGCACGGACACCGTCCAGGTGCGGCGGGCGGCCAGGCGGGAGGCGGCGATGCGGATGGCCAGGGGCAGGAAGCCGCAGGCGGCGACGACGTCCAGGGCGGCCTCGCGCTCGGAGCCGACCCGCTCCTCGCCGACGATCCTCGTGAACAGGGCCAGGGCCTCGTCGGGGGACATGACGTCCAGGTCGACCAGGTGGGCGCCCGCGAGGTCCACCATCCGCACCCGCGACGTGACCAGCGCCGCGCACCCTGAGGTGCCCGGCAGCAGGGGCCGTACCTGTGCCGCGTCCTTGGCGTTGTCCAGGAGCACGAGGACCCGGCGGCCGTCGAGGACCGACCGGTACAGCGCCGCCCGCTCCTCCAGGGAGTCCGGGATCGCCGAGTCGGCCGTGCCGAGGGCGCGCAGGAAGGAGCCGAGGACCGTCTCGGGTTCGGCCGCGCGCTGGCCGGCGCCCTGCAGGTCGACGTACAACTGGCCGTCGGGGAAGGCGGAGCGGGCCTGGTGGGCGACGTGGACGGCGAGGGTCGTCTTGCCGACGCCGCCGATGCCCGCGAGCGCCGACACGGCCATCACCCCGGTCTCCGAGGAGGCCAGCACCTCGCTCAGCTCGGCGACGAAGGCGGCGCGTCCGGTGAAGTCGGGGACCGTCGCCGGGAGTTGCGCCGGGCGGACGGGGACGACCGCCTGCTCGGCGACCGGGGCGGACGGTTCCGCGAGGCCGGGGTCCGCGCGGAGGATGCGCTGCTGGAGTTCGCGCAGGCCGGGGCGGGGGTCCACGCCCAGTTCGTCGGCGAGCAGCCGTCTGGTGTCCGCGTAGACGGCCAGCGCCTCCGCCTGGCGTCCGCTCCGGTAGAGCGCGAGCATCAGCAGCTCCCGCAGGCGTTCCCGCAGCGGGTGCGCGGCGGTCAGGGCGGTGAGTTCCGACACCGCCTCCGCGTGGCAGCCCTGCTCCAGGTCCATGTCGAGGCGGGACTCGAGGAGCCGCAGCCGCCACTCCTCCAGGCGCACCCGCTGGGCCTCCGCGTACGGCCCCGGCACTCCGGCCAGCGTCTCGCCGTCCCACAGGGCGAGCGCCCGGTTCAGCGTCGCGCGGGCGTGGCACAGGTCTCCGGACCCCTTGGCCTTCTCCGCCTCGGCCGCCAGTTCCTGGGCGGTGGCGAGGTCCAGCGCGCCCTCGCCCAGGCCGCGGACGGCGTACCCGCCGGACTCGCTGACGAGCACGCCGGCGCCGAGCGCCTTGCGCAGCCGGGAGGCGTAGGTGCGGACCGCCGCGAGGGCCTGCGAGGGCGGTTCCTCGCCCCACAGCGCGTCGATCAGCTCGGCGGCCGTCGCGGTACGGCCCTCGCGCAGCAACAGGGCGGCCAGCAGGGCGCGTTGCTGGGGCGAGCCGGTGTTCAGCGGTTCGTCGCCGCGCCAGGCGCGCACCGGCCCGAGCACGCCGAAGCGCAGCGCCGCCGGTTCCACCGGGTCCGCACGCCTCTGCGCCGGCACTCGCGGTACCCCGTCCATCCGCCGTCCCCCTAGGCCCCTGTCCATCCTGAGCAACCCTGTCAGTCTGCCTTGTTCATGGCGGATGCGTCAGCCGGGCGAGAGGCCGATCACAGCGCGTTCACGGCGGCTCGGGGCCGCTGTCAGGGCGGTTGGGTGACCGTGCGGCGGTCCGGCGGTGGCGGGTTCACTCATCCCTCACCTGTCCTTCGCGTCACCGCCGCAGTGAGGGCCCGTCAGGTCGGTGCGTATCGTCAGCAGGGCCCCGCTCCGGCGACGGCGACAGCGACGACGACAAGGGCAGGGCTTACGGCAGTGAACTCATGGACGCGTGACGGGTCGTGCTCCCGCGGCGGGGCGGCGGGCGTGGCCGCGGCCGGCGCCGCCCTGCTGCTCCTGTCCGCCTGCGGCGGGGGCGGTGGTGAGCCCACCGACCACCCCACGGACGACCCCACGGTCACGGCGTCCGTGGGCGAGCGGTTCGCCCTCACCGTGGAGCAGAACCATTCGACCCGCTCGCACTGGTACCTCGCCGCCCCGAAGCCGGACGGCTCGGTCGTCCGCCTGCGGGGCCGGGAGAGCGAGACGACGCGGGACACCGGCGGCGAGGTGGCTCCGGGCGCGAGCAGCCGCCTCACCTTCACCTTCGAGGCGACCGGCGAGGGCAGCACCGAGATCGTGCTCCTGCACTGCACGTTCTCCAGCACCTGCGACACGGGCGACGGGAGCCCCGCACCCGCCCCCGCCCCGGCCGCGGGCGGAACCGAGCCGACCGAGCCGGAGCGGGTCACCTACCGGGTCACGGTGAGCTGAGCCCCGCCCCCTGCGCCCCCTCCGCCCGTCACCGCGCCGCCCCGAGACTCCCGATGCCGACCAGTCGGTATGGACAGGCGGGCGCTCTCCCGGTAGAGATGGGTCATGCGTATCGCCGTGACCATCTTCCTCACCGACGAGACCATCACCCCGACCCGCCTCGCGCGTGAGCTGGAGCAGCGCGGCTTCGCCGGGCTGTATCTCCCCGAGCACACCCACATCCCCGTCGAGCAGACCACTCCGTACCCGGCGGGCGGCGAACTGCCGCGCGAGTACGGCCGTACCCTCGACCCGTTCGTCGCGCTCGGCCAGGCCGCCGCCGTCACCGAACGCCTCGGCCTGGGCACCGGCATCACGCTCGTCGCCCAGCACGACCCGATCGACCTGGCCAAGCAGATCGCCACCGTCGACCATCTCTCCGGTGGCCGGTTCACCCTCGGTCTCGGCTTCGGCTGGAACGTGGAGGAGGCCGCCGACCACGGCGTCGAGTGGCGCACCCGCCGCAAGCTGGTGCGGGACCGGATGGCGCTGATGCGGGCTCTGTGGTCCGACGAACCCACGGCGTACGAGGGGGAGTTCGGGTCCGTGCGGGCCAGCCACGCCCACCCCAAGCCGGTGCAGAAGCCGCGCGGCCCGGTCGTCGGCCCGCGCACCCTCATCGGCGGCGCCGCCGGGCCGAAACTCTTCGCTCACATCTGCGAGTACGCCGACGGGTGGCTCCCCATCGGCGGCGGCGGCCTGTCCACCTCCCTGCCGGCGCTGCGCGCCGCCTGGGCCGACGCCGGCCGCGACCCCGCCGCCCTCCAGGTCGTGCCGTACGCCGTCCGTCCCACCCCCGGCAAGCTCGCGCACTTCGCGGAACTCGGCATCGAGGAGGCGGTGGTGCAGTTGCCTCCGGCGGACGAGGCGGAGGTACTGCGCGCGCTGGACGCGTACGCCGAGTACGTGTGAGCGGAGGCCGCCACGGCGGGCCCGGCCCGGCCCCCTGGCCCGCGAGCCCACCGGGACGCCCGCGGGCACGGCAGCCCCACCGGCCCGCCCGCGCGGGGCACCACAGCCTCACCTGCCCGCCCGCGCGGGACACCACAGCCCCACCAGTCCACCCGCACCGGCCACCGGGCACCCCCAGCCCACCCGCGCGGGCACCACAGCCCCACCAGCCCGCCCCGCGCCGGGCACCGCCCACCCCCGGCCCGCCCCCCAACCCCCGTCCGACCGGCGGAGCCTTAGGCTCGAAGGATGACGACTTCCGCGTCCCCCGGAACCGGCCCCACCGAGAACTCCCTGCGCCGCGCCCTCAAACGCGCACGGGACGGCGTCGCCCTGGACGTCTCCGAGGCGGCGGTTCTGCTCCAGGCCCGCGGCGAGCACCTCCAGGACCTGGCCGCCTCGGCCGCCCGCGTGCGCGACGCGGGCCTGGAGGCGGCGGGCCGCCCCGGCGTCATCACCTACTCCAAGAGCGTCTTCATCCCGCTGACCCGGCTGTGCCGGGACAAGTGCCACTACTGCACGTTCGCCACCGTCCCCGGCAAGCTGCGCCGCGCCGGGCACGGGATGTTCATGTCCCCCGACGAGGTCCTGGACATCGCCCGCAAGGGCGCCGCCCTCGGCTGCAAGGAAGCCCTGATCACGCTCGGCGACAAGCCGGAGGACCGCTGGCCCGAGGCCCGCGAGTGGCTGGACGCGCACGGCTACGACGACACGATCGCCTACGTCCGGGCCGTCTCCATCCGCATCCTGGAGGAGACCGGGCTGCTGCCCCATCTCAACCCGGGCGTGATGACCTGGACGGACTTCCAGCGGCTGAAGCCCGTGTCGCCCTCCATGGGCATGATGCTGGAGACCACCGCGACCCGCCTGTGGTCGGAGCCGGGCGGCCCGCACTACGGCTCCCCCGACAAGGAGCCCGCCGTCCGCCTGCGGGTGCTGGAGGACGCGGGCCGTTCCTCGGTGCCGTTCACGAGCGGTCTGCTGATCGGCATCGGCGAGACGTACGAGGAGCGCGCACAGTCGCTGTTCGCGCTGCGGAAGGTGGCGCGCGCCTACCACGGCATCCAGGAACTGATCATCCAGAACTTCCGCGCCAAGCCGGACACCGCGATGCGCGGCATGCCCGACGCGGAACTCGACGACCTGGTCGCCACGGTCGCGGTCGCCCGCCACATCATGGGCCCGAGCGCCTGCCTCCAGGCCCCGCCGAACCTGGTCGACGGCGAGTACGAGCGGCTGATCGGCGCGGGCATCGACGACTGGGGCGGGGTCTCCCCGCTCACCATCGACCACGTCAACCCCGAGCGCCCCTGGCCGCAGATCGAGCGGCTGGCGGAGCACTCCCGCAACGCCGGCTTCGAGCTGCGCGAACGCCTGTGTGTGTACCCGGAGTTCGTCCGGCGCGGCGAGCCGTGGCTGGACCCGCGCCTGCTGCCGCACGTCCGCGCGCTCGCCGACCCGGAGACGGGCCTGGCCCGGCCGGACGCGCTGCCCGAGGGGCTGCCCTGGCAGGAGCCGGAGGAGGTCTTCACCGCGACGGGCCGCACCGACCTGCACCACTCGATCGACACCGAGGGCCGTACGTCGGACCGCCGCGACGACTTCGACGTGGTGTACGGCGACTGGGAGGCCCTGCGGGAGGCGGCGGCGCCCGGGATGGCTCCCGAGCGCATCGACACCGACGTACGCCAGGCGCTGCGCGTCGCCGCCGACGACCCGACGAGGCTGACCGACGCGGAGGCGCTGGCCCTGCTGCACGCGGACGGTGCGGCGCTGGACGCGCTGTGCCGGGTCGCGGACGACGTGCGCAAGTCGGCGGTGGGGGACGACGTGACGTACATCGTCACGCGGAACATCAACTTCACCAACGTCTGCTATACGGGCTGCCGTTTCTGCGCGTTCGCCCAGCGCAGGACGGACGCCGACGCCTACACCCTCTCGCTGGACCAGGTCGCCGACCGCGCCCAGCAGGCGTGGGAGGTGGGCGCGGTGGAGGTCTGCATGCAGGGCGGCATCCACCCGGACCTGCCGGGCACGGCGTACTTCGACATCGCGCGGGCGGTGAAGTCCCGCGTCCCCGGCATCCATGTGCACGCGTTCTCGCCGATGGAGGTGGTGAACGGCGCGACCCGCACCGGCATGTCGGTACGGGAGTGGCTGAGCGCGGCCAAGGAGGCGGGCCTGGACTCCATTCCGGGCACGGCGGCGGAGATCCTGGACGACGAGGTCCGCTGGGTCCTGACCAAGGGCAAGCTGCCGACGGCGACGTGGATCGAGGTCGTGACGACGGCCCACGAGCTGGGCATCCGCTCCTCCTCGACGATGATGTACGGCCACGTCGACCAGCCCCGCCACTGGCTGGGCCACTTCCGCACGCTGGCCTCGATCCAGCAACGCACCGGCGGCTTCACGGAGTTCGTGACGCTTCCCTTCATCCACACCAACGCCCCCGTCTACCTGGCGGGCATCGCCCGGCCCGGCCCGACGATGCGGGACAACCGCGCGGTGACCGCGATGGCCAGGCTGCTGCTGCACCCCTGGATCCCGAACATCCAGACCAGCTGGGTGAAGCTGGGCACCGAGGGCGCGGCGGAGATGCTGCGCTCGGGCGCGAACGACCTGGGCGGCACGCTGATGGAGGAGACGATCTCCCGTATGGCGGGCTCCTCCTACGGTTCGTACAAGTCGGTCAGGGAGCTGGTCGCGGTCGCGGAGGCGGCGGGCCGCCCGGCCAGGCCGCGCACCACGCTGTACGGCGAGGTCCCGGAGGAACGGCGCCGCGCGGCGGAGGCCTCCGACGGCCACCTGCCGGAGCTGCTGCCGGTCCTGGAGTGATCCAGCGGGCACGGGCGGCCCGCCTCCCCCGCAGTAGGATGATCCGACCCTCGGTGTCGCCCGGCACCGGGGCCGGATCGTTGAGGAGATGCGTGCCCGTGCCTGCCCGACGGCTTCCCTCGTGGGCCTGGGTGACCGGCCTGACCACCGGGGCGATCGCGGCGGTCGCCGTCCTGGCGGTCCAGGCCACCCACGGCACCCGTCCGGTCGCGACGGCGGCGTCCCCGTCGCCGTCCGCGTCGGCGGAGACGGCCGCCAAGCCCCGCCCCACCGCGAAGCCCCCGACCGCGGTTCCCTCCGGCTCCGGCACCGGCCGCCGTATCGTCTACTCCCTGTCCCGGGACCGCGTCTGGCTGATCGACGCGAGCGACAGCGCCCGCCGCACGTTCCCGGTCTGGCCGGGCACGATCGACCCCGACCCGGGCACCTACACGGTCGGCACCCGCTCCGAACCCGTCACCACGGGCTCCGACGGCGTCCGCATCCAGCACATCGTCTACTTCGCCGCCAAGTCGGGCGTGAACATCGCCTTCTCCCACGCCCTGGACGGCTCCTCCCCACCCCCCGCCCCCTCCGGCACCCAGACCGGCGGCATCCGCACGAACAAGCCGGACGGCACGGCCCTGTGGACGTTCGCGACGACGGGGACGCCGGTACGGGTGGTGAAGTAAGCGGCGGCAGGTCGCCGGTCAGGTGATCCACCTCGGTCTCCTCGGCTCTCAGGGATGCATCCGCGCCCCCTTGAGCACCTTGTCCACCGCGTTGCGCGGGCCGTACACGGCGAGGCCCACCAGGTCCAGGTGGTCCTTCGGGACGGCGCGGACGGCGGCGCGGTTGTCGTGGTCGTTGCCGGTGGTGAAGAGGTCGGAGGTGAAGACGGCGCGGGGCAGGGCGCGGGAGAGGGCCCGGCCGTGGGCGGCGGTCAGGGCTTCCTTCGAGCCCTCCATGACCAGCACGGGCTGGCGGAACATCGGCAGGTAGGGGGTGCCGTCGGCGTCGGCGTACGGCTCGCCGATCACCTCGGGGATCTCCGTGCCGAGCCCGCTGACCAGGAACGCGGTCACGTTGAGCCGCTGCCAGGGGGCGAGGTCGTCGCGCAGCAGGACGGCGATCTTGGTGTCGAAGCGTACGGGCGTGCTCTCGGTGGTCTCGGTGCTCATGCCCCGAGCCTGCCGGTCCGGCCGCGCGGCGGTCTTGTACGTTCCTTGCATGGTCGGTCGGCCGGAGATCACGGCGTGGCGCCCGCGCGTGCCGGGTGTCGTGGAGGTCTTCCACGCCCGCTTCACCGAGCACGCCTACCCCATGCACGTCCACGACGTGTGGACGCTGCTGATCGTCGACGACGGCGCGGTGCGCTACGACCTGGGCCGCCGGGAGCACGGCACCCCGCACGACACGGTCTCCCTGCTGCCGCCCCAGGTACCGCACAACGGCGAGCCCGCCACCGCGCACGGCTTCCGCAAGCGGGTGCTCTACCTGGACCTGTCCCAGCTGGACGAGACGTTCATCGGCCCGGCGGCGGACGCCCCGGACATGGCCGATCCGCTGCTGCGCCGGCGGGTGGGCCAGCTGCACGCGGCGCTCGCGCGGCCGGGCGAGGAGCTGGAGGCGGAGAGCCGGCTGACGCTGATCACCGAGCGCCTGCGCGGCACCCTCCGCCCGCGCCTGGCGGCAGCCGCCCCGCCGCCGGTGCGGGGCGTGGCCCACGACCTTCGCGACCTGCTGGACGAGCGCCTGCGCACCGGGGTGACCCTGAACGAGGCGGCGGAGCTGGTCCACGCCCATCCCGCGCACCTGGTCCGCTCCTTCAGCGCGGCGTACGGCATCGCACCGCACCAGTACCTGACGGCCCGCCGGGTGGACCGCGCCCGGCGCCTGCTGCTGGACGGGCGCCGCCCGGCGGAGGTGGCGGCCGAGGTGGGCTTCCACGACCAGGCCCACCTCACCCGCCACTTCAAGCGCCTGGTGGGCACGACACCGGGCCGCTACGCGTCCCGCTCGGCGCCGGGCAGGTGATTGACGACGAGGACCACGCCGCTGAGCAGGAAGATCCGGGTGGCGGCGTCGAGTCCGTTCCAGTCCCCGGACTGCCACATGGCGAACCACTCGCCGCCGATGCCGATGAACCCGGCGCCGAACAGCAGCATGACCATCAGCAGCCCGTAGGTGGACAGGCGCCTGCCCTGGATCCGCTGCCCGCGGGCCCAGAACCAGGTCCCGGCGATCAGCACCAGCGCGGACAGCGTCTCCCAGACGATGATCGCGACGTACGCCGCGTTCTGCAGCCCTTCGCTGGTGATGGCCCGCCACATCAGGTCCTCGTCCTTGAAC
This sequence comes from Streptomyces sp. JB150, assembly GCF_011193355.1. Taxonomy (GTDB): domain Bacteria; phylum Actinomycetota; class Actinomycetes; order Streptomycetales; family Streptomycetaceae; genus Streptomyces. The sequence goes on from NZ_CP049780.1 coordinate 3,306,597, forward strand.
GTCGTGTCCATGGCGAGCACATGCTGGACGAACGCCTGGTTCGTCCCGAAGTCCGTGATGTTTCCGATGGCGACCAGCGTCATGTACAGCGCGACGGTCCCGGTGAGCAGCGTGGCGGCGAGCGAGAGGGGGCCGCGTGAGTTTGTGGTGGACATGGCGTCATCTTGCCCGGCGGGCCGGCGTGGTCCACAGGGATTGAGTCAAACACCGGCCGGGGCGCCGGGCGGGGCGGTGGCGCGGCCGGCGGTCAGGCCCTCGGATACCTGGCCAGCCACGCGGGCGAGGCGGCCGCCGGGCTGTGCAGCGCGGGCCCCTGGGTCATCTCCATCGCGAAGTCGTCGGCGAGTTCGAGGATCGTGGGCCGGCCCTCCAGCTCGGCGAGCCAGGCCGGGGGGAGGGCGGTCTCGCCGTGGAGGGCGCCGAGGAGACCGCCCGTGAGGGCGGCGGTGGCGGCGGAGGGGCCGCCGTGGTTGGCGGCGAGGCGGAGTCCGTGGCGTACGTCCTCTCCCACCAGGGAGCAGTAGACGGCGGCCGACACCACCCCGTCGGCGCCGCCGTCCCCGGCCAGCTCCTCCACCCTGCCGGGGGTCGGCATCCCCTGCCGTACGGCCCCCAGCGCCCGCTGCAACGCGTCCGACACCGGCTCGTGCCCCGGCCGCGCCGCCAGCATCGCCCGCGCCCGCTGCACGGCACCGTCGGGACTCTCGCCGCGGGCCAGCGCGTGCACGACGACGGCGTAGGCGCCCGCGGCCAGGCAGGCGGTCGGATGCCCGTGGCTCTGCACCGCGCACTCCACCGCCAGCTGGATCACCAGCTGCGGCTCCCAGCCGACGAGCAGCCCGAACGGCGCGGAACGGGCCGCCGCCTCCGGCCCGGTCTCACCGGGGTTCTTGGGCGCGTCCAGGGTGCCCATCTTCTCGTCGCCGAAGCCGATCAGCAGCGAGCGGGCCGGCCCCCGCCGGGCGTACAGCCACTCCTCGCGGGCCAGCCACCCGTCGTCCTCGCGCCGCTCGTCCGGCCCCCAGTCCCGCTGCGTGGCCGCCCAGCGCAGATACGCCCGGTGCAGGTCCGTCGGCGGATGCCAGGCGCCGGTGTCGCGGCGGACCTGGGCGCGTATCAGCCCGTCCACGCTGAAGAGGGTGAGCTGGGTGAGGTGCGTGACGGCACCGCGCCGCCCGTACGCGGGCACGAGGTCCACGACGCCCTGCGGCCCGTACGCCGCCCGGATCTCCTCGAGCGCCATCCCGTCGACCGGTGCCCCCAGCGCGTCCCCGACGGCCACGCCCAGCAGGGTGCCCCGCACCCGGCTCCGGAAGTCCTGCTGCTCGGCCCGCCCCCAGACAGGCCCGGCTGTCGCCCCCACCCAGACCTCCCGGAGAACCGTCCGCCGTCCGCTCGTACGACGCCAGCACTGTAATCGAACGGGAACGGTCGGTTCAGGGCGCGATTCGGCGGCTTTCGTCATACGCGGCGCGGTGCGATCTCGGCCCATACGGTCTTGGCGCCCGGCGGTGCCTCCACCACGCCCCAGCGGGCCGCGCACGCCGCCACGATACGCAGCCCTCTGCCGGTCTCCGGGAGGTCACCCACCGGATCCGGGACGCGCGGGATCCGGTCACCCCGGGCGTCGGTCAACTCGATACGCAGGGTGCCGTCGGGGCGGAGACGCAGACGCAGGCGGAAGTCCCGCCCCGGGACGCGGCCATGGAGTACGGCGTTGGCGGCCAGCTCGGCCACCACCTGCGCGGCGTCCTCGTACGGCTCGCCCCAGTCGTCGAGTTGGCGTTCCGTGAGAAGTCGGGCGAGACGGGCGCCCCTCCTGGTGGCCGAGAGCTGCACGGCGAATTCGTGGTTCACGTCACCCAGCGTGGCCACACGCCCCTACGCTGAACAGTGACCAAGTCGGCACAGAAAGTGACTGTACGAGCGCCCGGGGGCGCCGTACGGCTGGTACGTCAGGAGGGGAAGGCGTGGAGGACGAGGAGGCCGAGGCCGTACTCAGGATGGTCGGCCGGCAGATCAAGGCGTGGCGGGAACAGGCGGGCCTGAAGCAGGCGGAGTTGGCTGCGGCGATCGGGTACGGCGAGGAGATGGTCTCCTCGGTGGAGCGCGCGCGGCGGATCCCGCGGCCCGAGTTCCTGGACAAGGCGGACGAGGTGCTGGGGGCGGGCGGAAAGCTGGCCGCGTTCAAGGAGGACGTGGAGCGGGCTCGGTACCCGAAGAAGGTCCGGGATCTGGCGAAGTTGGAGGGGGAGGCGGTCGAACTCGGAGCGTACGACAACCAGCAGATTCACGGCCTCTTGAAGACTCCGGAGTACGCGCACGCGCTCTACGCGATGCGGCGCCCCGCATACACGGAGGACGAGATCGAGCGACACGTCGCCGCGCGCATGGCACGTAAGACCGTGTTCGAGCGCGTCCCCCGTCCTCAACTCAGTTTCGTCCAGGAAGAGGTGACTCTGAGGCGGCCCATCGGGGGCAGAATGGTGCTGCGCCGACAGCTCGAACACCTGTTGGAGATCAGCAAGTTGCGGCATGTCTCGGTCCAGGTGATGCCCACCGATTGCGAGGACCACGCGGGCATGGCGGGACCCTTGCGGCTGCTGAAGCTCCAGACCGGCAAGACGCTCGGGCACTGGGAAGCTCAGCTGTACAGCCGAGTGATCAGCGACCCGAAAGAGGCCCAGATCCTGGAGATCCGCTATGGCATGATCCGGGCGCAGGCGCTCACGCCCCAAGAGTCGCTGGCATTCATCGAGAAAGTACTGGAGTGGGAGACATGACCGCCCTTGAGTGGGTCAAGAGCAGCTACAGCAGCAACGACGGCCCCGACTGCGTCGAGGTCGCCATAGCCCCCGCCCGCACCTCCGTCCACGTACGCGACTCCAAGGACACCTCCGGCCCCCAGCTCGCCCTCACCCCGGAGGCCTGGGGCGCCTTCCTGTCCGGCGTCCGCGAGTGACCACCCGCCGCAAGTCCACCAACCCCCCTCATCCGTGATCGATCCGCAACCAATTCCGGTCTTGACCGAGACCCATCAACCGGACATGTGATTACGCTCCCCCACATGCCCGACCCCACCGCCCCCGCGCACAACGCCTCCGCGCACGACGCCTCGGCAGACGACGCCGCCACACCCGAGGCCCCGCCCGCCCCCGACCGCCGCCCGGTGTACGTCATCGGCGGCGGCCCCGGGGGCCTCGCCGCCGCGTACGCGCTGCGCGCGCGGGGCATCGAGGCCGTGGTCCTGGAGAAGGCCGACCACGTCGGCGCCTCCTGGCGGCGCCACTACGACCGGCTCCGGCTGCACACCACCCGCCGGCTGTCCAGCCTGCCGGGCCTGCCGATGCCGCGCCGCTTCGGCCGCTGGGTCTCCCGCGACAACGTGGTGCGGTATCTGGAGAAGTACGCCGAACACCACCGGCTGGACGTCGTCACCGGCGTGGAGGTGTCCCGGATCGAGCGCTCCCCGGACGGCACCGGCTGGCTGCTGCACGCCACCGGCGGACGGCAGCTGACCGGCGCCGCGGTCGTCGTCGCCACCGGCCACAACCACACCCCGCGCGTCCCGGACTGGCCGGGTCTCGCCGGCTACACGGGCGACTTCCGCCACGCCCGCGACTACCGCGACCCCGCGCCCTACGCCGGCCGTGACGTCCTCGTCGTCGGCGTCGGCAACACCGGCGCCGAGATCGCCGTCGATCTGGTGGAGGGCGGGGCCGCGCGGGTACGGCTGGCCGTGCGCACCGCCCCGCACATCGTGCGCCGCTCCACCGCCGGCTGGGCCGCCCAGTACAACGGCATCCTCATCCGCCGCCTCCCGGTCCGCCTGGTCGACGCGCTGGCCCGCCCGCTGGCCCGGCTCAGCGTGCCCGACCTGTCGGCGTACGGCCTGCCCCGCCCGGCCACCGGCCTGTACAGCCGGGCCCGCGCGGGCGCGATCCCGGTGCAGGACGTCGGGCTGATCGACGCGGTCCGCCGGGGCCGGGTCGAGATCGTCGCCGCGGTGGAGTCCTTCGACGGCGACGAGGTCGTCCTCGCCGACGGCGACCGCATCGGGCCGGACGCGGTGATCGCGGCCACCGGGTACGTGCGCGCGCTGGAGGGTCTGGTCGGGCATCTCGGGGTGCTCGACGCGCGCGGCAGACCGGTCGTCCACGGCGCGCGGACGCCGCGCCAGGCGCCGGGGCTGTTCTTCACCGGGTTCACCAATCCCCTCAGCGGCATGCTGCGGGAGCTGGCGATCGACGCGGAGAGGATCGCGAAGGCGGTCGCCCGGGGCTTCGGCGAGCGGGCGGCACGCCTGCCCCGGTGACCGTCCCGGCCCCGGGCCCCTCCGCGCTCCACGGCGCCCTGGGCTCCGAGCCCGTCCCGCGCCCAGCGCGGCGGGCCCGCCCGCCGCGGCCGGGTCAGTCCCGTTCGAGGACGCGCAGCGCCGGGGCGTCCGGGTCACCGGCCGTCGCGAACAGCTCCGGCTCCCGCGCCGTACCGCCGGCCGACCAGAACAGTTCCTCGCCGCAGCCGTCGCCGAGGACGACGGACACGCCGTCCCGGCCGTCCCGGTGACCGGCCCGCCAGGTGCCGGTGCGGGTGCCCTCGCACGTGGCGAAGTCCCAGCCGTCCGGGGCCGTCACCGGCGCGTCCGTCGCCTCGGCCCGCCCGCCGGGCAGCAGCCGCAGCACCGCCCCGTCCGCGCCGCGCCACACCCCGGTCAGCCGGGCGGCGGACAGCTTCGGCGGCTCGTACTCCCGCACCAGCCCGGTGGCCGTGGCCAGCAGCCCGCCCAGCAGCGTCAGCACGCACAGACCCACGCAGGTCAGGGCGGAGGCGAGGCCCAGGCCCAGGCACCCCCACGACCGCCCGGTGCGCTCCGCCCGCCGCCGGACGAACCCGCACCACAGCACGGGCCAGACCGCGGACGCCGCGAGGACCGGCGCCGTCGTGACGAACGGCCGGCCGAGCAGCAGCGCGGCCGGCGCCGCCCACAGCGCGGCCACGACCGTCGTCCCCAGCAGCCGCCACACCCACCGCGGCCGGCCGGGGAAGCGGCGCGCGAGGGGCAGGGCGAGCGTCCAGCCGGGCACGAGATGGACGAGCGCGTGGACCAGGCCGAGCACCGGCAGCACCAGCGGGAGGAAGAGGCACAGGCAGGCGAAGCCGAGCGCGCCCCCGTAGCCGCTTCCGTAGTCGTCCTCGGCGAAGCTGCCGATCCACCACACCAGGAACGCCACCGGAAGCTGCGCCGCACACGCGTAGGCCGCGGCCTCCAGGTCCCGGCGTATCTCTCCCCACCCCATACGCCGGAGCGTACGCCCCGCCTTTCTCACGCCCCCGAGGCGTATCCCCGTACAACCCCACAGGTCTCCTGGGTGTCCAGTACATGACCGGACGGCCAACCGCCCGGTCCCGTCCTTCCTGCCCCACCAAGGAGACCCCGTGCGTCAGCACACCCGCCGCGCCGCGGCCGTCGCGACCGCCGTCGCGCTCGCCGCCGCCGTGCCCGCAGTCCTCGCCCCCACGGCTCACGCGGCCGAGGCCGCGCCCGACCTGTCGGTCTCGACCCTGTCGAGCCTGCCCTTCGAGCCCGGCGACGTGTACGAGGACACGGTCACCCTCACCAATCACGGCACGGCTCCCGCGGACGGCGTCTCCTTCCAGGTCCGGCTGACCCGCGGCCTGGACTTCCCGGAGCCCGTCAAGGGCTGCACGTACACCACGGACGAGCAGTCGGTGCGCACGGCGCTGTGCGAGCTGGACACGGTCATCCAGCCCGGCGCGACCTTCACCACCCCCGTCCGCTTCAAGGCGCTGCCGCACGCGCTGATGGAGGCCGTCGAGTACGGCACCTCCCGCACCGGCGAGGCCCCGAGCGGCGGGTTCGACCAGGCCTACCAGCGCCTGGCGATGACCGCCGGCAGCTCGGCCGACGTCGTCGCGGTCGGCGACCGGGCCGAGGCCGCCCCCGGCGAGACGGTCACCGTGCGGGCCACCCTGCGCAACGACGGCCCCGGCTGGGTCCAGGACCAGGTGAGCGACAACCTGCCCGGCCTCGTGGTGCGCGTCCCGGCGGGCACGGTCGCCGTCGAGGTCCCCGCCGACTGCTCGACGTTCGGCGTCGACGGCCCGAGCGGCCCCGCCAAGCCCGGCAAGTCCGCGTACGTGTGCCGGCCGGCGGACGCCTCCCTCGACGTCGACGAGACGCACACCTGGGCCTTCTCGCTGAAGGTGAAGGAGGGCGCGAAGGACACCAAGGGCGAGGTGCGGGCCAGTTCGGTCTACGACATCACGCCCAAGTACGACAAGAAGCTCGCCAACAACACCGCCTACCTGCGCGTCGACGTGACCGGGGACGACGACTCCGGCACCTCGGGCGGCTCGGGCTCCGCCGGCGGCTCCGCGGGCGCTTCCGGCGGCGGCTCCACGAACGGGTCCACCAGCGGCTCCACGGGCGGCAACGACCCGGACGGCCAGTCCACGGGCGGCACGGGCACAGCGGGCTCGACCGGCACCACGGGCTCGGCGGGAACCGGCGGCTCCGCCACCGGAACGTCCGGCACGACGGGCGGCGGCACGGGCGGCAACCTGGCGGCCACCGGCTCCGACGGCACCCCGCTCCTCGCGGGCGCCGCGGCCGCCGCGGCGGCGGTCGGCGGACTGCTGGTCCTGGCCGTACGCCGCCGCCGGGCGGGCGCGCAGTCCTCCTGACACCCGCCGGTTCGCGCGCCCGACGGTCCGGGGCGCCCGCGCTCAGGCCGCCGCGAGCGACGCGGCGGCCGGGGCCGGGCGGCGCCGGATCACCAGCGCCATCAGCGCCGCCGCCGCGCACAGCGCCCCGGAGGCGTACCAGACGACGTCGTAGCTGCCGAACACGTCGCGGGCGACGCCGCCGAGGAAGGCGACCAGGGCGGCACCGACCTGGTGCGAGGCCAGCACCCAGCCGAAGACGATCGCGCTGTCGTCGCCGTAGTGCTCGCGGCACAGGGCGACGGTGGGCGGGACGGTGGCGACCCAGTCCAGGCCGTAGAAGACGATGAAGAAGATCATCGGCGGGTGCACGGACGGCGCCAGCAGCATCGGCAGGAACAGCAGGGAGACCCCGCGCAGGGCGTAGTAGACCGCGAGCAGCCGGCGCGCGTCGAAGCGGTCGGTGAACCAGCCCGAGGCGATCGTGCCGACGACGTCGAAGACACCGATGACCGCGAGCAGCGAGGCGGCGGCGGTGACGGGCATGCCGTGGTCGTGGGCGGCGGGCACGAAGTGGGTCTGGACCAGGCCGTTGGTGGAGGCCCCGCAGATCGCGAAGGTGCCGGCCAGCAGCCAGAACGGTCCGGTCCTGGCCGCCCGGAACAGGACGGTGACCGCGCGGCGCGCGGCGCCCGGCACCGGCGCGGGCTTCGGCACGAACTCCTTCGCGCCGTACGGCTTGAGACCCACGTCGGCCGGGTGGTCGCGCAGCAGCAGCCAGACGAACGGGACGACGACGAGGGCGGCGAGGGCGACGGTCACGGCGGCCGGGCGCCACTGGTGCCGCTCGACGATCCAGGACAATAGCGGCAGGAAGATCAGCTGTCCGGAGGCGGACGCGGCGGTGAGGATGCCCGTCACCAGTCCGCGCCGCTCGGTGAACCAGCGGTTGGTGACCGTCGCCGCGAACGCCAGCGCCATCGAGCCGCTGCCCAGGCCGACCAGCAGACCCCAGCACAGCAGCAGCTGCCAGGCCGCCGTCATCCACACGGTGAGCCCCGCGCCCAGTGCGATCACCACGAGCGCGCACGCGACGACCCGCCGGATGCCGAAGCGGTCCATCAGCGCCGCCGCGAACGGCGCGGTGAGACCGTAGAGGGCGAGGTTGACGGAGACGGCCGCGCCGATGGTGCCGCGCGACCAGCCGTACTCCTGGTGCAGCGGGTCGATGAGCAGGCCCGGCAGCGAGCGGAAGGCGGCGGCGCCGATGATCGTCACGAAGGTGACGGCGGCGACGAACCAGGCGCGGTGGATCCGGCGGCGGGTACGGGCGGGACGCGGTCCCTTCCGGGCGTGGGCGACGACGGTCGCATCGGTTGTCTGGGTCACGTCATAGAGCTTCCGGTCCGGTCACGCCGCGAACGAGTGGCCCGAGGGACAGCATTCGTTAGGATCGGGCCATGAGCCCTGAGCCGAGCCGTGGACCGCGCCCTGAGCCGAGCCGTGGACCGGGCGGGGAGCCGGACCGCGTACCGGGCCGTGAGCCAGCCGACGCCGACGGCTTCCGTCCGCACCGCGTCGTCGTCCTCGCCCTCGACGGGCTCCTCCCCTTCGAACTGGGCATCCCGCACCGCATCTTCGGCCGCCCCAAGGACGCGCGGGGGCGGCGCCTCTACGAGGTCGTCACCTGCTCGGTGCGCCCGCCGGGCCCGGTGGAGACGGACGCGGACTTCGCCATCCACGTCGCCCACGGCCCGGAGGCCCTGGCCACCGCCGACACCGTGATCGTCCCGGCGTCGTACGAACTCGGCCCGGTCCACGAGGAGGGCGTGCTCACCGAGGAGCTGGCCGCCGCCCTCGGCCGCATCCGGCCGGGCACCCGGCTCGCCTCCATCTGCACCGGCGTGTACGTCCTGGCCGCCGCCGGCTACCTCGACGGCCGCCCGGCGACCACCCACTGGGCCGACGCCGAACGCCTCCAGCGGATGTTCCCCAAGGTGAAGGTCGACGCGGACGTGCTGTTCATCGACGACGGCGACGTGCTGACCTCCGCCGGGGTCGCGGCCGGCATCGACCTGTGCCTGCACATCGTGCGCCGCGACCACGGCACGGCCGTCGCCAACGACGTGGCCCGGCGCACGGTCGTCCCGCCGCACCGCGACGGCGGTCAGGCCCAGTACATCCAGCGCCCGGTGCCCGACCCGCAGCAGGCCACCACGACCACCGCCCGCGCCTGGGCGCTCGGCCGCCTCCACGAGCCGATCCAGCTGCGGGACATGGCCGAGCAGGAGGCCATGTCGGTACGCACCTTCACCCGCCGCTTCCGCGAGGAGACCGGGGTCAGCCCCGGCCAGTGGCTCACCCAGCAGCGCGTCGAACGCGCGCGGTACCTGCTGGAGTCCACCGACCTCTCGGTCGACCAGGTGGCCCGCGACGCCGGCTTCGGCACCGCCCAGTCCATGCGCCAGCACCTGCAGGCCGCCCTGGGCGTCACCCCCACCGCCTACCGCCGGACCTTCCGGGCGTCGGCCGCAGCGGCGGCCGGGGGCCCGGGCCGTCCCGGAGACGCGGGAGGCACGCGAGACCCGGGAAGCGCGCGAGGAACCCGCGGTGTCCAGAGCACCGGCACCGGCTGAGACACCGGAGGCACCCAGGGGCACCCACCCCGAGCCCGGACGCGTCGAAAAGTTGTCCACAGGCTGTGGAGAAGAAGTCGCCGGGCGTCCCCGCCACCGGCGCTGCCGGAACCGTCCCCCCTGCAGTCCGGTTGGCGGCGCGAGCGCGCGCCCCGAGCACGGCACCCCGCGCCGCCATCCGGCCCGGCGCACTCTCCCCCGCTCCTCCCCAGGAGCGGAGGCCCCCCACCGGTTCCCCGAGGCCCTGAGGGAACCGACGCCGGTTCACGACCCACACTCGTCGAGGATTTCCGTCACCGGAGCCCTCGTCGTCCCCTCGCGGCGAATCGCTGACCACAAGCGTGATCAAACGGACACGGCCCGTCAACACCCGCCGAGAGATTTGCTACTTACGTCCGTTTTGGTGGAGGCGCGCACGGAAGCACATCCCGGCGCACCGCCCAACGGCCCGGCCCGGTCCGCCGGATCACCGTGCACCCGTGCCCCCGCGTGAGATCACACGGCCTCGTACGCCAGCCCCTCGCACGCCCCGTACATCGCCGTGCCGCCCGCGGGGCGGCCCGCCGCGGCCGGGCGCGTGGCGTCACGGCGGTCCAGCTCGCACCAGATGCGCTTGCCGGTGCCCTCCCGGCTCCAGCCCCAGCGGTCGGCGAGCCCGTCGACGAGCGCGAGGCCCCGGCCGCCGGTGTCGTCGCCGTCGGCCCAGCGCGGCACCGGCGCGCGGGTGCTGCGGTCGGTGACCTCCAGGCGGACGGTCGCCTCGCCGGCGGCGGCCTGGGGCAGACAGAGCCGCAGGACGGCCGGACAGCCGGTGTGCACCACGGCGTTGGTGACCAGTTCCGAGACGATCAGGACGAGCGTCTCGGCCAGCGGTTCGTCGGCCGCTATCGCGGACCCGGCGAGCCGCGCGCGTGCCCACCTCCGGGCTCGCCCCACTTCAGCGGGGTCGGGCCGGATCTCCAGCTGCACTTGAAGCACCTGCACCGCTCACACCATCCGAACCGATGGACACCGAGGCTCGCGCCTCACGAGGGCCACGATCGTAGCCATTTTCCGCATGACCAGAACAACGACCAGAGCAAGGATCACAGAACGTGAATTCCTTGCAGAACAGCTTCGTTGACGTACCGTCACCCCAACAAGCGCTTCGGGCATATTCCCGCGCGAAGGAGTACCCGTGCGGCATACTGTGCGACCCTCGTCGCACCGAGTCGAACAGGCGGAATGCGGCGCGTCGCCCACAAGGTACAGGAGCGGCGGCCCGACCCCCGGACGCGTCAACTGCCGCGCGCAGCACCTCTCGTCATCGACGCTCCGTGACCATGGCGTGCCACGATCCGTGACATCGCCGGATACGGAACCGGACCGTCCTCCACGGTTCCGACAACAGCGCAGCCCAGCGCCGTTCGGCCCACACCGCACGGCAGTTCGCCCGCGAACGGCGCTCACTCTCCGTGCGCCCTTCCGCACGCTGAGCGCGCGCCCAGGCACGTTTCAGCAGCCGGCACGCCTCCGCCTCCCAGGTGAATCCCGTTCGGGCGTGGACCGGGGAGGCGGTGACGACGGCGGGCGGCCCGTCCCCGCGCGGAGGGCGGCGACGGGGCGGCGGCTAGTCGGGAACGGTGAAGTAGCGCGCGAAGGCCGGTACGACGTCCGCCTCGCCGACCGTGCCGTCCCCGTCGGCGTCCAGCGCGGCGGCGGCCGCGCGGGCGCGCTCCCCGGGCACGCCGAGCGCGGTCAGCACGCGGGTGACGTTCTCGACGGTCGCGGCGCCGTCCCCGTCCGTGTCGGCGATGTCGAGGGCGGCGTGCAGGAAGGGCCGGGCGATCTCGGCGAACCGCTCCGGGTTGTCCCGCAGCCGCTTCACCGCGCCGTTGACGAACTCCTCGCGTGTGATGCGCTGGTCACCGTCGCGGTCCGCTATCCCGGCCATGCCCTGCCAGAACGCCTCCGCGCCGCCGTACAGCGCCTGCCCCTTGTCGGACCGGGCCGCCGTACCGAACTCCGCGAGGACGGCCTTGGCCGCCGCGCTGAAGTCCTCACGGTCGATGGAGCCGTTGCCGTCCAGGTCGAAAGTGGCGAACCGGGCGGCGATCCCGCGCTCGTACTCGCTGCTGACCATCTCTTCTCAGGCCGCCTTACTTCACGTGGGGTGCGTCTCGCTCGGAGCGTACGACGCCACCGTCGCCGGGGGAGCGGGAAAACGACGCTTGTACCAAGACTGCGGGAATTCCGGGACAACACCGTGGCACGGACGTGCCGGTGGGGACTACGCGGAGAGCGGTTCGGTGTCCTCGGTCACGGCGGCCGTGAGGTCCCCGTACACGTCGAACAGCCGGCGCACGCCCAAGGCGCCCAATACACGGTTGACATGGGAGCCGTCGACCGCGCCTTCGGCGGGGAGTATCAGCCGCAACCGGCCCTGGCAGGAGCGCAGCAGGCGACGCGCGGCGATCAGCACACCGACGCCGCTGGAGTCGCAGAAGAACACCTCGGAGAGGTCCAGGACGAGCCGGTGGCGGCCCTCGGCCACCACATCGTGGACCCGCTGACGCAGCACCGGCGACGTCACCAGGTCCAGCTCGCCCGACACATGGAGCACGGCCCACTCGCCCCGCTCGTCACCGGTCACATTGAACGCCACCACCAAGCCCTTCGTTCGCCGGAACGTCCCGGTACCGCCGCCCGGAAACGGAAGCAGTCCCTACGCTTCCTTCTGCGTGGCTGCCCAGCGGCCGTTCCCTGAAACACCGCCCTGGAAACGGAAATCGATCGGAAAGGGCTTGTTTCAGTCCACTTCGATCCTGTTCGATCAGATCACAAACAAGTCTGGGTACAGAACGGTCGGGCTCGCACCAGGAAAAGAGGTTCGTTATCACCCACGACCCGCCGGGGGCGCGCATTGCCACAAAGGGGCGTGCGTCGTCGGACGTGCCGACTACATTCGGGACGACGGTGGAAGCACGCTGGAACGGACCCGGCACCGACGCGAGGGAAGGGGGCCCTGTGGCGACGAAGGACGCACCACCCCGCTGGGACCGCAAGATGCAGCAGCGGCTCGCCCGCGGCGAGGCGGCGGCCCTCGGCGAGCTGTACGACCGCTTCGCCACCCTCGTCCACGGACTCGCCCACCGCGTCCTCGGCGACGAGCACGCGGCCGACGGCATCACCCGCGAGGTCTTCGCCCACGTCTGGCAGCACCCCGACGCCTACGACCCGAGGCAGGGCCCCCTGCGCTCCTGGGTCGCCGCCCTCACCCACCGCCTGGCCGTGCAGCGGCTGCGCGCCACCGAGACCGCCGTCCTGGCAGGCGGCCACGGCACCTTCGAGGAACTGGAGCACAAGGTCCGCCACGCCGCCGTCGCCGCCCGCGCCGACTACATCGTCCAGTCCATGCCGGCACCCCTGCGCTCCGCCCTGGAACGCGCCTACTTCCAGCGCCGCGACTACCGCCAGACCGCCGCCGACCTCGGCATCACCGAGGACGAGGCCCGCCGCCGCCTCCGTCTGGGCCTCCAGCTGCTGTCCACCGCCCACGACACCGGCGCACCTCCCGGATTCGGAGGCACGGCATGACCGAGCCCGGATCCGAGGACGGCGAGGAGCCCGGTACCGGCGCCCGCCACCCCGCGCGAAGTCCTCGCATACCGCTGCCCCGCGCCGCCGTCGAGGACACCGACCACCCCCTGCCCGCCCTCGACGACCTGCGCGCCGCCATGAACCCGCCCCGACTGCCCCACCGCGTCCTGACGTCCCTGCTGGGCGCCTGGGCGCTGTCCGCCTGCTCACCGGAGGAGACGGCCGCCGTCGAGGACCACCTCGGCACATGCGGAAGCTGCGCCGACGAGGCCCGCCGGCTGCGCGAGGCGGTCGGCCTGCTCCATCCGCCCGAGACCCTCGACCTGGACCCGTCCCTGCGCACCCGCGTCCTCGAGGCCTGCCTCGACCGCCGGCCGCCGAGCATCCCGGTCCCCGACTGGGCCACCGCCTACGACGCGGAAACCGCCCGCCTCGACGCACTGCTGCAGGACTTCGGCGAGGCCGAATGGCACGCGCCGGTCCGGCTGCGCTGGTACGACGGCAAGGACCGGACGACCCGGCGCACCACGGTCGCCGGCGTCATCGCCCACCTCCTCGCGGTGGACGGCCTCGTCGCCCTCGCCCTGGGCCTCGACGACCCCCTCGGCGACATCACCGCCGACCGGCCGACACCCGCGGCCCGCACCGAGGCCTGCTGGCGCTCCTCCCGCATCCCGCCGACCCGCTCCGTGCGCGCCCCCTGGCGCGAACAGAGCCACGCGCTGGTCCGCGCGGTCGCCTTCACCGGAGGCGGCGCCGGGCGCATGACGGTGCCGTACCACGACTTCACGCTGCCCCTGCACGACGCCATGACCGACCGTGCCTTCGAGTGCTGGACGCACGCCGAGGACATCGCGGACGCCGTGAACTACCCGTACGAGGCGCCCTCCGGCCGCCATCTCCACCGCATGATCGACCTGGCCGCGAGGATGCTCCCCGAGGTCCTGGCCGCACGCCGCCGCGCGGGCCTCGCCGCCCCCGCCCGCCACCTCGTCGCCGCCGGCGAGCCCGGCCGCACGCTCCGCCTGGAGATCGAGGGCTCCGGCGGCGGCGAGTGGCTGATCCCGCTGGACTCGCCCGCCGCGTCGCCGTCCCCCGACCACGAGGTGGCCCATGTGGCGCTCGACGACGTCGAGTTCTGCGGACTCGCCGCCGGCCACGTCTCCCCCGAGGACGCCGCGGCCGGCCAGGACGGCGACCGCGAGGCGATCAGGGACGTCCTGTCCGCCGCGGCGGCGCTGAGCCGCATGTAGCCGCCCGGCGGGCGCGGCAGCTAGGCGAAGACGACCGTCCGCCGGCCGTTCAGCAGGATCCGCCGCTCCGCGTGCCACTTCACGGCCCGCGCCAGCGCCTGGCACTCCACGTCCCGCCCGATCGCGACCAGCTGGTCCGGCGTGACGTCGTGGCCCACCCGCTCGACCTCCTGCTCGATGATCGGCCCCTCGTCGAGATCCGCGGTGACGTAGTGCGCGGTGGCCCCGATCAGCTTCACACCCCGCGCGTGCGCCTGGTGATACGGCTTCGCGCCCTTGAAGCTCGGCAGGAACGAGTGGTGGATGTTGATGATCCGCCCGCTGAGCTGCTTGCACAGGTCGTCGGAGAGGACCTGCATGTACCGGGCCAGCACGACCAGTTCCACCCGCTCCGCCCGGACGATCTCCAGCAGCCGCGCCTCCGCCTCCGGCTTGGTGTCCTTCGTGACGGGGATGTGGTGGAAGGGAATGTCGTACGACGCCACCAGCTCCGCGAAGTCCGTGTGGTTCGACACCACGCCGACGATCTCCACCGGCAGCGCCCCGATCCGTGCCCGGAACAGCAGGTCGTTCAGGCAGTGCCCGAACTTGCTGACCATCAGCAGGACCCGCATCCTCTCCTCGGTGCGGTGGATCTGCCAGTCCATCTGGAAGGAGTCCCCGATCGCCGCGAAGCTGGCCCGCAGCTTGTCCACCGTCACCGGCGCCTCCGCCGAGAAGTGGACGCGCATGAAGAACAGACCGGTGTCCTGGTCACCGAACTGCTGACTGTCCACGATGTTGCAGCCGGTCATGAACAGGTAGCTCGACACGGCGTGCACGATGCCCTGCTTGTCCGGGCAGGAAAGGGTGAGGACGTACTGATCGGCGGGGGCCGCGGCTCCGGTGGACTGCTCGTTCATGCAGGACAGGGTCCCACAACGCCGCCGCGCGCCCACAACCGTCCCGCCACCCGGACCACCGCACGGCCCGGTCGCCGAGACACCGCCTAGGCGGCCCGCGTGAGGATCCGCAGCACCTCCAGCGTGCGGGGCGCCGCGTCCGGGTCCTCCCCGTCACTCACCGCCATCCGCACATGCGCGTCCCGGGCCGCCCGCACGGCCTCCGGCCACCCCGGGTGCTCCATGTACGACGCCACCGGCGCGTCCGGCCCCACCTGGTGCATGATCCGCAGCACCCGCAGCACCGCCGTGTCGACCAGCGCGGCCTCCTGCGAGTCCCGGAAGATCGTGCCCACGTACTTCTCCGCGGACCAGTGGTCCAGCCAGGTGTCCTCCACCAGCCGGTACACGGCGTCGGTCACGTCTCCGTAGCCCTCGACACCCGCCAGCCAGACGTCCCGCTGGAACACCAGGTCGGAGAGCATGTGCAGCGCGGAGCGCACATTGCTGCGCCAGCGCCACCACGGCATGTCGTTCAGTGGCATGCCACCCATCGTGGATGAGCGACGGCCGCGACGGGAAGAGTTCTCCGAACCTTGGACACCTTGCACGGTCATCGATCGTACGTTCCCCCCAACGGGCCGCTCACCGGCCCCCGTAATTCACCCGTAGGTCACCGTTCGTTGACCGAAGGTCACTCCCAGGTTAGCGATGTGGCGGAATCGTGCGTGACCATGACCGGCAGGCGACGCACCCGCAGCACCTTCCTCCCCTTCGTCACCCGGCGCGCCGCGGCGGTGGCCGCCATGGTGACGTGCGCCGCACTGGCCGCCGGATGCGGTGTCGTCCCCGGTGTCACGGGGGGTGCCGGGGACGACACGATCACCGTCATGACCTGGGCGCCGTCGGACACCAACGCGACCGACAAGCCCGGCATGCCCGCCCTCGCCCTCGCCTACGCCCGCCACGTGAACGCCCAGGGCGGCATCGACGGCCGCAAGCTCAGGGTGCTGATCTGCAACGACCACAACGACAGCGTGGGCGCCGCCAAGTGCGCCCGCCGCGCGGTCAGGGAGAACGCGGTCGCGGTGGTCGGCTCGTACAGCCAGTACGCCGGGTCCTTCTTCCCGGTGCTGGAGGGCGCCGGCATCCCCTACATCGGCGGCTACGGCGCCACCAACGATGAGTTCACCAGCCCGCTCTCCTACCCGGTCAACGGCGGCCAGCCCGCGCTGCTGGCCGGCCTCGGCAAGGAGCTGGCCCGCGGCTGCGGCCCGGTCACCCTGGTCCGCCCCGACACCATCGCCGGCGACGAGCTGCCCACCCTGATCAACGCGGGCCTGGAGGCGGGCGGCCACGCGAGCGCGGCCGACCTGCACGCCGCCGAGGACGCCACCGAGTACTCCGCCCAGGCGCAGCGCGCGCTGCGGCAGGCGACGGCCGACCCGGCCCGCAAGGGCTGCGTGGTGCCCGCGCTCGGCGGCCGCACCAGCACCTTCATGGACTCCTTCCGCCGCACGCGGGAGGACTTCCCGGACGTCCGCACCGGCACCGTGCTCGGCAGCGTCGACCAGACCGTGATCGACGCCTCCGGCGGCCGCTCGGGCCCGTACGAGGGGGCGTACATCACGGGCTGGTACCCGGTGGAGACCGACAAGCGCTGGGACGAGATGAAGCGGGTGATCCGCGAGCAGGCCTTCGCCGACACCCGGATCGATCCCGCGGACGCCGGGGTGCAGACCACCTGGATCGCCTACACCGTCTTCCGGGCGGTCGCCGAGGGCATCGGCGCGGACGAGGAGCTGACGGCGACCGCCGTGCGCCGGGCCCTGGACGACGGCGTCGAGGTCGCCACCGGCGGGCTCACCCCGACCCTGCGCTGGAAGTTCCAGGACCGGCTCGCCTCGGTGGGCTTCCCGCGGCTGGTGAACGCGAACGTCACCCTCCAGGTCGTCCGCGACGGCCGCCTGGTCGAGGCCCGCGAGGGCTTCATCGACGTCACGCGCACCCTGGAGGGCGCCGAGGTCGCCTGAGCGCCCGGCGCCCGCCCTCACCCCCGCCCGGGCCTCACAGCTGGGTCGGCTGCCGCTCGGTCAGCCCGTACGTGCGGGCGATCGCGTTCCACAGCTTGGCGGCCTGCGCCTTCTGCGTCGTCGCGGTGCCGCTCTCGCGGTTGCCCGCCTCCGTCTGCGGGGTGCTGCGGGCCTGCCCCTTCTTGCACAGCTTGCCCTTGCGCGCGGCGACCTGGTCGGCCCAGCCGGCGTAGTGGTTGTCGGCGGACGCGGACGCCTTCCACGCGTTGGTGAGCGCGGTGGTCAGCGCCGCGTGGTCCGGCAGCTTGTCCACGGCCAGCCCGGACAGCCGGGTGACCAGCTCGTTGCGCTGCTCGGCCGCGTCCCGCAGGTCCTTGGCCGCCTGGGTGAGGTTGGTGCAGGACTTCACGTCGTTGACCGCGTTGATCACGGCGGTGCGGCTGTCGCCGCTGTCGGCGAGCAGCTTGTCCAGCGCGACCGCCTGCTGCTCGGCCGGGTCGGCGGACGGCGACGGGGACGCGCTCGCGGACTGGCTCGCGGGCGCCGTCGCGGAGACCGGCCGCGGTGACTCCTCCTCGCCGCCGTTGTCGGCGAGGAGCGCTCCCGCGCCGATCCCGACCACCGCGATGGCGACGCCGCACGCCGCGATCAGCGGCACCCGGGAGCCGGTGCGACCGCCGCGGCCCCGGCCCGGCGCGGGCTCGTCGTAGGCGGGCGCCGGCGGCCGCGGGGGGTCCTGGACGTGGGGCAGGTGCCGGGTGCCCTCGGCGGGGCCGTCCGCGCGGAAGAGGCTGTCGAACTCGGCGGGCGTCTGCCGGCCCCCGGCGACGGGCGGGATGTACTGCGTGGCCTGCGCGTCGGGCCCGGCCGGCGGCTGCCCGCCGGGCGTCTCGCCCGAGGGGACCCGCCCCAGGTACCGGGTGCTCTCGTCGGGACGCTCGGCGGATCCCGCGGCGGGCATCTCCGGCGGCAGCGCCCCCGGCGTCACCGGCGGCAGGTACTGGGTCGCGCCCTCGTCGGCCGCGGGCCGCACGGGCGGCAGGTACTGGGTGGCCCCGTCCGGGCCGGGTGCGGCCCCGACCGGGGGTATGTACTGCGTGGCGCCCTCGTCGGCGGCCGGCGGCAGCGGCCCGCCACCGGGGGTGCCGGGGTACGCCCCCGCCGCGCCGCCCTGCACCGGCCGGCCCGAACCGTCGTAACCGCCCGCGTGGCCTCCGTACGCCGCACCGGGCGCCTGCGCGTACGGGCCGGGGCCGTACGCCTGCGCGGGCGCGCCCGCGTGCGGACCGTACGCGGCACCCGGCGCCCCCGCGTCCCCGCCGTACGACGGGCCGGACGCCCCCTCGGGCGGCAGCGGACCCGCGCCCGGCGCGGACGGGGCCTGCTGTGCGGGCGGGGCGCCGTCGCCGGGCCGGGGCGCGGGGTGGCCGCCCTGCGGGTCGCCCCACGCCTGGTCCGGCGGCGCCGGCCAGTTCTGCTGCTGCGGGGTCGCGGCGTGCTGCTGCGGTCCGGGCCCCCAGGGCTCGCCCCAGGACTGGGCGCCGGGCGGGGCCTGGGCCGGAAGGGGGCCGTCGGCGGGGCGGCCGGGGCCTCCTTGCGCGCCCGGCAGCACGGGCTCGCCACCGTCGGAGGGCAGCACGATGCCTTCGTGCGCGCGCTGCGCCGAGGGCTCCTCGCCCTGTCCACTCTGCGTCACCGGGACTCCTACGAATGGGGGACCTTCGGAATCGTCGGCTCACGCTACCGGGTCCCCCGAGCCGGGTGCCACGCAGCACAGGACCCGGCCCTGTGACCTGTGACCGCGCTCCCGCGACCGGCCCGCGACGCTGTCCTCCCGTCACCTCCGCCCGTCAACCACCCGTTTCCCGCGCCGTCACCCGGCGGCGGGCCGTCCGTTCACGCGGCCGGCTGCAGATCCAGGCGCGCCCCGAACTCCCTCACCACCGCCTCGTCCCGGAACGGCTCCAGACGCTGCTGGAAGTCCTCCAGGTACTCGGCGCCCCGGTTGGAGCGCAGGGTCTCCAGCAGCTCCACGGCCTTCAGCCCGGTGTGGCAGGCCTCTTCGATCTCGCGCTGCTGCACCTGCGCCGTGGCGAGCAGCACATAGCCGATCGCGCGGCGCCGGGCCCGGGACGCGGGGTGTCCCTCCAGGGACTGCCGCGCGCACCGGGCGGCGGCCTCGGCCTGGCCCAGGTCGCGGTGGCAGTGGGCGAGTTCGTCGGCGAGGTAGGCCTGGTCGAAGTGGGCGATCCACGCGGGGTCGTCCCCGGAGTCCGGGTCCGCCTGCTCCATGGCGCTCACCGCGCGCCCCACGGCGGCCTGGGCGGCCCGCGCGTCCCCCATCAGCGCGTGGCCGCGCGCCTCCGCCGCGTGGAACATGGCCTCCGCGCGCGGGGTCACGCGCCCCCGCGCCCCCTCCTGCGCCGCCCGCGCCAACTGGGCGATCTCCCGCGGGTTCCCGAGCTGGGCGGCCAGGTGGCTCATGGAGGCGGCCAGCACATAGCCGCCGTAGCCGCGGTCGCCCGCCGCCTGGGCGAGTCGCAGTGCCTGGATGTAGTAGCGCTGGGCGAGCCCCGGCTGCCCGGTGTCCACCGCCATGTAACCGGCCAGCTCGGTCAACCGGGCGACGGCGGCGAACAGTTCGCGGCCGACGGACTCCCGGTAGGACCCGGCGAGCAGCCCGGAGACGACGCTGTTGAGGTAGTGCACGACGACCGGGCGGACGTGCCCGCTGCCGTACTGGTGGTCCAGGTCGACCAGCGCCTGGGTCATCGAGCGCACGGCGGCCACGTCCGACCGGCCCACGCGGGGACCGGCCGAGCGCGCCACCTGCGCGTCGGGCGCGGAGATCAGCCAGTCGCGGCTCGGCTCGACCAGCGCCGAGGCGGCGACGGACGAACCGGACAGGAAGTCGCGGCGTCCGACGTCGCTGCGCCACAGCTCGCAGACCTGCTCGATGGCTCCCAGTACCGTCGGCGAGAACTGGAGGCCGACGCCCGACGCGAGGTTCTTGCCGTTGGCCATGCCGATCTCGTCGATCGTGACCGTACGGCCGAGTTTGCGGCCCAGCGCCTCGGCGATGATCGCCGGGGCGCGGCCGCGCGGCTGCTGTCCGCGCAGCCAGCGTGCCACGGACGTCTTGTCGTAGCGCAGGTCGAGTCCGTGTTCGGCGCCGCACATGTTGACCCGGCGGGCGAGCCCGGCGTTCGAGCACCCCGCCTCCTGGATGAGCGCCTGCAGCCGTTCGTTCGGCTGCCGCGCGACGAGAGGCCTTGCGGCCATGGCGTAAACCCCCTGTGGCTGCGGTGCCTGCCCGTGCACCGAGTTGTCGTGTCTTCCCCGCCCGTCGCCCCTCGCCGGCGGCGAGGGATTCCGGTCGTGAAGATCAATGCCCCACGGTCGTACCGAAAATGCGGACATGCCCCGAAAACACGAGGCATGCACGGATTACCGGGTACGCCGGGGTAAGAGCGCCCCGTACCCACCCGTCCCCCCTCGTGGCTACCCAGCTCCCCCCGCGGACCCAACCGCGCGCCCCCATACATGCACCCATGCGCCCCGGACGCCGAATCGATGCTCCTCCCCCGCGCGCGCACGGGGCCGTAACCCGTGGTGGGCGCGGGAGTTGAGTTCCACGTGGAAGAGACGATCCGGGGCACCGAGACCGCACAGATTCCCCAGCAGCGCGGGGACTCGCTGCTGGAGACCGCCGTTCGCTACGCCGAGGAGCGCCACTGGGACGTGTTCCCCGGCACCTGGCTGGAAGCCGTCGACGGACATCAGCGCTGCTCCTGCGGCGACCCGCTGTGCGAGGAGCCCGGCGCGCACCCCGCGCGCGCGGACTGGGCGACCCAGGCGACGGGCAGCGCGACCGTCGCGCGCCGGATGTGGCAGAAGCAGCCGGACGCCTCGATCCTGCTGCCCACGGGGCGTACGTTCGACGCGATCTGCGTGCCGGAGACGGCCGGGTTCCTGGCGCTCGCGCGCATGCAGCGGATGGAACTCACGCTGGGCCCGGTGACGTTGACGCCGGCCCGGCGGATGCAGTTCTTCGTCCTGCCCGGGGCCGCCGCCAAGGTGCCGGACCTGGTGCGCAAGCTGGGCTGGTCGCCGGCGTCGCTGGATCTGGTGGCGCTCGGCGAGGGCGGTTACGTGGCGGCGCCTCCCACGCGGTACGGGTCGCGGGGGGCCGTGCAGTGGGCCTGCCGGCCGACGCCCGCGAACCGGTGGCTGCCGGACGCCGAGGAGCTGATCTCGCCGCTCGCCTACGCGTGCGGGCGGGATCGCTGACGCCGGAGGCTCCGCCCGCTCGCCGGTCGTCGGCGGCTGCGGGTCACGGGGGTTGATGGCGCGACTCCCCGCGCCCCCGGGCGGGGACGTGACCGTAGGGTTCAGGCATGACGTCAGCCGTACGTGTGCAAGGGCTCTGGAAGCGGTTCGGGCAGCAGGTCGCCGTCGCCGGGATCGATCTGGAGCTGCCCGCCGGGAAGTTCGTCGGGCTGGTCGGGCCCAACGGGGCCGGGAAGACCACGACGCTCTCCATGGTGACCGGGCTGCTGCGGCCCGACCAGGGCACCGTCGAGGTCGTCGGGCACGACGTGTGGCGGGACCCGGTCGAGGTGAAGGCGCGGATCGGGGTGCTGCCCGAGGGGCTGCGGCTGTTCGAGCGGCTGTCGGGGCGGGAACTGCTGGCGTACACGGGCAGGTTGCGCGGCCTGCCCGGCGCCGAGGTGGACAAGCGCGCCACCCAGCTGCTGGACGTCCTGGATCTGGCGGGCGCGCAGCACAAGCTGGTCGTGGACTACTCGACCGGCATGCGCAAGAAGATCGGCCTGGCCGCGGCCCTGCTGCACAACCCCGAGGTGCTGTTCCTCGACGAGCCGTTCGAGGGCGTCGACCCGGTCTCCGCGCAGACCATCCGGGGCGTCCTGGAGCGGTACACCGCCTCCGGCGCCACCGTGGTCTTCTCCTCCCATGTGATGGAACTGGTCGAGTCGCTGTGCGACTGGGTCGCCGTCATGGCCGCCGGACGGATCCGCGCGCACGGCACCCTCGCCGAGGTGCGGGGCACCGCCCCCACCCTGCAGAAGGCCTTCCTCGAGCTGGTCGGCGCGCACGGCCGGGACGCCGGGACCGACCTCGACTGGCTCGGCGGCGGCGCCCGGTGAGCACGCCCGGCACCCGCACGGGTCTCACCGCCACCGTCGTACGGCTGAAGCTGTCGCTGCTGCGCAACGGGCTGCGGCAGTCCGGCGGGCGCCGGGCCGCGTACCTCGCGTCGGCCGTCGTCACACTGCTGTTCGCCGCGCTCCAGGTGCTCGGGCTGGTCCTGCTGCGCGGCACCGCGCACGCCGACTCCCTGGTCGTGCTGCTGGCGGCGGTGCTGGGCCTGGGGTGGGCGGTGATGCCGCTGTTCTTCCCCAGCGGCGACGAGACCCTCGACCCGACCCGGCTGGTGATGCTGCCGCTGCGGCCCCGGCCGCTGGTGCGGGCGCTGCTCACCGCCTCGCTGGTGGGGATCGGGCCGCTGTTCACGCTCTGCCTGTTCGCCGGTTCGGTGGTCACGGTGGCGCGCGGGGCGGCGGCGTACGCCGTGGGCGTGGTCGCCGTCGTGCTGGGGCTGCTAGTCTGCGTGGCCTTCGCGCGGGCCGTCGCCGCCGCCAACGTCCGGCTGCTGACCAGCCGTCGGGGCCGCGACCTCGCGGTGCTGAGCGGGCTGGTCGTGGCGATCGGCGCGCAGGTCGTCAACTTCGGTGCGCAGCGGCTCGGTTCCGCCGGGCTCGGGCAGCTCGACCCGGCGGCGGACGTACTGCGCTGGGTGCCGCCCGCGTCGGCGCTCGGCGCGGTGCACTCGGTCAGCGGCGGCGACCACGCGACGGCCGCGCTGCAACTGGCGCTCAGCGTGGCGGCGCTGGCCGCCCTGATCGCCGTATGGGCGAGGCATCTGACCCGGCTGATGACCTCGCCGGACGCGTCCACGCTGCCGGGCGCGGCCGGGGCCGCGCGGGAGCGGTCCTCGACGCGGCTCGGGCGGCTGCTGCCGGGCGGGCGGACCGGGACCGTGATGGAGCGCAGCCTGCGCTATGTGTGGCGGGACCCGAAGACCAAGGCGGCGTGGGTGACCTCGCTGGCGATCGGGCTGATCGTGCCGGTGTTCAACGCGGTCCAGGGCACCGGGTCGGTGTACTTCGCCTGCTTCGCGGCGGGCATGCTCGGCATCCAGATGTACAACCAGTTCGGGCAGGACACCTCCGCGTTCTGGATGGTCGCGATGACGATCTCGTCCCCACGGGACGCCTATGCCGAGCTGCGCGCGCGGGCACTGGCCCTGCTGGTGATCACCCTGCCGTACGCCGCCGCGGTCACCGTCCTCACCGCGGGCCTGCTCGGCGACTGGGCGCGGCTGCCGGAGGCGCTGGGGCTGTCCTTCGCGCTGCTCGGGGCGATGCTGGCGACCGGGGCGTGGACCTCGGCGCGGTTCCCGTACTCCATCCCGCAGGAGGGCTACAAGAACGTGGCCCCCGGCCAGGCCGGGCTCGCCTGGATCTCCATCTTCGGCGGGATGGTGGCCGCCGCGCTGCTGTGCTCGCCCGTCATCGCGGCGGCGGTGTGGATCCACACGGGCGCGGACGCCGAGCGGTGGAGCCCGCTGCTGCTGCCGGTGGGCACGGTCTGGGGCGCGGGCCTCGCCTACGCCGGCCTGCGCCTGGCCGCGCCCCGCACGGCGGCGCGGCTGCCGGAGATCCTCACGGCGGTGAGCAAGGCGTGAGGTGAGGGCGCGGGCGCGGGCGGGGACGCGGCCGGGGGCGCGGGCGGGGTCAGGTCTCGCGGACGCCGTCCTCGGGGACGCCGTTCTCGGGAGCGCCATTCTCGGGGAGGCCGTCGTCGCGGAGGCGGTTCAGGAACGGCTCGATCGCCGCGCGCCAGGCCTCCGGCTGGTCGTAGTGGACGAGGTGGCCGGCGTCGGCGACCTCGGCGTACTCGCCGCGCGGGAGGACCCGGACCATCTCCTGGGCCTCGGCACGGCCCAGCTCGCCGTCGAGGCCGCGGACCACCAGGGTGGGGCAGCGGACCCGGGCCAGCTCCTCCCAGTGGGCGTCGTACACCCAGGTCTCGCGGGACCTCAGCATCTGCTCGGGCTCGAAGACGGGCCGCCAGCCGTCCGGGGACTCGGCCATGACCTCGGCGTAGAACGCGCCGCGGGCCGGGTTGGGGCGCTCCACCCAGGGGTCGTCCTCGCCGAACCACTTGCGGACGTCGGCGAGCGTGGCGAAGGGCACCGGCCAGGACGCGAACCAGGCGGCCCACTCGCGCTGCGAGGCGGCGCCCAGCGCGGAGGCCCGCATGTCACAGATGATCAGGGCGCGCACCAGGTCGGGGCGTTTGGCGGCGAGCTGCCAGGCGGTCAGCGCGCCCATGGCGTGGCCGATCAGCACGGCCGGGCCGAGGCCGAGCTGTTCCAGGGCGGCCTCGGCGTCGTCGACGTAGGCCTCGCGGGTGTAGGCGGCGCGCGGGGGCTTCTCGCTCTGGCCGTGCCCGCGCTGGTCGAGTGCGACGGCGCGGTGGCGCTCGGCGAGCCAGCGGGCGGTGGGCGCCCAGTGGGAGGCGCGGCCCATGAGGCCGTGGAGTAACAGCACGCCGGGCCGGGCGGGGTCCGGGCCGGTGCCGCTCTTGGGTGGGTCGCCGAACTCCCAGGCGGCAAGGCGTACGCCGCCCGCTCCGGTCACGTCGATACGCCGTGCCATGATCCCGGCACCCCCAAGCTCCGCTCGTACGCCTGAGTACTGCTGGTCGTGCTTCTGGTGCTGCCGTACTGCCGTGCGGTGCTGTCGTCCGCCCCCGCAGACTATCGAAAGCCCATTCGAAGATACGGCGTCCGCGGACAACACCCCTCGTTCGAGTGACCCCGCTCAAGGAATGATCGCCGCCGCCGAGGGGAGATCTCTCAGCGGGAGGCGGACCGCTCGGGGAAAACCGGTCCGAGGGGGACGACCCTGAGAGCTCGGGGCTCCGGGTCGAAGCAGGGGAGGACAGGCCCCGGCGCCGCGAGGCGCCGGGGCCCACACCTGACAGGGCACCGGGGCCCACACCGGACAGCCTGACACGCCCGGCGTCCGGTCGTCGGCGTTCCGGGTCACGACTCCCGGGGACGGCAAGCGAGTCGGGCGGGCGGCCCGGCGCCCGCCGCGCGCCGTCTCAAGGTCTGACGACGAAGACTCAGCGCTTGGCGACGAACACGTGGGACGCCACGTCCGCCTCCAGCTCGGCGGCCTCGCCGCCGCTGCCCACCAGCACACCGCCGGCCGACTCCGTCACACTCACCACCGAACCGGGCTGCACACCCGCGCGCCGCAGCGTGTACATCAGCTGGGCGTCCGTCTGGATCGGCTCGCCGATCCGGCGCACCACCACCGTCTTGCCCTCCGTGCCCGGGTCGAGCTCGGCCAGCGAGACCATGCCCTCGTCGAGGAACGGGTCGGCGCCGTCCTTCTCGCCCAGCTCCTCGAGCCCCGGGATCGGGTTGCCGTACGGCGACTCGGTCGGGTGGCGCAGCAGCTCCAGGACGCGCCGCTCGACCGCCTCGCTCATCACGTGTTCCCAGCGGCAGGCCTCGGCGTGCACCTGCTCCCACTCCAGGCCGATCACGTCGACGAGCAGACACTCCGCGAGCCGGTGCTTGCGCATCACACGCGTGGCGAGCCGGCGGCCCTCCTCGGTCAGCTCCAGGTGCCGGTCGCTCGCGACGGACACCAGCCCGTCACGCTCCATCCGCGCCACCGTCTGGCTGACCGTCGGCCCGCTCTGGTCGAGCCGCTCGGCGATCCGGGCGCGCATGGGGACCACACCTTCCTCCTCCAGCTCGAGGATGGTGCGGAGATACATCTCCGTCGTGTCGATCAGTCCGGACATACGTGCCCCTCGATGAGATGAGATCTGCCGAGGGCTCGACGGCACCTCGGCGCGTGCGCTGGCCCTGCCATCAATTCTGCCGGATGCCACTGACAACCGTGCCGCGCCGCCGAAACGCGAGACCGCGGGCGGAGCGGTCCACGCCGGGCGGCCCGTCCCCTCCCCCGTATTGACAGCACAATGGTCCAGACCGCACGGTGATCCGCGACACACGCAACGGTGCGAAGGAGCTCGCATGGGCGACAGCAAGCCGGCCGACCGGTACCTCGACGCCGCCATCGGCCTGCTGCGACGGGTCCGCGACGAGGAGGCCGCCTCCATCGCCGCGGCCGGCACCCTGCTCGCCGACATCGTCACCGCCGGCGGCCGGCTGTTCGCCTTCGGGGCCGGCCACTCCTCGCTCGCCGCCCAGGACCTCGTCTACCGCGCCGGCGGCCTCGCGCTGATGAACCTCCTCGCCGTCCCCGGCGTCGTCGGCGTCGACGTCATGCCCGCCACCCTCGGCTCCGCCCTGGAACGCGTCGACGGCCTCGCCGCCGCCGTCCTGGACAGCTCGCCCCTCCGCGCGGGCGACGCCCTGGTGATCATCTCCCTCTCCGGACGCAACGCCCTGCCCGTCGAGATGGCCATCAACGCCCGCGCCCTCGGCATCCACGTCATCGGCGTCACCTCCGTCGCCTACGCCACCAAGACCGGCTCCCGGCACTCCTCCGGCACCTTCCTCAAGGACCACTGCGACATCGTCCTCGACTCCAAGATCGCCGTCGGCGACGCCGAACTGACCCTCGACAGCGTCCCCGCCCCCTTCGCGCCCGCCTCCACGGTCGTCACCACCGCCCTCCTCCAGGCCGTCATGGCCACCGCCGCCAGCACCCTCGCCGAACGCGGCATCGAACCCCCGCTGCTGCGCTCCGGCAACGTCGACGGCGGCCACGAATGGAACGGCCGCATCCTGGAGGAGTACGGCGACCGGATCTTCTACCACCACTGACCGGACCGGCACCCTCGCGGCTACGCCTCCGGCCGCAGCAGCCCCGCCAGATCCAGCGCGCCCGCGATCCGTACGGCGACGTCCTCGGCGTACGGCGTGTCCGACCGGTCGAACGCGCTGCGCCCGGCACCCCGCAGGAAGGTCACCGCCCCCAGCGTCCGGCCCCGGCTGCGCAGCACCGCGCACAGCGCGTGCACCGCGTCCGGCGGCCACTGCCGGGCCAACGCCCACGCCCGCGCCCGCTCGGCGGGCACGTTCCCCACACTGACCCGCACCGTGCCGGCCCGCTCGACGCAGCTCAACGCCGGATGCCCCTCGCCGTACCGCACCGGCAGCCCCGCCGCCCCCACCGACAGACTCGGCCCCGGCGCACCCGAGGGAGTCGCCGCGACCCGGATCAACCGCACCTCAGGCGCGCCCTCCCCCTCCATGACCGCACCGCCCGCCACCCGGTCGATCAGCGCGTGATCGGCGAACCCGGCCAGCGCGAAGTCGAGATGGACGGTCGCCGCCTCCAGCGGGTCCTCGCACTCCGCCGCCGCCCGCGCCGCGCGGTGCAGCTGATTCGTACGGAACCGCAGCTGCGCCGCCTCCTGCTCGCCCTGCTTGGCCTCCGTGACGTCCAGGAACAGCCAGCCCACCCCCAGCGGCACCGGCTCCTCCGCGAGCGGCGAGGCCAGCCGGACGAACCCGCAGCGCCAGCAGCGCCGCCGCACCCCTTCCGGCGTGCGCACCCCCACCCACACCTCGGCGGGCGCGGGAGGCGCGCCCTCGGCCAGCACATGGGTGAGCACCGCCTCCAGCTCCTCCACGCCCTGCGCCAGCAGATCCCCGAGCGGCCGGCCCAGCACCGCCGTACGCCCCAGGCCCAGCGCACGGGCCGCGTGCGCGTTGACCACGGCCGGGCGCAGATCGGCGTCGACCAGCACCACGCCCCAGCCCGCGTCCTCGAACAACGCCTCGCTCAGCGCGATGGACCGCTCCAGGTCGATCTGCGCGTGCACCTCGCTGAAGGCGCAGTACACCCCCGCGGGCTTGCCGTCCGGGCCGCGCACGGCCGCCGACTGGGTCCGCACGAGCACCCGCCCGCCGTCCTTCGTCAGCAGCGCGAACTCGTGCACCTGCCGGCCGGGCGCGTGCATGGCCGACAGCAGCCGCGCCTCGACCTCCTCGGCGTCCGCGCTGCGCACCGCCCAGCCGGCGAACCCGTGCCGGCCCACGGCCTCGGCCGCGCTCCAGCCGAGGATCCGCTCGGCCTCGCGGTTCCAGTGCGTGACGACCCCGTCGGCGTCGAACGCGCACAGGGCCGCGTCCATGCCGTCCAGCAGGGCGGCCAGCAGATCGGCACCGTCCCGCTCCGGCTCGTCCGGCCCCAGTTCGTCAGTGGTCCCACTACGCCGGGAAGCACTCACCTGGACCCCCTGCAGGCTGTGTCCGCACGTACGGCACGTCAGTCGTGCTCACTGGCCTCATTCAACTGGAACGTGACTCAGCCCACATATGGTTCCCGCAAGATTGCGGGGAATCACCGAGGAATCGTTGCCCGCCGGTAACTCCCTCCCTCACCCGGCCCCGGGCCGCCGCGCGTACACCTCGATCTCGATCCTCATCCGGGGATCGGCCAGCCCGCACACCATCATCGTGGCCGCCGGCCGCACCTCGCCGAAGCAGGCCCGCAGCACCGGCCAGCACGGCTCGAAGTCCCCCCGGTCCGGCAGCAGATACCGCACCCGCACCACGTCGGCGAACGAGCACCCCGCCTCCTCCAGCGCCGCCCCGATGTTCCGCAGACACTGCTCGGCCTGCTCGACGACGTCGTCGGAGATCGTCATGGTCGCGTAGTCGTACCCGGTCGTCCCCGACACGTGCACCCAGTCCCCGTCCACCACGGCCCGCGCGTACCCGATCCGCTCCTCGAACACCGAACCACTGAGAATCGCCCGCCGCTTTGTCATGCACGCATTGTCATGCACCGAGAGCTGCAGCACTCGCGAAAAAAGGTTGAGTGGCGCGGTGCCACTTCCTAGGGTGTGCGGTACACGAGAAGGGAGGTGGTTCGGCAGATGTATGAAAACCGGACGCGTGAGGTGGCTGCGGGCTAGCGGCTCGTCACCACACTCAGTGCGGTGCCGGACCAGCGCGTGAGCGAAGCGCGCAGCCGGCCCAATCCCAAGCAGTCACCCGACCCGCGAGCTGCCGGTACGTCCGACCGGCTCCTCCTTCCAGGAGGACCAGGCTCGCGGGTCGTCTGCGTTTTCCGGGGCAGTACGCTGGGGGCATGCTTCCGCTCGTTCGACGCCGCCATGTGGACTTCGTCCGCGTCACGAGCATGGGCTGTCGACGCTTCACGATCTGAGCGCTCGGGCCCGTTTTCCCGGCTGATCGCCGGTTCTGGCTCTGCCGCCCGCCCTTCGGCTCCCTGATCTCCTGAGCTTCCGGGCTGTTCCTTTCCTTCCTTCGGTGCGCCGTGTCTCCGCCCCACCCCGGCGGGGGCGCGGGCCCCCGTACACCCCGCGGATGTCCTCATGAACTCTCACGTGTCGTACCAGCAGCTTCCCGTGATCGATCTGTCCGATGCCCATGCCGGGCCCGGGGCGCGGGCGGCTTTCCGTGACCGGTTGCACGCGGCCGCCCGGGACGTGGGCTTCTTCCAGCTCGTCGGGCACGGGGTCACCGAGGAGGAGACGGAGGCGTTGCTGTCGGCCATGCGGCGGTTCTTCGCGCTGCCGGAGGCGGAGCGGGTGGCGCTGGACAACGTGAACTCGCCGCACTTCCGCGGCTACACGCGCGTCGGTGACGAGCGCACCGGCGGTGCGCGGGACTGGCGGGACCAGCTGGACATCGGGGCGGAGCGGCCGGTGCGGGTGCCCGGGCCGGGTGAGCCGGCGTACTGGTGGCTGCAGGGGCCGAACCAGTGGCCGGCGGCGCTGCCCGAGCTGCGGACGGCCGCGCTGGCGTGGATCGACCGGCTGAGCGGGGTCGCGGAGCGGCTGCTGCACGAGCTGCTGGCGGCGATCGGGGCGCCCGCCGACTTCTACGACCCGATCTTCGGGGAGCACGCGCATCCGCATCTGAAGCTGGTGCGGTATCCGGGGAGCGCGGTGGACGGCGCCGAGCAGGGGGTGGGCGCGCACAAGGACTACGGGTTCCTCACGCTGCTGCTGCAGGACGGGGTGGGCGGGCTCCAGGTGCAGCGGGAGGACGGGCTGTTCCATGACGTGCCGCCGGTTGCCGGGGCGTTCGTGGTGAACTTGGGCGAGCTGCTGGAGGTGGCCACCAACGGCTATCTGGTGGCCACGAACCACCGGGTCGTGTCGCCGCCGGGGGCCACGGAGCGGTTCTCCGTGCCGTTCTTCTACAACCCGCGGCTGGACGCGCGGGTCGAGCCGCTGCCGTTCCCACATGCCTCGGCCGCGCGGGGCGTGACCGACGATCCGGCGAATCCGCTGTTCGCGGAGTACGGCTTCAACGAGCTGAAGGGCAAGCTGCGGGCGCATCCGCTGGTGGCCGAGCGGCATCACGCGGGGCTGCTGAGCCCCGCGTGACGCCGCCCGCGGCGGCTCAGTGCGCGATGTCCGCGTAGCCCTCGATCTCGCGCGGGTCGCGCGGGCCGGGGCCGATGTAGCGGGCGGAGGGGCGCACGAGGCGGCCGGTGCGCTTCTGTTCCAGGATGTGCGCCGACCAGCCGGCGGTGCGGGCGCAGGTGAACATCGAGGTGAACATGTGCGCGGGGACCTCGGCGAAGTCGAGGACGATGGCGGCCCAGAACTCGACGTTGGTGGCGAGGACGCGGTCGGGGCGGCGGGCGTGGAGCTCGGCCAGGGCCGCCTTCTCCAGGGCTTCGGCGACCTCGAAGCGCGGGGCGCCGAGTTCCCGCGCGGTGCGGCGCAGGACGCGGGCGCGGGGGTCCTCGGCGCGGTAGACGCGGTGGCCGAAGCCCATCAGGCGCTCGCCCTTGTCGAGGGTCTTCCTGACGTACGCCTCGGCGTCCCCGGTGCGTTCGATCTCCTCGATCATGTGCAGGACGCGGGAGGGCGCGCCGCCGTGGAGGGGGCCGGACATGGCGCCGACGGCGCCGGAGAGGGCGGCGGCGACGTCGGCTCCGGTGGAGGCGATGACGCGGGCGGTGAAGGTGGAGGCGTTCATGCCGTGCTCGGCGGCGGAGGTCCAGTAGGCGTCGACGGCGGCGACGTGCTTGGGGTCGGGCTCGCCGCGCCAGCGGATCATGAAGCGTTCGACGACGGACCGGGCCTTGTCGATCTCGCGCTGCGGGACCATGGGCAGGCCCTGGCCGCGGGCGGACTGGGCGACGTAGGACAGGGCCATGACGGCGGCGCGGGCGAGGTCCTCGCGGGCCTGTTCGGCGTCGATGTCGAGGAGGGGTTTCAGGCCCCAGACGGGGGCGAGCATGGCGAGCGCGGACTGGACGTCGACGCGGATGTCGCCGGAGTGCACGGGGATGGGGAACGGCTCGGCGGGCGGGAGGCCGGGGTTGAAGGCGCCGTCGACGAGCAGGCCCCAGACGTTGCCGAAGGAGACGTGACCGACCAGGTCCTCGATGTCGACTCCCCGGTACCTGAGGGCGCCGCCCTCCTTGTCCGGTTCGGCGATCTCCGTCTCGAACGCGACGACTCCTTCGAGTCCGGGTACGAAGTCGGACATCAGGCGGCTCCTCGTGATGTGTACGACGGGTGGGTGGGACGGCGTGCGGGGTGTGGGCGGTACGACGGTGATGGGCCGGCTCGGGTGTGGCCCGCGGGGTGGGTGAGCGCCGCGAGGATCCACGGCCTGGGCTGGCTCGCGGTCCCGAACGTTCACTCGGGTCATGCCCCGTCGGCCTGGTGGTCACCCCACCGGGCCGGCATCTGCACGATATCCCTGGGTGTCAACCCTGGGGAGGTTTCGCGGCACTCAGTGCCACGCAGTGACGAAGGACACCGTGGCGGGGTGCCCCGGGGCATACGGCAAGATGACCGGGTGACCGAGCATGACGCCGTTCCCGCCGTCCCGCACGAGCCCGTCCCCGACCCGTCGGTGATGCGCAAGCACTATCGCGAGGAGGGGCTGGCCGAGGCCGATCTCGCGGCGACGCCCGTGCGGCAGTTCGCGCGGTGGTTCCGGCAGGCCGCGACGGAGGGGCGGCTGTTCGAGCCGAACGCGATGGTCGTCTCGACGGCCGACGCGCAGGGGCGGCCGAGTTCCCGCACGGTGCTGCTGAAGCAGTTCGACGAGCAGGGCTTCGTCTTCTACACCAACTACGACTCCCGCAAGGCCCGTGAGCTGGCGGAGAACCCGCAGGTGTCGTTGCTGTTCCCCTGGTATCCGATGGCGCGGCAGGTGATCGTCACGGGCGTGGCGCGGCGTACCGGGCGGGACGAGACGGCCGCGTACTTCCGGAGCCGGCCGCACGGTTCGCAGCTGGGGGCGTGGGCGAGCGCGCAGTCCTCGGTGATCGGCTCGCGTGCGGAGCTGGAGGCCGCGTACGCCGAGCTGGAGGCCCGTTATCCGGAGGGTGAGCGGGTGCCGGTGCCGCCGCACTGGGGCGGGTTCCGGGTGGTGCCGTCGTCGGTGGAGTTCTGGCAGGGGCGGGAGAACCGGCTGCACGACCGGCTGCGGTACGTGGCGGAGCCGGGCGGGGGCTGGCGGGTGGAGCGGCTCAGTCCCTGACGGGTGCCCGGGCAGACACCCCCTAGTAGCCGCCCCACAGGTACACCGTGCGGTGGCCGTCGAGGAGGGTGGTCAGGCGGGCCTGGAACGTGTCGCTGAGGTCGGGCCAGTTCCAGAACTCGAAGCCGAGGTGGGCGAAGGCCAGGGGGCGGTCGTCCCACGTCCAGTCGGGTACGGCGACGGGTGCGGCGCAGACCGGGCAGGCGACGGTGGCGGAGCCGGCGTCGTGCCAGGTCCGCATGGCGTCGTGGAAGCGGGGCCACAGCGTGTCGTCGAGTGGCGTGACCGCCCTGCAGCGCGGGCAGACGGCCGCGTCCGGAAGGTCGGCTCCGCTGGTGAAGCCGGTGCGCCCGGTGTGGACGGCGAGCCCGTCGGAGGGCGGCCGGTCCCAGTCGTCGTCCACGGCCCGCTCCCAGTGCGGGCCGGGCGGGTGGCCGAGGGGCCGGCCGGGGACGCACGGCGTGCGTTCGGCGAGTACGACGCCCTCGGCGGCGAGCCAGGCCGTGACGCGGGTGGCGAGCCGTGCGGCGTCGGTGGTGGTCGCGTCGAGGTCGGCGATCACCTGGAACCGGTCTCCCATGGTCAGTCCAGCGCCCCGTCGAGCAGTGCCGCCCACTGGGCCACGACGCGGTCGCGGCGCGCGGCGTCGTCGGTGAGGAGGTTGGCGAGGCCGAGGCCGCGGGCCATGTCGAGCAGGCCCTGCACGGTCTCGCGGACGCCGGGGCGGGTCTCGTCGGCGCCGAGGAGGTCGACGGCGATGCGGTGGGTCTCGCGGCCGACGCGGGCTTCGAGTTCGGTGACGCGGGGCCGCAGTTGTGCCTCGTTGGACGCGGCGACCCACAGGTGGAGGGCGGCGCGGAAGAGGGGGCCGGTGTACAGGTCGACGAGGGCGGCGACGACGGCCCGGCGGTCGCCGGCGGCGCCCTCGGGGAAGAGGGCGCGCAGGGCGCCGGAGCGTTCCTCGGCGACGTACTCGACGGCGGCGGTGAACAGGTCCTCGCGGGTGGGGAAGTGGTGCTGGGCGGCACCGCGGGAGACGCCGGCGCGTTCGGCGACGACGGAGACCGTGGACCCGGCCCAGCCGTGCTCGGCGAGGCAGGCCACGGCGGCGGCCAGCAGCCGCTGCCGGGTGGCGCGGCTGCGGTCCTGCTTGGGGACACGGTCGACTGTCGTCACAGCACTCATTCCGTCACAGCACCCATTCGGGATCCCGTCGTTCCAGGAAGGCCGTCATGCCCTCGCGGGCCTCCGGGGAGGCGAACAGCCCGGCCGAGAGCGCGGTCACACCGGCCGCGTCCCGCTCGAAGGCTTCCAGCACCCTAGCCGTGAGCAGCCGTTTCGTCTCGGCGAGGGCCTGGGGCGAGGAGCGGCGCAGCCCGTCGAGGACGGGGGCGAGGACGTCGTCGACGTCGTCGCCGGCCGCGGTGATCAGGCCGATGCGGGCGGCTTCGGCGGCGTC
Source organism: Streptomyces sp. JB150 (assembly GCF_011193355.1). GTDB lineage: Bacteria > Actinomycetota > Actinomycetes > Streptomycetales > Streptomycetaceae > Streptomyces. Next base: position 3,340,690 of record NZ_CP049780.1, read on the forward strand.
GAGGCGTTCCCCGGTGAGGCAGTAGCGGGTGAGGGCACGCGGGTCGGTGCGGGGCAGCAGCGGCAGGGAGATCACCGCGGGGGCGACGCCGATGCGTACCTCGGTGAACGCGAAGGTGGCGGTGTGGGAGGCGGCGGAGATGTCGCAGGCGGCGAGCAGCCCGAGGCCGCCCGCGCGGACGTGTCCGGTGACGCGGGCGACGACCGGTTTGGGCAGGGCGACGAGGTGGCGCAGGAGGGCGACGAGGGCGTCGGGGCCGGGTGGGTCGCGCAGGTCGGCGCCGGCGCTGAAGGTGGTGCCGGTGTGGGTGAGGACGACCGCGCGGACGCCGGTGTCCTCGGCGCAGGCGGTGAGCGCGTCGGCCAGTTCGCCGACGAGGGCCGCGGAGAGCGCGTTGCGGTGGTGCGGGGCGTCGAGGGTGAGGGTTTCGATGCCGCGGGCGCGGGTGCGGGTGACCGAGGTCATGTCCGCTCCCTGAGTTCGCGGCGCAGGATCTTGCCGGAGGCGGCGCGGGGCACGGTGTCGGTGAAGGTGACCTGGCGGACGCGTTTGTAGGGGGCGACGCGTTCGGCGACGTACATCATGATCTCTCCTTCGGAGAGGTGCCCCGCGTCCGGGCGGCGCACCACGTACGCGCGGGGGACCTGCGCGCGAACTCCTCGGCGGTGGCGAGCGGGTGTGCGGTGGTGACGGCGGCGCCCGCGCGGGTGGCGGCGTAGAAGGCGAGGGGGAAGGCGAGGGTGTTGGGGCTGTGCAGGGCGACGACATCGCCCTTGCGGACGCCCGTCTCGGCGAGCGCGGCGGCGATGCGGCGGTGGAAGCGGTCCACCTGCTCGTAGGAGAGGGTGGTGCCGTCGGTGCCGTCGATCTGCGCGGGGGCGTCGCCGAACTCGGCGGCGCGGCCCAGGACCGCTTCGTGGATGGGCAGGTTCACGGGCGGGACGTCTGCGTACTCGCTGCGGAACATCGCGGTTCCTCCTCGCGCGGGGGCGGGTGCCCGTACGGCCTCGGTACGGGCTCAGTACGACTTCGGCAGACCGAGGGTCTGGTGGGAGACGTAGTTCAGGATCATTTCCCGGCTCACCGGTGCGATACGGGCCACGCGCGCGGCCGTGACGAGGGAGGCGAGGCCGAACTCACGGGTGAGGCCGTTGCCGCCGAGGGTGTGCACGGCCTGGTCGACGGCTTTGGCGCAGGCCTCGCCGGCGGCGTACTTGGCCATGTTCGCGGCCTCGCCGGCGCCGGTGTCGTCGCCCGTGTCGTAGAGGCGGGCCGCCTTCTGCATCATCAGGCGGGCCAGTTCCAGCTCGATGTGCGACTGGGCGAGGGGGTGGGCGATGGCCTGGTGGGCGCCGATCGGGGCCTTCCAGACGGTGCGGTCGCGGGCGTACTCGACGGCCTTGGCGACGGCGTACCGGCCCATGCCGATCGCGAACGCGGCCGTCATGATCCGCTCGGGGTTGAGTCCGGCGAAGAGCTGCAGCAGGCCGGCGTCCTCGTCGCCGACGAGCGCGCCGGCGGGGAGCCGGACGTCGTCCAGGGTCAGTTCGAACTGCCTCTCCTGGGCGTCGAGCTCCATGTCGATCCTGCGGCGCCCGAAGCCGGGCGCGTCCCGCGGGACGATGAACAGGCAGGGCTTCAGACGGCCCGTGCGGGCGTCCTGGGTGCGGCCGACGATGAGGGTGGCGTCGGCGATGTCGACGCCGGAGACGAAGACCTTGCGGCCGGTGAGGAGCCAGTCGGTGCCGTCGCGGCGGGCGGTGGTGGTGATGCGGTGGCTGTTGGAGCCGGCGTCGGGTTCGGTGATGCCGAAGGCCATGAGGCGGGTGCCGTCGGCGAGGCCGGGGAGCCAGGTCCGCTTCTGTTCCTCGGTGCCGAAGCGGGCGATGACCGTGCCGCAGATCGCCGGGGAGACGATCATCATGAGGAGGGGGGCGCCCGCGGCGCCGAGTTCTTCGAGGACGATGGAGAGTTCGGTGATGCCGCCGCCTCCGCCGCCGTAGGCCTCGGGCAGGTTGACGCCGAGGTAGCCCAGTTCGCCTGCCTCGGACCACAGGTGCCGGTGGTCGTGGTGGCGGCCGTGGCGGGTGCCGAGGGCGGCCACGGCGGATCGGAGGGCTTTGTTCTCTTCGGATTCGATGAGGGTGGTCACGGGGAATTCTCCGGTCTGCGGGTTGTCGGTGGTCGATCGCGCACACGCGGCGGAGCCGCATATCGGTGCGGTCCCGCGCCCCTACGGGGTGGTGGTCACCACGGCCAGGAGGGTGCCGGGCTCCACTTGCCGGCCCGGTTCGACGTGGAGGGCTTCGAGGGTGCCCGTCGCGGGGGCCGTGATCTGGTGCTGCATCTTCATCGCCTCCAGCCACAGGAGGGGCTGTCCGGCCTGGACGGCGGCGCCTTCGGTGAGGCCGTCGGCGATGCGGACGACCGTGCCGGGCATGGGGGCGAGCAGGGAGCCGGGGGCGTGCTGCTGCGTGGGGTCGGGGAAGCGGGGCAGGGCGCGCAGGACCGTCCGGTTGACGTGGATCTCGTCGCCGTAGCGGGCGATCGTGTACGTCCGGCGCAGGCCGTCGGTCTCCAGGACGACGTGGGCGGCGTCGGCGTGCAGGACGCGCGCTCCGTCGGCTTCGAGGCCGCCCGCGCGGGTGTGGTGGTAGCGGACCTCGTGTTCCTCGCCGGCCATCAGGTAGCGCTTGGTCTGCGGCTGGGAGGGCAGGTTGCGCCAGCCGCCGAAGCGGGAGCGGCCGTGCGCGTCGGCGAGGGCGGCGGCGAGCGGGGCGTACGGGTCGGGGGCGGGCCGGGTCAGCTCGGTCAGGTGCCGGTCGTAGAAGCCGGTGTCCATGCGGGCGGAGGTGAACTCCCGGTGGCGCAGGGAGCGCACGAGGAGGTCGCGGTTGGTGACCGGGCCGTGGATCGCGGCCTGCTCCAGGGCGCCGGCGAGTCTGCGGATCGCCTCCGCGCGGGTGGGCGCGTGGGCGATCGCCTTGGCGATGAGGGGGTCGTAGTGGACGCCGATCGGGTCGCCGTCGGTGTAGCCGGTGTCGAGGCGGACGGTGTCCGGGACGGCGAGGCGGTGCAGGGTGCCGGTCTGCGGGGCCCAGCCGTTCGCCGGGTCCTCGGCGTAGAGGCGGGCCTCGACGGCGTGGCCGCGCGCGGGGGGCGGGTCGTTCTCCAGGGCGTGGCCCTCGGCGACACGGATCTGCAGGGCGACCAGGTCGATGCCGTGCACGGCCTCGGTGACGGGGTGTTCGACCTGGAGGCGGGTGTTCATCTCCAGGAAGTGGGCGGTGCCGTCGGCGACCAGGAACTCGACGGTGCCGGCGCCGGTGTAGCCGACCGCGCGGGCGGCGCGTACGGCGGTCTCGTGCAGCTCGCGGGTCAGTTGGGGAGTCAGACCCGGTGCGGGGGCCTCTTCGACGACCTTCTGGTGGCGGCGCTGGAGGGAGCAGTCGCGGGTGCCGAGCGCCCACACCGTGCCGTGGGTGTCGGCGAGGAGCTGCACCTCCACATGGCGGCCGTTCTCGACGTACGGCTCGGTGAACACCTCGTCGTCGCCGAACGCGGACCGGGCCTCCGCGCGGGCGGCCGTCAGCTCCCGGTCCAGGTCGGCGAGGCGGCGTACGACGCGCATGCCGCGCCCGCCGCCCCCGGCCGCCGCCTTCACCAGCACGGGCAGGTCGGCCTCGGTGACCTCGCCGGGCGGGGCGAGGCCCAGCAGCCGCTTGGCGCGGGTCTTGGACGCCATGGCCTCGATGGCCTCGGGGGGCGGGCCGATCCAGACGAGGCCCGCGTCGAGGACCGCGCGGGCGAAGCCGGGGTTCTCGGAGAGGAAGCCGTAGCCGGGGTGCACGGCGTCGGCGCCGGCCGCGAGGGCGGCCTTCACGATCAGGTCGCCGCGCAGGTAGGTGTCGGCGGGGGTGGTGCCCGGCAGGCGTACGGCCGTGTCGGCCACGCGCGCGTGGAGGGCGTTCTCGTCGGCGTCGGAGTGGACCGCGACGGTCCGGATTCCCAGCTCACGGCAGGTGCGGAAGACGCGGCAGGCGATCTCGCCCCGGTTGGCGACGAGCACAGAAGTGATCACGGGGTCCCTCACATCCGGAAGACGCCGAAGCCGCCGCGCACGCCCTCGTAGGGCGCGGTGTGGACGGCGGACAGGCACAGGCCGAGGACGGTGCGGGTGTCGCGCGGGTCGATGACGCCGTCGTCGTACAGCCGCCCGGACAGGAACATCGGCAGCGACTCGGACTCGATCTGCTGCTCCACCATGGCGCGCAGGGCGGCGTCGGCGTCCTCGTCGTACGGCTGCCCCTTGGCGGCGGCGGACTGCCGGGCGACGATCGACAGGACGCCCGCGAGCTGCTGCGGGCCCATCACGGCCGACTTGGCGCTGGGCCAGGCGAACAGGAAGCGCGGGTCGTAGGCGCGGCCGCACATGCCGTAGTGGCCGGCGCCGTAGGAGGCGCCGATGAGGACGGACAGGTGGGGCACGCGGGAGTTGCTGACCGCGTTGATCATCATCGCGCCGTGTTTGATGATGCCGCCCTGCTCGTACTCCTTGCCGACCATGTAGCCGGTGGTGTTGTGCAGGAAGACCAGCGGGATGTCGCGCTGGTTGGCGAGCTGGACGAACTGGGCGGCCTTCTGGGACTCCTGGCTGAACAGCACGCCCCGCGCGTTGGCGAGGATGCCGACCGGGTAGCCGTGCAGGCGGGCCCAGCCCGTGGTCAGGCTGGTGCCGTACAGCGGCTTGAACTCGTCGAAGTCGGAGCCGTCGACGATCCGGGCGATGACCTCGCGCGGGTCGAAGGGGGTCTTCAGGTCGCCGGGGACGATGCCCAGCAGCTCCTCCGGGTCGTACTTGGGCGGCTCGGCGGGCCCCGGATCCGGGTACGCCTTGCGGTGGTTGAGGCGGGCGACGACCCGGCGGGCCTGGCGCAGCGCGTCCCGCTCGTCGACGGCGAAGTGGTCGGCGAGGCCGGACACGCGCGCGTGCATCCCGGCGCCGCCCAGGGACTCGTCGTCGCTCTCCTCCCCGGTGGCCATCCTCACCAGCGGCGGCCCGCCGAGGAACACCTTCGCCCGCTCCTTGACCATGATCACGTGGTCGGACATGCCGGGGACGTACGCGCCTCCGGCGGTGGAGTTGCCGAACACGACCGCGACGGTGGGAATGCCGGCGGCGGACAACCGGGTGAGGTCGCGGAAGAGGGCGCCGCCGGGGATGAAGATCTCCTTCTGGGACGGCAGGTCGGCCCCTCCGGACTCCACCAGGCTGATGCAGGGCAGCCGGTTGGCGAGCGCGATGTCGTTCGCGCGCAGGGCCTTCTTCAGCGTCCAGGGGTTGGAGGCGCCGCCCCGCACGGTGGGGTCGTTGGCGGTGATCAGGCACTCGACGCCCTCGACGACGCCGACGCCGGTGACGAGGGAGGCGCCGACGGCGTACTCGCTGCCCCAGGCGGCCAGCGGGGACAGCTCCAGGAACGGGGTGTCCGGGTCGAGCAGCAGCTCGACGCGTTCCCGGGCGAGGAGTCTGCCGCGCCGCCGGTGCCGTTCGACGTACTTCTCGCCGCCGCCCGCGAGGGCCTTGGCGTGCTCGGCGTCGAGGTCGGCGAGCTTGACGAGCATGGCCTCGCGGTTCGCCGCGCAGGCGGGGTCGGTGGGATCCAGGAAGGACGGGAGGACGGTCACAGGAGGGACTCCGGTATGTCCAGGTGGCGGGAGCGCAGCCATTCGCCGAGGGCCTTGGCCTGCGGGTCGAAGCGGTGCCGGGCGGCGACGCCCGCGCCGAGGATCCCCTCGACGGTGAAGTTCAGGGCGCGCAGGTTCGGGAGGGTGTGGCGGACGACGGTCAGGCCGGCGGTCTCGGGCAGCAGGCGCCGGAAGAGGCCGACGGTGAGGGTGTGGGCGAGCCAGCGCCAGCCCTCGTCCGTGCGGGCCCACACGCCGACGTTGGCGTTGCCGCCCTTGTCGCCGCTGCGGGCGCCGACGACGAGTCCGAGGGGGGCGCGGCGGGTGGGACCGGGCGGCAGCGGCTCGGGCGCGGGTGGCTCGTCGACCGGGTGCGGGGGCCGGGTGTCGTGGGGCGGGGCCACGGTGATCCGCCGCCCGTCGTGGAGGACGGCCACCTGGGCGACGGCGCCCTGGGGGACGTACTCGTCCTCGAACACCCCGTACGGGGAGCCCTTCTCGGGTGGGGCGAGCACATGGAAGCCGGGGTAGCTGGCGAGGGCGAGTTCCACGGCGGCGGCGGTCAGGGGCCGCCCGACGGTCTCCTGGTCGGGGTCGCGGACCACCAGCCGCAGCAGGGCGCTCGCGGTCTCCTCGGTGGGGGCGTCGGGCCGGTCGGTGCGGACGAGGTCCCAGTGGACCTCGGCGGGCGGCGACGCGGCGAGGACGCCGGCCATCTGCTCCCGGACCAGCGCGGCCTTGGCCTCGACGTCCAGGCCGGTCAGCACGAAGGTCACCTCGTTGCGGAAGCCGCCGAGCCGGTTCACCCCGACTTTGAGCGCGGGCGGGGGCGCCTCCCCGCGCACCCCGTCGATCCGCACCCGGTCGGGCCCGACCTGGGTGAGCCGTACGGTGTCCAGCCGCGCGGTGACGTCGGGTCCGGCGTACCGGGCGCCGCCGGTCTCGTAGAGCAGCTGGGCGGTGACCGTGCCGGTGTCGACGAACCCGCCGGTGCCGGGATGCTTGGTGACGACACAGGTGCCGTCGGCGTGGATCTCGGCGAGCGGGAAACCGGGCCGCCGGACGTCTCCGTCCCGGAAGAAGGCGTAGTTGCCGCCGGTCGCCTGCGTGCCGCACTCCAGCACGTGCCCGGCGACGACGGCCCCCGCGAGCCGGCCGTGATCCGTCGGCGCCCAGCCGAAGTGCGCGGCGGCGGGCCCGCTGACCAGCGCCGCGTCCGTCACCCGGCCGGTGACGACGATGTCGGCGCCCTCGCGCAGACAGGCGGCGATGCCGAACCCGCCGAGGTAGGCGTGGGCGGCGAGGCTGCCCGGATACGCCGCGGTGAGGTCGTCGCCCTCGACGTGGGCGACGCGGACCGGGACACCGAGGCGGTCCGCCAGCGCCCGTACGGCGTCGGCGAGTCCGGCGGGGTTGAGGCCGCCGGCGTTGGTCACGATCCGCACGCCCCGCTCGTGCGCGAGCCCGAGGGTGTCCTCCAGCTGCCGCAGGAACGTACGGGCGTACCCGGCGTCCGGGTTCCGCAGCCGGTCCCGGGCGAGGATCAGCATGGTCAGCTCGGCGAGGTAGTCGCCGGTGAGGACGTCCAGGTCGCCGCCGGTCAGCATCTCGCGCAGCGCGTCGAAGCGGTCGCCGTAGAAGCCGGACGCGTTGCCGACGCGCAGCGCGCTCACCGGGCGTCCCCCTTCGGTTGAGGCGGCCGTCCGCCGCCGGGCGGTCCCGCGAAGGCCTGCGCGATGTCCAGCCAGCGGTCCGCGCCGGCGCCCTCGGCGCGCAGGGCGAGGCCGAAGCGGTGGGCGCGCTGGGTGACGAGCAGGCAGAAGTCGAGGGCGGGTCCGGTGACCCGCTGCGGGGCGTCCTCGGGTCCGAAGGCCCACACGTCACCGTGCGGCCCGGTCAGCTCGACCCGGAACGGATCGGCGGGTACGGGCAGGCCGTGCACGAGGTGGGCGAAGTCCCGGGTGCGGAAGCCGAGCCGGGCGATGTGACGGAGGCGGTCGGTGGGTTCGCGGGTGACGCCGAGCGCGTCCGCGACGTCCAGTCCGTGGGCCCAGGTCTCCATCAGGCGGGCGGTGGCCATGGACGCCGCGGACATCGGCGGCCCGTACCAGGGGAAACGGGCACCGGCCGGGGCGGCGCGAAGGGCCCGGTCGAGGGCGGTACGGCCCTGCCGCCAGCGCCGCAGCAGCTCGGCGGGCGGCGTCCGGGCGCCCTCCTCGGCACCCTCGTCCACGAAGGAGTCCGGCGCCGCGAGCGCCTTCTCGGCCATCGCCCGGAACCCCTCCTCGTCGGTCACCGCGAGCAGCGCGGAGTGGTCGGTCCAGGCGAGGTGGGCGATCTGGTGGGCGATGGTCCAGCCGGGCGCGGGCGTCGCGAGCGCCCACCGCTCGGGCTCCAACTCGGCTACGAGAGCGTCGAGTTCCTCGCTTTCGGCACGGAGGTCGTCGAACACGGGCAGGGACGTCGGGTCGGCCATGCGGGGAGCATGGCAGCGCCACAAGAAACAAGCAAGCATGCTTGCATTGATTTGTGCGGCGAGTTTCGGGGGCGCTGGTGGAGGGGGGAGGGTGCGTGGCCGGGCGATGCGCTTGTGGGCGACGGCCGCGCGGGCGGGGCCGTTACGGCGGCCCGCTCGGACCGGCCGGGGCCCTCACGAGCGACCCGCTCCGCCCGGCTACGGCCCTCCTGAGCTGCCCGCTCCGACCGGCGACGACCCGCCCAGGCAACCCGATCCGAACGGCGACGACCCGCCTGAGCAGCCCCGCCCGTTCAGGCGGTCGCCGTCTTCCGCCGTCCCACCTGCGTGCGCACCGCGCCCATGCTCGCCACGATGACCAGGGTGATGGCGAGGGCCTGGGTGGGGGTGAGCAACTGGTCGAGGAGGAAGAAGCCGGCCGTCGCCGCGATGGCGGGTTCCAGGCTCATCAGCACGGCGAACGTGGAGGCGGGCAGGCGGCGCAGGGCGAGGAGTTCGAGGGTGTAGGGCAGGACGGAGGAGAGCAGGGCGACCGCCGCGCCGAGGCCCAGGGTGACCGGGTCGAGGAGCTTGTCGCCGGATTCCGCGAGGCCCAGCGGGAGGAACAGCACCGCGCCGACCGCCATGGCCAGCGCGAGGCCGTCGGCCTGCGGGAAGCGGCGGCCGGTGCGGGCACTGAAGACGATGTACGCCGCCCACATCGCACCGGCACCCAGCGCGAAGGCCGCCCCCAGCGGGTCGAGGTCGCCGATACCGCCGCCGAGGAGGAAGACACCTGCGAGGGCGAGGCCCGCCCAGAGGAGATTGATCAGCCGGCGGGAGGCCAGGACGGAGAGGGCGAGCGGGCCCAGCACCTCCAGGGTGACCGCGGGGCCCAGCGGGATGCGGTCGACGGCCTGGTAGAAGAGGCCGTTCATGGCGGCCATGGTGACGCCGAAGACGGCGACCGTGCCCCAGTCGGCGCGGGAGTGGCCGCGCAGCCGGGGCCGGCAGACCACCAGCAGCACCACCGCGGCCACCGCCAGCCGCAGCGCCACCACGCCCAGCGCACCGGCCCTGGGCATCAGCATCACGGCGAGCGCCCCGCCGAACTGCACCGAGATCCCGCCCGCGAACACCAGCCCCACGGGCCCGAGCGAGCCGAACCGGCCCGGAGCGCCGGAGGCGGGGGAGGCGGCGACGGAAGCGGTCGTGGCGGTCTCGGGGCTGGTCACGGGCGGTCCAGGGGCTCGGTTCGAGTGCGCGGAGATTCGTTCAGCGCGATGGACTACTCGGTCCAGGGTAATGGACTGGATCAGGTGTGTGAAGCGGTTTTGCGGCTTACCGGGCCGCGCCCGGCCCCGTGCCCCCGGCCTCGCCCGGCCCCACGTCCCCAGCCTCGCCCGGCCCCGTACTCGTCTCCGCGTCCAGCGCCTTCGCCAGCACCTCCGCCAGGTGCCGGCCCCGTACCCCGCCCAGGTGCTCCAGCTGGGTCCGGCAGGAGAAGCCGTCCGCCAGGACCACCGCGTCCGCGGGCGCCGTCCGCACCGCGGGCAGCAGTCGCTCCTCGGCGCAGGCCGCGGAGACCTCGTAGTGACCTCGTGCGAAGCCGAAGTCGCCCGCGAGGCCGCAGCAGCCGCCGGACAGCTCGCCGGTGAGTCCCGCGGCGGCGCGCAGCCGGCGGTCGGAATCGTCGCCGAGGACCGCGTGCTGGTGGCAGTGGGTCTGGCCGACGGCCGGACGGTCGAGGCGGGGCGGGGTCCAGCCGGGGGCGAGGCGGTCCAGGGACTCGGCGAAGGTGAGGACGCGGGAGGCCAGGCGGGCGGCGCGCGGGTCGTCGGACAGCAGCTCGGGCAGGTCGGTGCGGAGCGCCGCCGCGCAGCTGGGTTCGAGGACCACCACGGGGGTGCCGGCCGCCAGCACCGGCGTCATGGTGTCGAGGGTGCGGCGCATGACGGTACGGGCGCGGTCGAGCTGGCCGGTGGAGACGTACGTCAGCCCGCAGCAGACCCGGGCGCGGCGGCCCGCCGTGGGCGGCAGGGTGACGGCGAGTCCCGCCGCCTCCAGGACGCGGACCGCCGACCGGCCCACCGAGGGCGAGAGGTGCTCGGTGAAGGTGTCGGGCCACAGCACGACCCGTGTCCCGTCCCCCGCCCCTGCGGGCGCCGCGCGCCCGCGCCACCACCGGCTGAACGGCTCCGTCGCCAGCCGCGGGATCTCCCGCTCCCCCGCGATGCCTCCGAGCCGCTTGCCCAGCCGTGCCAGGGGTGCCACGCCGGCGAGGGCGTTGACCAGGGCCGCCGTGCGCGTGCGGTCCACGGCGCGCAGCCACTCCGGCAGCCGCCCCATGCTGTGGTGCGCGGCGGGGCGGCGCCGGCCGGCGTAGTGGTGGTGCAGGAACTCGGCCTTGTAGGTGGCCATGTCGACGCCGACCGGGCAGTCCGAGCGGCAGCCCTTGCAGGCCAGGCACAGGTCGAGGGCGTCGCGCACCTCGGGCGAGCGCCAGCCGCCGGTCACCACCTCGCCGGCCAGCATCTCGTGCAGCAGCCGGGCCCGCCCGCGCGTGGAGTGCGCCTCCTCGCCGGTGACGCGGAAGGACGGGCACATCACGGCCGGGCCGCTCGCGGTGGCCGTACGGCACTTGGCGACGCCGACGCACCGCCGTACGGCGGCGGAGAAGTCGCCGCCGTCGGCCGGGTAGCCGAACGCCACGTCGACGGGGCGGCGGGGCAGCGGGGCGAAGCGGAGGTTGTCGTCGAGGCGGTGCGGGCGGACCAGCATGCCGGGGTTGAGGAGGTCGTCCGGGTCCCAGACCGCCTTGGCGCGTGCGAACAGCGCCACCGTCTCCGGCCCGTACATGCGCGGCAGCAGTTCGGCGCGCGCCTGGCCGTCGCCGTGCTCGCCGGACAGCGAGCCGCCGTGGGCGACGACCAGGTCGGCCAGTTCCTCGGAGAAGCGGCGGAAGCGGGCCACGCCCGGCGCGGTCAGCAGGTCGAAGTCGATGCGGACGTGGACGCAGCCGTCGCCGAAGTGCCCGTAGGGCGTGCCGCGCAGGCCGTGCGCGGCCAGCAGGGCCCGGAAGTCCCGCAGGTAGGCGCCGAGCCGGGCCGGCGGCACCGCGCAGTCCTCCCAGCCGGGCCATGCCTCGCTGCCGTCGGGCATCCTCGTGGCGGTGCCGCTCGCGTCCTCCCGGACGCGCCACAGCGCGCGCTGTCCGGCCGGGTCGGTCACCACGAGCGCGTCCACGGCGTCGGCGGCCCGCGCGATGTGCTCCGCACGCGCGCGTGCCTGCGCGCCGGAGTCCCCGCCGGTCTCGACGAACAGCCATGCCCCGCCCCGGGGCAGCGCGGCGGCGGACGGGACGAGGTCGGCCGCCATGCCCTCCACGGTCAGCGGCCGGTGCGGCAGGAGTCCCGCCGCGGCCTGTGCCGCCGCGCTCTCGTCGGCGTAGCCGAGCACGGCCAGCGCCCGCGCGCGGGGGGCTTCCACGAGCCGTACGACGGCTTCGGTGAGGATGCCGAGGGTGCCTTCGGAGCCGCAGAAGGAGCGGGCGACGTCGGCGCCGTTCTCCGGCAGGAGCGCGTCCAGCGCGTAGCCGGAGATACGGCGGGGCAGCTCGGGAAACCCGGTGCGCAGCCGGGCCAGCTCGCCCTCGACCAGGGTCCGCAGGCCCTCCGGTGCCCCCGCCCAGCGCTGTCCGAGCCGCAGCCGCTCGCCGCGCGCGGTGACCACCGACAGCTCCCGCACGCTGTCCGCGGTGGTGCCCCAGGCCACCGAGTGGGCGCCGCAGGAGTTGTTGCCGATCATGCCGCCGAGGGTGCAGCGGCTGTGGGTGGACGGGTCGGGGCCGAAGCGCAGTCCGTGCGGCGCGGCGGCCTCCTGGAGCCGGTCCAGCACCAGCCCCGGCTGGACGACGGCCGTGCGGGTCGCGGGGTCGAGCGACAGCACCCGGTTCATGTGCCGGGTGAAGTCCAGCACCACGCCGGTGCCGGTGGCCTGCCCGGCGATCGACGTGCCGCCGCCGCGCGCCACGACGGGCACCCCGTGCGCGCGGCACACCTCCAGCGCGGCCGCGACGTCGTCTGCGTCCCTCGGCGCGACCACGCCCAGCGGCACCCGCCGGTAGTTGGACGCGTCCATGGTCGCCAGCGCCCGCGCGGTGACGTCGAACGCGACCTCGCCGCGGACGGCGGCGCGCAGACCGGCACGGAGACCGGCGGGCAGACCGGCGGGGACACCGGGGCGGGGTTCGGGATGCCGGCCGGCTCGGGGATCCGTCATGCGTCCAGGATGCCTCCGGGCACCGGGCGGGACGGGTGCTCCGGGGCGGTCTTCCGTAGATCCGCACAGGTTTGGGGGGTGGAGATCTCGTCTCATCGAACGGACACGTTTCCGCCTGATTTCCGCGAAGGGATACGCTCCGCCTCGTGGCTGAGATCCAGATTCCTGCTGACATCAAGCCCGCGGACGGTCGATTCGGCGCGGGTCCCTCCAAGGTGCGGGTGGAGGCGCTGGACGCCCTGGCCGCCACCGGTACGTCCCTGCTCGGCACCTCCCACCGCCAGGCCCCGGTCAAGAACCTGGTCGGCCAGGTGCGCGAGGGCATCCGCGAGCTGTTCGGGCTGCCCGACGGCTACGAGGTCGTCCTCGGCAACGGCGGCTCCACCGCGTTCTGGGACATCGCGACCCACGGCCTGATCGAGAACAAGTCGCAGCACCTCAGCTTCGGCGAGTTCAGCTCGAAGTTCGCCAAGGCGGCCAAGCTGGCCCCGTGGCTGGCCGAGCCCACCGTCGTCGCCGCCGACCCGGGCACGCACCCGCAGGCGCGGGCCGAGGCGGGCGTGGACGTGTACGCGTTCACCCACAACGAGACCTCGACCGGTGTCGCCATGCCGATCCAGCGGGTCGAGGGCGCCGACGAGGGTGCGCTGGTCCTGGTCGACGCCACCTCCGGCGCGGGCGGCCTCCCGGTCGACATCGCCGAGACGGACGTCTACTACTTCGCCCCGCAGAAGTCCTTCGCCTCCGACGGCGGCCTGTGGATCGGCGTGTTCTCCCCGGCGGCGCTCGAGCGCGCCGAGCGGATCCACGCGTCCGGCCGGCACATCCCGGAGTTCTTCTCGCTGCCGACGGCGATCGACAACTCCCGCAAGAACCAGACGTACAACACCCCGGCGCTCGCCACCCTGTTCCTGCTGAACCAGCAGCTGGAGTGGATCAACGGCCAGGGCGGTCTGGACTGGGCGGTGCGCCGCACGGCCACCTCCGCGCGGACGCTGTACGGCTGGGCCGAGGACGTGAAGTTCGCGACCCCGTTCGTCACCGACCCCGCCAAGCGCTCGGCCGTCATCGGCACCATCGACTTCACCGACGAGGTGGACGCCGCCGCCGTCGCCAAGGTGCTGCGCGCCAACGGCATCGTCGACACCGAGCCGTACCGCAAGCTGGGCCGCAACCAGCTGCGCATCGCCATGTTCCCGGCGATCGACCCGGCGGACGTCGAGGCCCTGACCAAGTGCATCGACTACGTCATCGAGAAGCTCTGACCTTCTCCCGCACGACCCGCACGACCCGCACGACCTCGCGCAGCAGGTGAAAGGGGCGCCCGGCGAACACCGGGCGCCCCCTTTCGCGCGGGCCCCTCGCGCGCACGACCCGCGCGTCGGGCAGGAACCGGGTCGCCGTGGCCCCTCCCCCAGCGCCACCGGCCCCACAGGGCATCAGCGGCGCCGAGGGCCCCGCCTCAGCGGCTGAGCCGCTGGAACCGCCGTACCGCCAGGGGCAGGAAGACCGCCGTCAGGATCAGCGGCCACAGCCCGGACATCAGCAGGGCGTGCTGTTCGACCCAGGAGTCGCCGTTGCCGGCGGGGGTGCCGAACAGGTCGCGGGCGGCGGCGGCCGTGGAGGAGATGGGGTTCCAGGCGGCGAGCCAGCCGAGCCAGTCGGGCATCAGCTGCGGGGCGACGAAGATGCTGGAGATCATCGTCAGCGGGAAGGCGACCGCGAAGAGGCCGCCCGCCGCCTCCGGGTTGGGGACGATCAGGCCGAGCCAGACGCCCACCCAGATGAGGGCGAACCGCAGCCACAGCAGCAGGCCGAACGCGGCGAGGAAGCCCCAGCCGCCCTCCGGGCGCCAGCCCATCGCCAGCGCGGTCAGCATCATGATGGCCAGTTCGGCGCAGGCCACCAGGAGGTCGGTGACGCCGCGGCCCGCGACCACGGCGCTGGACGCCATCGGCATCGAGCGGAAGCGGTCGATGACGCCCTTCGTCGAGTCGTAGACCACCACCGTCGCGGTGTTGATGAAGCCGAACGCCATCGTCATGACGAACATGCCGGGCATCAGGAAGTCCTTGTAGTCCCCGCCGCCGGGGACCTGCATGGCGCTGCCGAAGACATAGCCGTACAGCAGCACCGACAGGATCGGGAAGCCCAGCTGCCAGGCGATGTTCACCGGCTGGCGCCGGTAGTGCGTCAGGCCCCGGCGCACGATGTTCCAGACGTCCGACAGCATCCAGTACGCGCGGCTGCGCGGGGCGGGCCGGGTGAGGTCCAGGGTGCTCATGCCGCCGTCTCCTCCTTCTTGGCGCGGTGTCCGGTCAGGCGCAGGAACACGTCGTCGAGGCTGGGCCTGCGCAGCCCGATGTCCTCGACCCGCACGCCCTCGTCCTGCAGGGTGCGGGCGACCTCGGTGAGCGCCGCGACCCGGTCGTCGACGGGCGCGTGCACGCGCAACTCGGTCTCGTCGGCCTCGGGTTCGCCGTCCGAGACCCGCGCGATCACCTTCACCACCCGCGGGATGTCCGCCCGGTCGGCGGCCACGACCTCGATCCGGTCGCCGCCCACCCGGTCCTTCAGGCCGTCCGGGGTGTCGTCGGCGATGGCGCGGCCCTGGTCGATGACCGTGATGTGGGAGGCCAGCTTGTCGGCCTCCTCCAGGTACTGGGTGGTCAGCAGGACCGTGGTGCCGCTCGCCACCAGCGCCCGCACCGACTCCCACACCTCGCCCCGGCTCCTCGGGTCCAGCCCGGTCGTCGGCTCGTCCAGGAAGAGCACGGCCGGGGCGAGGATCATCGACGCGGCCAGGTCGAGGCGGCGGCGCATACCGCCGCTGTAGCCTCCGGCGCCCTTGTCGGCGGCGTCGGTCAGGTCGAACTGCTCCAGCAGCTCGGCCGCGCGCAGCTTGGCCCGCTTGCCGCCGAGGTGGAACAGGCGGCCGAACATCTCCAGGTTCTGCCGGCCGGTGAGCACCTCGTCCACCGCCGCGTACTGGCCGGTGAGCCCGATCCTGGCGCGCACCTCGCGCGGCTGCCGGGCCACGTCCAGGCCGGCCACCGTGGCCCGTCCGCCGTCGAGGCGGACCAGCGTGGACAGGATGCGCACGGCGGTGGTCTTGCCGGCGCCGTTCGGCCCGAGCAGGCCGTGCACGATGCCCTCGCGGACGGCGAGGTCGAAGCCGTCGAGGGCGCGCTTCTCGCCGTACCGCTTCTCCAGTCCCTCGGCGTGCACCGCGTAACCGTCCATCGTTCCCGTTCCTCCCGTCGTCCCCACAACTGCTTACACCGTACCCGATTACGCGTACACCGTAAGCAGTTTTTCTCCGGGGACATAAGCTGAGGTCATGACGAGCGGCGGCAAGGGAATGACCGACACCAGTGGCAGCGGCGACATCGTCCGCACCCTGGAACTGCTCTGGGACAGCGGGCGGCGCCCGAGCCGCGGTCCCAAGCCCGCCCTCACCCTCGACCGGATCGTGGAAGCCGCCGTCCGGGTCGCGGACACCGAGGGGCTGGAGGCGGTCTCCATGCGCCGCGTCGGCGCGGAACTGGGCACCAGCGCGATGTCGCTGTACCGCTACGTCCCCGGCAAGGCCGAGCTGCTGGACCTCATGCTCGACCGCGTCCAGCGCCCCGCCGACGCCCTCGAAGGCCTCGGCGACGGCGACTGGCGCTCCGCCCTCGGCGCCATGGCCCGCGCCGCCCTCGCCCTCTACCGGCGCCACCCCTGGCTGCTCCACGTCAACCAGTCCCGGCCGATCCTCGGCCCGAGCGCCCTCGACAGCATGGAGCTGGTGCTGGGGCGCATCCGGCCCATGGGGCTGAGCGATCGGGAGCTGGTCTCGGTGATCATCCTGATCGACTCGTACGTCGTCGGCGCCGCGCGCACCCAGGTCTACCAGGAGGAGGCCGAGCGCCGGACCGGGCTGACCACCACCGAGTTCTTCGAGGCGCAGGTGCCGGTCCTGGAGAGGGTCATGACACCTGACCGCTACCCGATCATGGCCAACCTCTCCGAGGACACCTGGAGCCCCGACTTCGACCACTTCGAGTTCGGACTGCGGCGCATCCTCGACGGACTCGAGGTGTTCGTGTCCCAGCGGGCGCGCGAGCGCGGGACGGACGCCCCGGACGACAGCACAGACGCCACAGACGCCTAGGCCCCCGCTCCGGCGTCCGTCACCGCCCGCCGCCCGGGAACCACCCCGTCACTTCCTGCGCCGCAGCCTGCTCAGCCCCAGCAGCGCGACCGCCGCCGCGGCGATGGCGAGGGCGCCCTTGCCGGCGCTCACCCCGCCGCCGTCCTCCTCCTTGCCCGGGTCCGCGCCGCCCGCCCCCGCCGGCGACTCGGCCCCCTCGGCCCCGCCACCGCCCGGCACGTCACCGGGCTCCACGGCACTCTCCGCGCCCTCGGCGCCGTACATCAGCCGCGACCCGTCGGCGGTGTAGGTGACGGACTCCCCCTGGCCCAGGAACGGCACGCCGAGCCGCCCGGTCTTCCTCAGCCTGCCGCCGTTCCAGTCGTAGGCGATGGCGCCGAAGTAGCTGCGCACGACGAGCTGTTCGCCGTCCGGGGACAGCGCCGCGTCGGTGGCCTCCAGGTCGGGGACGGCGGCGACCGGCGTGAACACGTTGGTGCCGGAGGCGGACAGCCGAGCGGGCCCCTGGTAGAGGTGGCCGCCCTTCTCGTTCTTGTCGACGATGTAGACGCGCCCCGTCTTCGGGTGCACCACCAGCGACTCGGCGTCCCGCGGCCCGTCCGAGTACCGCACCACGTACTGCGTGGCCCGCACCGTCTCGTCCCGCAGGGTCTTCGGCTCGGGCAGCCGGTAGATCCAGACGTGGTCCCAGCTGCCGCCGAGGTTGTCGCCGATGTCGCCGACGTAGATCTGGTCGCCGGGCCCGATCGAGATCGCCTCGACATCGCGCGGGGCGCCGACGCCGGTGAGCGAGAGGGTGGCGAGGGTGTCGCCGGTCCTGCCGTCCACGGCGTACAGATACGCGCCGTCGTCGCTGTCGTTGTGGGTCCAGTAGACGCCCGGGTGCTGCCGGGAGGCGGCCAGGCCGCTGGACTCCGTGATGCGCGGGTCCTTGATGGTGAACCCCTCGTCCGCGTCGGCGGCGGAGGCGGACGGCTGGGCGAGCGCCCCCGTGAGGAGGGCCGCGGCGAGGAGCACGAACGTTCGGCGCATGCCCCAAGACTGGCACGAGCGGGGCGTGGCGGGCCTCACACCCCGCCCCGCGCCCGGCCGCCACGCCGATCGTCCATCATGAGCGGATGCTCAGGTTGATGCCGGTAGGCGACTCGATGACCATCGGCAGCGCGGGCGAGCACACCTGG
The DNA here is from genome assembly GCF_011193355.1 of Streptomyces sp. JB150. Lineage (GTDB taxonomy): Bacteria > Actinomycetota > Actinomycetes > Streptomycetales > Streptomycetaceae > Streptomyces. The sequence continues at coordinate 3,358,451 of NZ_CP049780.1, forward strand.
CGGCACCGCATGTGGCAGCACCTGTGCGCCACGTACGGCGGCCCGTTCACGCTGGTCGGCCCGCGCGAGACGCTGTACGACAAGGCGGCCGACGCCCCCACGTCGTACGCCTACGCCGACCCGGACTTCCCCCGCGCCCACCTGGCCGGCTGGGGCGAGGGCTGGCTGCACATGGCCCCGCTCGTCGGGGACGCGGTGCGCGAGACCCGCGCGGACGTGCTGCTGGTCTCGCTCGGCCTCATAGACCTCGGCTTCTACACCGACGCGGAGCAGACGGCGCGGAACGTGCACGCGTTCGTGGCCGCGGCCCGCGAGGCCAGGCCGCGCATACGGATGGTGATACTCCCGGTGATCCCCAACGTCCGCGCCCAGCAGGACCCCCCGTTCGCCGAGCAGGTCACCCGCTTCAACGAACTGCTGGGCAAGGCGGTCGCCGACCTGGACACCCCCCGCTCCCCGCTGCTCCTCGCCTCGCCCCCGGCCGGGTGGGACATCCACCGCGACACCTACGACGGCACCCACCCCAGCGCGAGCGGCGAGCACCGGATCGCGGGCGCGTTCGCCGAGGCGATGTGGCAGGGGTGGGGGGTCGGCGGGGAGTACGGCGCGTAACCGGTCCGCCGTTCGTATCGTTGTACTGCGCGGCCGCGCCCGTTCGAGGGGCGGTCGGGGAGGAACGCCACGATGACCGTCCTTCACGACAGGATCGCGATGGCCGAGAGCGACAACACGATCACGCTCGACGAGATGTTCGAGCGGCTCGAGAAGATGCCCGTCCCCGAGGGATACAAGGTCGAGATCGTCGAGGGGACCGTCTACCTGTCGCCGCAGCGGGACACCCACTGGGAGATCATCGCGGACATCTACGAGCAGCTGCGCACGAAGTACCCGCGCCGGCGCATCAAGTCCGACGTGCGGATCGACTACCCGGGTCACCTCAACGGGTTCGCGACCGATGTGACCGTGATGACCGAGGACGCCGCGAAGACGGAGAGCGGCCACTGGCGCTGCGAGGACGTCATGTTCGTCGCCGAGGTGATCTCCAGGAGCACCGGCCAGAACGACTACGGCCCCAAGAAGACCGCCTACGCCACCGCCGGGGTCCCCGTCTACGTGGTCGCCGACCCCTGCCAGGGCCGCTGCCACCTCTACACCGACCCCAAGGACGGTGACTACGAGGTCGAGACGACCGTCCCCTTCGGCAAGGACCTGGACCTCACCCACACCGTCGTCGACCTCGTCCTGAAGACCGGCGAGTTCCCCCGCGACTGATCCGCCTTGCTTCGAGCGCACTCCACGTCGTTGGCTAGACGTTCATGGAGTACACGCAGCTCGGACGCACCGGACTCAAGGTCAGCCGCCTCGTCCTCGGCACCATGAACTTCGGCCCGCAGACCGAAGAGGCCGACAGTCACACCATCATGGACGCCGCCCTGGACGCGGGCATCAACTTCTTCGACACCGCGAACGTGTACGGCTGGGGCGAGAACAAGGGCCGCACCGAGGAGATCATCGGCAGCTGGTTCGCCAAGGGCGGCGGGCGCCGCGACAAAGGTCGTCCTGGCCACCAAGGTGTACGGCAACATGGGCGCCGACGGCAGCCCGGCCTGGCCCAACCACGACAAGCTCTCCGCGGTGAACATCCGCCGCGCGGTGGACGGGAGCCTGCGGCGCCTGGGCACCGACTACATCGACCTCTACCAGTTCCACCACATCGACCGGGACACCCCGTTCGACGAGATCTGGCAGGCCATCGACGTCCTGGTGCAGCAGGGCAAGATCCTCTACGCCGGGTCCAGCAACTTCCCCGGCTACAAGATCGCCCAGGCCAACGAGGCCGCCGCCCGGCGCGGCTCGCTCGGCCTGGTCAGCGAGCAGTGCCTGTACAACCTGTTCGAGCGGCGCGCCGAGATGGAGGTCATCCCGGCCGCGCAGGACTACGGCCTCGGTGTCATCCCGTGGTCGCCGCTGCACGGCGGACTGCTCGGCGGCGTCCTCCGCAAGGAGAACGAGGGCAAGCGGCGCACCTCGGGACGCGCCGTGCAGACCCTCGCCGACCCGGCGGCGCGGGCGCGCATCCAGGCGTACGAGGACCTGCTCGACAAGCACGGCCTGGAGCCCGGCGAGGCGGCTCTGGCGTGGCTGCTCACCCGGCCGGGCGTGACCGGGCCGATCGTCGGCCCGCGCACCCTCGCCCAGCTGGAGTCCGCCCTGCGGGCGGTCGAGCTGGACCTCTCCGAGGACCTGCTGACCTCCCTGGACGACATCTTCCCGGGCACGGGCCCGAGCCCCGAGGCCTTCGCCTGGTGACACGGGCGCACGCCGCCCCGGTCAAGGGGCGCGGGGAACCGCGCGGTCTGCCAACGCTGTGCGGTTTCCCGCGCTAATTGCCCAGCGCGGAAGCCACCGCGACGACGACGAACATCAACACGAGCGCACCGGCCATGATCCGGTTCCGGGTTTTCGGGTCCACGTGCCGAGCCTAACCGGCCCCGCCCAGTGCCCAGCGGGCGACCGTCTCGTAACGCGGCTGCTCCCCCGGCGTCCCGGAGCGCGGCAGGTTGCTGCGGACGAGGGTCAGCTCGGCGACGGTCCAGGTACGGCCGGCGAACGCGTCCAGGGCCCGGACGTACGGCCGTACGTCGACCGCCTCGCGGCTGCGGGCCACGGTCAGGTGCGGCTGGTACCGCCGGTGCTCCCCCATGGGGACGCCGGCCTTGCGGGCCGCCGCCTCGGCGCGGTCGGCCAGCAGCCGCAGGGTCGCGACATCGCCGTCCGCGCCGGTCCACAGCGCCCGCCCGTGCCCGAACTGGCCGCCGCCGCGCAGCGCCAGCCGGAACGGCTCGGTACGGTGCGCGGCTCGCTCCAGGCGGGCCGACAGGCCGGGGACGAGGGCGTCGTCGACCTCGCCGTAGAAGGCCAGCGTGAAGTGCCAGCCGGGCCGCCCGGTCCACCGCAGCCGGTCCGCACCGGCCAGCGCGCGCAGCGCGTCCACCTGGGCGGCCAGCTCCCCGGCGACGTCGTCGGGCGGCAGCACAGCGGCGAAGAGTCTCATACGGCCACCCTGACACAAGGCCCCCCGACGCCCGGCCCACCCGTCCACCGGGAACCACCACGCACCGCGACGGCCCGCCGGGGGCGACCCCGGCGGCGGCCGGTGTCCAGGTGATCCGGTGTCCAGTTCATCCGGTGTCCAGGTGATCCGGCAGGTCGTGCCCCGGCACACCGGGAAGGGCCGTCACGAGCGACCCCGCACGGCGCCCCGGCCGGGACCACTGTCCAGGGCCGCTGGCCTTGGAGCCCACCGCCCACACGACAGCCCACCGCAGGCGGCCACGGCTCGCCCGGGGGCCCGGGAAGGACCGGGCGAGCGGGGGGGACCAGGCGGCAGGGAACCGGGCGAGCGGGGGAACCGAGCGCTCGGGGCCCGTCGCTCACCGCGGCAGGCAGCCGCAGGTCCGCTAGGACGCGGGGCGTCCCACGGCCGCAGACAGCCGCAGCGCGCCGCAGGCGGCCGTCGGCCCCGCTGGCGGGCGCGGGACCTTTCGCGGGCGCGAGGCCTCCGGTGGTCGCAGGGCCTCCGACGGCCGCAGACCCTCCGGCGACCGCAGGACCTCCAGCGACCGCAAGCCCCGCCGGCGGGCGCAAGGCACCCGACGAGCGCTGGGCCTCCGACAGACGCGAGACGTCCGACGGGCGCGAGACGTCCGACGGGCGCGAGACGTCCGACGGGCGCGAGACGTCCGGCAGGCGCGGGGCCTCCGGCGGGCACAGGCCATCCAGCGGGCACAGGGCATCCGACAGACGCGAGACGTCCGACGGGCGCAGGACCTCCGGCGACCGCAAGCCCCGCCGGCGGGCGCAAGGCACCCGACGAGCGCTGGGCCTCCGACAGACGCGAGACGTCCGACGGGCGCGAGACGTCCGACGGGCGCGAGACGTCCGACGGGCGCGGGGCATCCGGCGGGCACAGGGCATCCGGCGGGCACAGGGCATCCGGCGGGCACAGGGCATCCGACAGACGTGAGACGTCCGACGGCCGCAGGCCCTCCGGCGACCGCGAGCCCCGCCGGCGGGCGCAAGGCACCCGACGAGCCCTGGGCCTCCGACAGACGCGAGGCGTCCGACGGGCGCAGGCCCTCCGGCGGCCGCGGGGCCTCTGGCGGCCGCAGGCCCCGCTGGCGGGCCGGGGCGGTCGGGTGGGGTCAGGCTGCTGTGGCCAGGTGGTCGCGTTCGCGGGGTACGAAGCGGACTGTGGGGTGGCCGTGGTGCCAGCCGACGGCGAGGCGCAGGCCGCCGGTGCGGGCCAGGACGAGGGCGATCACCGCGGCGGCCAGCGCGGCGATCGCGCCGCCCGCGGCGAGGCCGACGCGCGCGCCGTAGGTGTCGGTGATCCAGCCGACGATCGGGGCGCCGACCGGGGAGCCGCCGAGGAAGACCATCATGTAGAAGGCCATCACCCGGCCGCGCATGGCGGGGTCGGTCGCCATCTGGATGCCGGTGTTGGCGGTGACGTTCACCGTCATGCCGAAGACGCCGAGCGGCACCATCAGCGCCGCGAACATCCACAGCTGCGGCGACGCCGCGGCGACGATCTCCACCGCGCCGAACACCATCGCCGCCGTGCTCAGCACCCGCAGCCGGGCCGTGCCGCGCCGGGCGGCGAGCAGGGCGCCGGCGACGGAGCCGACCGCCATCAGGGTGTTGAACAGGCTGTAGGCGCCGGCGCCGGCGTGGAAGACGTCGTCGGCGAAGGCGGAGAGGTAGACGGGGAAGTTGAAGGCGAAGGTGCCGACGAAGCCGACCAGCACGATCGGCCAGATCAGCTCGGGGCGCGCGGCGACGTAGCGCAGGCCCTCGCGGAGCTGGCCCTTGCCGCGCGGGGCGCGCTCGACGACGTGCAGTTCCCGGGAGCGCATGAGCAGCAGTCCGGTGATGGGCGCGACGAAGGACAGCCCGTTGAGCAGGAACGCCCAGCCGGTGCCGACGCCGGTGATCAGCAGGCCCGCGACGGCGGGGCCGATCAGGCGGGCGGACTGGAAGTTCGCCGAGTTCAGACTGACCGCGTTCTGCAGCCGGCCGGGGCCGACCAGCTCGCTGACGAAGGACTGGCGGGCCGGGTTGTCGACGACCGTGGCGAGGCCGACGGCAAAGGCGGCGACGTACACGTGCCACACCAGGACGTGGCCGGTCAGGGTGAGCGCGGCGAGCGCGAGGCCGGTGACGGCCATCGCGGTCTGGGTGACCAGCAGCGTGGGCCGCTTGGGCAGGCGGTCGACGAGGACGCCGCCGTAGAGGCCGAAGAGCAGCATCGGCAGGAACTGCAGGGCCGTGGTCACGCCGACGGCGGTGGCGGAGCCGGTGAGGCTGAGCACCAGCCAGTCCTGGGCGATGCGCTGCATCCAGGTGCCGGTGTTGGAGACGACCTGTCCCATGAAGTACAGGCGGTAGTTCCTGATCTTCAGGGAGCTGAACATGGAGGCCCTGCGCGGGGCCTCGGCGGCGGATGAGGTGTCGTGGGTGGTCGGTGCGGGGGCGGAGTGTGCTCCGGATCCCGTACTCAAAAGGGTTCGCCTCCTCCTTGCTACGGCTGCTTTACAGGTGCGCGAGCTTCTCCAGCACGGGGGCGGCGGCGCGCAGCTTGGCCCACTCGTCCTCGTCGAGGCCCTCCACCAAAGTGGCGAGGAAGGCGTTCCGCTTTCTGCGGCTCTCCTCCAGCATGGCCTCGGCCTGTTCGGTCGGGGTCACCACCTTCTGGCGCCGGTCCTCGGGGTGCGGCTCCAGCCGGACCAGTCCCTTGGACTCCAGCAGTGCCACGATGCGGGTCATCGACGGCGGCTGCACGTGCTCCTTGCGGGCGAGCTCACCGGGGGTGGCCCGGCCGCAGAGGGAGAGGGTGCCCAGCACCGACATCTCGGTGGGGCTCAGCGACTCGTCGACCCGCTGGTGCTTGAGCCGACGGGAGAGCCGCATCACGGCGGAGCGCAGGGAGTTCACGGCGGCAACGTCGTCGCCATGGGTGAGGTCCGGCATAGTCATTAGCATATCTCATTACTCTCGCTAAAGACCACTCGCCCCTGCCATCACCCGTCCGGGTGATCCAGAAGCAGAATCCGACACACCGCGCCCGGCGTGCGCCGACCCTCGTCTCCATGGGGACCAGCGTGCTCAGCCTGCGGATAGACGGGGAGCTGCTCGAACGGCTCCGGCACCACGCGGCGAAAAGAGGAATGAGCGTCCAGGACTATGTCGTCCGGACGCTCATCCGTGATGACTTCGACGAGCGCTTCCAGGCGGCCGTCGAGGCGACAGAGAGGTTCTACGGCGTCGAGGGCGTCACGTGAGCCGCCGTGCCAGGCGTCCCGTGAGCTGCCGTGCGAGGCGTCACGTGAGTCCCAGCGCCGGCATCAGGTAGTAGAAGGCGAACACCGCGGCCACCACGTACATCGCCGCCGGGACCTCCCGGCTCCGGCCGGCCGCCAGGCGCAGCACCACGAAGGTGATGAAGCCCATGCCGATGCCGTTGGTGATCGAGTAGGTGAACGGCATCATCAGCATCGTCACGAACGCCGGGATGGCGATCGTGTGGTCCGCCCAGTCGATCTCCTTCACGGAGCCCGCGAGGATCAGGAAGCCCACCGCGACCAGCGCCGGGGTGGCCGCCTGCGACGGGACCATGGTGGCGACCGGCGTCAGGAAGAGCGCCACGGCGAACAGACCGCCGGTGACGACGTTGGCGAAGCCGGTCCGCGCGCCCTCGCCGACACCGGCCGTGGACTCCACGAACGCGGTGGTCGCCGAGGAGGAACTGGCGCCGCCCGCGGCGACCGCGATGCCGTCGACGAACAGGACCTTGTTGATGCCCGGCATCTGCCCCTGGGCGTCGGTCAGCCTGGCCTCGTCGCTGACGCCCATGATCGTGCCCATGGCGTCGAAGAAGCACGACAGCAGCACGGTGAACACGAACAGGACGCCGGTCAGCACGCCGACCTTCTCGAAGCCGCCGAACAGACTGACCTCGCCGACCAGGCCGAAGTCCGGGGTGGCGACCGGGTTGCCCGGCCACTTCGGGGTCGTCAGGCCCCAGGAGGGCACCTTGGCGACGGCCTCGATGACGACCGCGACGACCGTCATCACGACGATCGAGATCAGGATGGCACCGGGCACCTTGCGCACGATCAGCGCGAGGGTGAGCAGGGCGCCGAGCACGAAGACCAGCACCGGCCAGCCGTTGAGGTGACCGTCACCGCCGAGCTGGAGCGGGACGGTGGTGTGGGCGGCGTCCGGGATCCGGGAGACGAAGCCGGCGTCGACCAGGCCGATCAGCATGATGAACAGGCCGATACCGATGGAGATCGCCTTGCGCAGGCCGAACGGCACCGCGTTCATCACCCGCTCGCGCAGACCGGTGGCGACCAGCAGCATGACCACGAAACCGGCGAGCACCACCATGCCCATCGCGTCCGGCCAGGACATCCGGGGCGCGAGCTGGAGCGCCACCACCGAGTTCACGCCGAGACCGGCGGCGAGCGCGATCGGCACGTTGCCGATGACACCCATCAGCAGTGTGGTGAACGCCGCGGTCAGCGCGGTCGCGGTGACCAGCTGGCCGTTGTCCAGCTGGTTGCCGTACATGTCCTTCGCGCTGCCGAGGATGATCGGGTTCAGCACGATGATGTAGGCCATCGCGAAGAAGGTCGCCAGACCGCCGCGGACCTCGCGCGCCAGGGTGCTGCCACGCTCGGAGATCTTGAAGTAGCGGTCGAGGGCGCCGGGGAGCGACGCCTTGCCCGGCTGCTCGGGCGTGGGGACCTTGGCGGGTGCCGAGGTGGGCATTGGTGTGTTCCTACGAGCAGAAGTGGACAGAGACAAACGGTTTCAGTATGAACATATGAGTTCCTTGATTACCATCTCCGCGCGTAGACCCTCTCCACGCCTAGACTGACCCGCATGGCGAAGTGGACCCCCAAGCACGAGGCGCCGGAGCCCCTGGAGGGCCCCGTGGTCGCCACCATCACCGGCGGCACGATCCTCTGGTTCGTCCTCTTCCTCGTCCAGCTGCCCTTCTACGGCTGGTTCGACGAGCGCGGCCACACCTGGTGGCTGTGGACCTGCCTGGCCGGCGGCGGCCTCGGCCTGATCGGCGTCTGGTACGTCCGCAGGCGCGACCAGGCGCTCAAGCGCGCGGCACGCGAGAAGGCCTCCGCCGCGTAGGCGTCCACCGCCGGGGCGCCCCCAACGGCCCCCGCCCGGCCCGTAGTACCACGGCACGACCCACGTCCTCCCGTGGTCGGATCTTCCCCGCGTCCGGCGGTGAACGGCCATGGCCGCACGTACCGTCGAAGGCATGACGCACATCGACGCGGACGGCCGGCCCGGATCCGCGCACCCCGTGCGCACGCCCTCGCCGGGCGGGCTGACGGCCGCGGAGGTGGCCGAGCGGGTGGCGCGCGGACAGGTCAACGACGTGCCGGTGCGCAGCAGCCGGTCGATGACGGACATCGTCCGGGCGAACGTCTTCACCCGGTTCAACGCGATCATCGGCGTGCTCTGGGTGATCATGCTGTTCGTCGCGCCGATCCAGGACGGCCTGTTCGGCTTCGTCATCCTCGCCAACACCGGGATCGGCATCGTCCAGGAGTGGCGGGCCAAGAAGACCCTCGACTCGCTCGCGCTGATCGGCGAGGTGCGGCCCACGGTGCGCCGCGACGGCGCCGCCGCCGAGATCGGCACCTCCGAGATCGTGCTGGACGACGTGATCGAGGCCGGGCCCGGCGACAAGATCGTGGTCGACGGGGTGTGCGTCGAGGCGGACGGCTGGGAGATCGACGAGTCCCTGCTGACCGGCGAGGCCGACCCGGTCGTCAAACGCCCCGGCGACCAGCTGATGTCCGGCAGCTTCGTGGTCGCCGGCGGCGGCGCCTACCGGGCGACCCGGGTGGGCCGCGAGGCCTACGCCGCCCAGCTCGCCGAGGAGGCCTCCCGGTTCACGCTGGTCCACTCCGAGCTGCGCTCGGGCATCTCCACGATCCTCAAGTACGTCACGTGGATGATGGTCCCCACCGCCATCGGCCTGGTCATCAGCCAGCTGGTGGTCAAGGACGCCGACTTCAAGGACTCCCTCGCCCGGACCGTCGGCGGCATCGTCCCCATGGTCCCCGAGGGCCTGGTGCTGCTCACCTCCGTCGCCTTCGCGATCGGCGTGATCCGGCTCGGCCGCAAGCAGTGCCTGGTGCAGGAGCTGCCCGCGATCGAGGGCCTGGCCCGGGTCGACACGGTCTGCCTGGACAAGACCGGCACCCTCACCGAGGGCGGCATGGACGTCACCGAGCTGCGGGCGCTCAACGGCCACGACGAGCCGTACCTGCGCCAGGTCCTGGGCGCCCTCGGCGAGTCCGACCCGCGCCCCAACACCTCCCTCCAGGCGATCATCGACGCCTACCCGCAGGCCGACGGCTGGCGCTGCGTGGAGTCCCTGCCGTTCTCCTCGGTCCGCAAGTACAGCGGCGCCTCCTTCATCGAGGGCGACAGCGACACCAGCACCTGGCTGCTCGGCGCCCCCGACGTGCTGCTGCCCGCCGACGACCCGGCCCTCGGCGAGACCGAACGCCTCAACGAGCAGGGCCTGCGCGTGCTGCTGCTGGCCCGCGCCGCCGCCGACGACCTCTCCTCGGCCGAGGTGACGCGGGGCGCGAAACCGGCCGCCCTCGTCGTCCTGGAGCAGCGGCTGCGCCCCGACGCCGCCGACACCCTGCGCTACTTCGCCGAGCAGGACGTCCGCGCCAAGGTCATCTCCGGCGACAACGCGGTCTCCGTGGGCGCGGTGGCGGGCAAGCTGGGCCTGACCGGCGCGGTGGTGGACGCGCGCCGGCTGCCCGGCGACCGCGAGGGCATGGCGGCCGCCCTCGACGGGGGCACGGTGTTCGGGCGGGTCACCCCGCAGCAGAAGCGGGACATGGTGGGCGCCCTCCAGTCGCACGGGCACACGGTCGCGATGACCGGCGACGGGGTGAACGACGTGCTGGCGCTGAAGGACGCCGACATCGGGGTGGCGATGGGCTCCGGCTCGGAGGCGACCCGCGCGGTGGCGCAGATCGTGCTGCTGAACAACAGCTTCGCCACCCTGCCGTCGGTGGTGGCGGAGGGCCGCCGGGTGATCGGCAACATCACGCGCGTGGCGACGCTGTTCCTGGTGAAGACGGTCTACTCGGTGCTGCTGGCGGTCCTGGTCGTGTGCTCGCGAGTGGAGTACCCGTTCCTCCCCCGCCACCTCACCCTGCTGTCCACGCTCACGATCGGCGTCCCGGCCTTCTTCCTGGCCCTCGCACCCAACAAGGAGCGGGCGAAGCCCCACTTCGTGCGGCGGGTGATGCGGTACGCGATTCCGGGCGGGGTACTGGCCGCGCTGGCGACCTTCGCGACGTATCTGCTGGCCCGGCGGCACTACGACGGGCCGGGCGCTCTGGAGGCGGAGACCAGTGCCGCCACGCTGACGCTGTTCCTGATCTCGATGTGGGTGCTGGCGATCATCGCACGGCCCTACACCTGGTGGCGGATCGCGCTGGTCGCGGCGATGGGCGCCGGGTTCCTGGTGGTGCTGGTGGTGCCGTGGCTCCAGGACTTCTTCGCGCTGAGGCTGGTCGGGGTGACGATGCCGTGGGTCGCGGTGGGCATCGCGGCGGGCGCGGCGGCCGCCCTGGAGCTGCTGTGGCGCTGGGTCGGCCGCCGCTTCCCGGCCTGAGACGGACCTGGGTCGGACCGGGCTCGGTTACTGCACGTCGACGAAGTCGCCCTTGGCGTTGACCGCCGGGGTGGTCGAGGTGCCCGCGAAGCTGTAGCGGTAGTAGCCGTCGACGCCGGCCTTGACGGTGGTCTTCAGGTTGCCCGTGGAGTCCGTCTTGATGGTCTTGACGTCGGTGTAGGTGGTGGTGCCGTCCTTGCGGAACTGGAGCTTCACCGGCTGGTTCGTGTAGCCGGCGTACTTGTGGGTCTCCCAGTTGGCGCGGGCCAGCTTGCCGGTGATGGTGAGGGTCTTGCCCTTCTTCACCGGCTCCGGCGTGGCGTCCACCGTCAGCGTCGAGTTGCGCTGGATCAGGGTGGAGCCGAGGCCGCCCTGCTCGGCGTAGCCGACCTTGGTGATGTCGAAGTCGAAGCCGTCCGGGTCCTGGCCGTTGAAGTCGACGGCCAGCGCGCCGCCCTTCCAGGTGCCGGCGTCGGAGTTGAGCAGGTCGTCCTGGCCCGGGTAGATGTCGATCTTGCCGGTGCAGGTGGCGGTGGTGGCCGAGGTCGCGGTGCAGGTGGCCGGCTTGTTGCCCATCAGCGGGACGGAGGTCGGCGCCTGCATGGTCCCGCGGTACAGGACCGGGGCGCTGAGGAAGTCGCCCGACTTGACGTTGACGTCCGCGTCGTGGGTCAGGGTGTAGCTGACCGTGGTGGAGACGTGCTGGGTGGTGCCGACCTTGACGGCCTTGGCGACCTTGAAGCCGGAGAAGCTGACGTTCAGGTCGTACGGCTGGCCGGCGGCGCGGTCGGTCGCGGCCCGGGCGATCCTCGCCACGTCGGCGCGGTAGTCGTCGTCCGCTGCGGAACCGCCGGCGGCCTGCGCGGCCGGGACGGCGAGGGCGGAGAGGGCCAGGGCGCCGGTGACGGCGGCCACGGTGGCTCGTATACGCATGCGTTCCCCAAGTGAATGATCGTGGAGCCGAGTCATGACTCATGTGATCAGATGGAGTTGAGGGGGCCGGGGTTGCTCCGGCGCCGTGCGCGGCTGAAAAGACAGCCGGAAAGCGGCACGGCCCCGGATGGCTTCCGGGGCCGTGCTCAACTGCCGTGTGTGCTCGGCTGCCTGATGACTACTGCACGTCGACGTAGTCACCCGCGGCGTTGACCGCCGGGGTGGTCGTGGTGCCCGCGAAGCTGTAGCGGTAGTAGCCGTCGGCCGACGCGGTGACCGTGGTCTTCAGGTCGCCGTAGGTGTTCGTCTTGATGGTCTTCAGCGTGGTGTAGGTGCTGGAGTCCTTCTTGCGGTACTGGAGCTTGACCGACTGGCCGGAGTAGCCCGCGTACTTGCCCGTCTCCCAGTTGGCGCGGGTCAGCTTGCCCGTGACCGTGAGGGTCTTGCCCTTCTTCACCGGCTCCGGGGAGGCGTTGACGGTCAGCTTGGACAGGCGCTGGACCTTGTGGGTCTTGTAGTAGTCGTTCCAGTACTCGCTGCCGTCGTTGCCCCAGGCGGCGGCGGCCACGTGCCAGGTGCCGGCGAGGAAGTTGCCGTACAGGTCACCCTCGGCGCCCGGCAGCGCGGTGATCGTCAGCTTGCAGGTCGACGTGGTGGAGCTGACCGCGGTGCAGGTGGCGGCGTCCTCGTTCGGCGCGAGCCAGCCGTCGACGTTGTCCTCGGCGCTGGTGCCGTGCCACAGGTCGATGTAGGCGTCGTAGATGCCGGTCGGGTGGCTCGCCTTGAGGGAGACCGTGAAGGTCTTGGCGTACGTGGTGCCGACGACGACGCTCTTGCCGGCGTTCACCGTGACGTTGGAGATGACCGGCGCCTCCTCCGCGGCGGCGGAGGAGGTGAACGCCGACTTGCCGGCGCGGTCGGCGGCGCTGGGCCGGTTGATGTCGGCGTGGCTGTCCGCCTGCGCCACCGGCGCGACGACGGCGGTCAGGGCGAGGGCGCCGGTGACGGCGGCCACGGTGGTGCGAATACGCATGTGTTTCCTCAGCAGGTGGGAAAGAGCGATGGAGTGGCGCGACCTACTGGACGTCGACGTAGTCACCCGCGGCGCTGACCGCCGGGGTGGTCGAGGTGCCCGCGAAGCTGTAGCGGTAGTAGCCGTCGGCCGACGCGGTGACCGTCGTCTTCAGGTCGCCGTAGGTGTTCGTCTTGATGGTCTTCAGCGTGGTGTAGGTGCTGGAGCCCTTCTTGCGGTACTGGAGCTTCACCGACTGGCCGGAGTAGCCGGAGTACTTGTTGGCGTCCCAGTTCGCGCGGGTCAGCTTGCCCGTGACGGTGAGGGTCTTGCCCTTCTTCACCGGCTCCGGGGAGGCGTTGACCGTCAGCTTGGACAGGCGCTGGAGGGAGAAGCTCTTGGCGTTCTCCTTCTGGACGTAGTCGCCGTCCTTGCCGGAGGCGAAGACCCAGAGCTTCCAGCCGCCCGCGACCTTGTTGATGGCGTTCCCGCCCGGAACGAACGGGTAGTTCGCCGTGCAGTTCGCGGTGGTCGCGTTGACCTTCGTGCAGACCGAGAAGTCGTCCTCGGTGTGAGGAAGGGCCGCGCTGTCCGCGCTGTCCAGGTTCGCGCCGTGGTACGGCAGGGCCATGGCCTTGTCGACGCCCGAGTCGTCCTTCACCGTGAAGGAGACGGTGATCGTCTTGGTGGCGGACGCGCCGACGACGACGGGCTTGCCGCCGTTCACGGAGATGTTCGAGATCGTGGTGTCGCCGCGGATCTCGTCGGCCTGGGCGGCCGGGACCGCGACGACGGTGAGCGCCAGGGCGCCGGTGGCGACGCCGAGGGTGGCACGGATACGCATGTGTCTTCCCCGTGGAAAGCGAGGGGCCCCGCCGCCAGTCGTAACCGCCGGTTCCTGCGGTGCCGACGGGGCCCGAGTGATCACAGAGTCTGTTGACTCACGTGATCAGATTCGCGACACGGGTGAATGGTTGTACGGCTCGTCAAAAATTCGTGCGGGGGATTCCGCGCGGGGTGCGCACCGCGCCGGGGGTCAGTCGAACCACCGGTCCCGCGCCAGTTCCTCCGTGCGGGACGGGTCCTCCAGCAGGGCCGCGACCTCGAAGCGGCGGGGCCACTGGCCGGCCGCCCAGGCGAGGCCCGCGGCGACGCCCTCCAGGGTGGCCGCGTGGAGCACCCCGTCGTCCGTGAGCCGCCAGTCGATCCCGACGCCGTCGACGACGAGTTCGTCGTGCTCGACGTACGACCGGGGCGTACGCGGACCCAGCAGCACCCGCACCGCGTCCGGCACCTCGTGCTCGGTGCCCTCGCTGGTCACCTCGCCGGTCACCGACTCGCTCAGCCGCCGCACCTGGAACAGCTCGGCCAGCTCGGCGGCCCGGTTCGGGCGGACCGGGAGCAGCGGCACCCCGGCGGTGAACGGCAGCAGGTCCGGGGAGTCGACGACGACCGCGTCGGCCGCGTCGACCACCTCGACCCGCCCGTCCACGACGGCCCGCAGCTCGTCGGGCAGGGTCACCTGCTCGGGGTCCAGTTCGGCCAGCGCGCCGTACAGCCCGTGCAGCTGGGCGGCGGTGACGTGCCGGCCGGGATCGGCGAGCCGGTCCAGCAGCTCGGCCGCGCCGCCCGGCTCGTCGAGCAGCGCCGCCACCGAGGTGCGCACCCCCAGCGCCCGCAGCACCTGCTCGTCGTCGAACCCGGTGGCGTCGGCCTCGTCGTACAGCCCGCGCAGCAGCGGGTCGCCGCCGGCGGCCAGCAGTCCGGCGGGCCGGCGCCCGTCGAGCACCGGGTGCCCGCGCAGCCACCACGCGGTGTAGGGCCGTACGACCTCGTGGGTGCCGTCGGGCAGCAGGATCCGCACCGGCTGGGTGAGGGCGTCGCGCAGCGGCGGCCGGGAGAGCAGGGCGAGGGCCTGCGGCCACTTGTCGTCGTCGACGAGGTCGAGGTCGCGCACGGCGACCAGCTCGGTCGCGACCGGCGGCACGGGCGTGTCCGGGAAGCGGTCGAGGATGTCCTCGCACCACACGTCCACGGCGTCCAGCAGCCCCGGATCGTCCGGCTCGGCGTAGTCGCCGTCCCTCGGCTCCAGCTCGTCCGGGTCGAGGACGACGTCCGTGGCCCGGACGAGCGCGAAGTTCACCAGGACTCCGCACGCGGCGAGCGGGGCCTCGCCGAAGCGTTCGGCCAGCTCCGCGTCGAGGAGGGGGAGTTCACCCTCCCGCATGACCCGGGCGAAGGGGCTGCCGGGGAAGACGAGTTCACCCGCGGGGGTCGGCTCGCCGTCCTCGTCCGGCAGGGCGAGCGCGCCCAGCCAGGGTTCGTCGCCGGGCTCCAGCCCCGCCTCCCGCACCAGCGTGAGCACGGTCTCGGCCAGTTCCTCGGGGTCGAGCGCGTCCTCTTCCCAGCCGGCGCCGCCGTCGTCCTCCAGGGAGGCGGCGACGGCGGCCCGCACCTGCGGCGTGGTCAGCACGGCCCGCGGCGTCGCCGGCAGCGCGCCCAGCTTCTCCAGCAGCGGGTGGGCGGCGTCCGGGTGGGCGACCTTCAGGCCGAGCCGGGCCAGGAGGTCCGGTTCGGCCGCGGTGGCGTCGGGCAGCGGCAGCAGCACGCGGCGCGGCCCGATGGTCGAGGTGCCCCCGGCCAGCGGCACCGGCAGCCCCGACAGCCGGTCCGGGTCGATTCCGGCGAGGCTGTCGTACAGCCGCCACCACCAGCCGGGCTCCTTCTCCAGCCCGGCCAGCCGGTCCACGGCGTCCGTCAGCGGCACCCGCGCCACCCCCAGCGTCCGCAGCTCGACGCGCCGCTCCAGACCGGCCGGCAGCAGCGTGGGCAGCACCTCGGCGAGGACGCGCACGGTCTCCGCGCCGGCGCCCTCGACGACCTCGGCGTCCCGCGGCCGCAGCGACTCGGGCAGCTCGCTGTCGCCCTCGGCGGGCGGGAGGGCGGGCGGCAGGAAGGCCGTACGCGGCAGCCGGGCGAGGATCGCCTGGCGCAGCGCCCCGTCCAGCTCGCCCTTGCCCAGCGGACCGGGCACCAGGTCGATGATCCCGTCCGTCACCGGCCGCCAGCCGGCCAGCAGCGCGGCGTAGGCGTCCGCCGCCTTCTCCACGACGAAGTCGGTGAGCGGCCCCGGCGTGGCGTGCCGGCGGGTGGTGTCGAGGGGGAAGGACGCGATGAGCAGCGCGGGCACGCCCAGGGGTTCGTCGCTGGGGGTGGGCGCGTGCACGACGGGGACGGTGCGGGGGCGTGCGGGCGCCCCGGTCTCGGGCTCCACGGGCACGGCCCAGGTGACGGACCAGTACGGCCGCAGCCGTTCCTCGACCGGCCGCCCGGCCAGCAGCTCGGGGGCCAGCGGGCCGTGCGCGGAGGACGTCCGCCAGGTGGTCGTCCCGTCCCGCGAGTCCTCCACGACGGTCAGGTCGCCCTCGGTCCGCCGCCAGAGCGTGCGCGGCGCGTCGTCCCCGGTCTCGATGACGACCTCCTCCAGCCCCGGCAGGGTGAGGAGCAGCGCGTCGTCGACGGTGCGCAGCAGCCGCTCGGCGAGGTCGGCGGCGGGCGTGTCCCGCAGCGGGAGGATGACGGCGGTGTCGTACGGCTCGGGGGCGCGCCCCTCGGCGGCGAACGGCAGCCTCAGCAGCGGCACATGCCCGTCCCGCCGCCGGATCTCGTCGCCCAGCGCGGGGCTGTGCCGCGCCACGTCGGCGGCCAGGTCCCGGGCCTCGGCGAGCGACCAGCGCACGCCCCCGTGCCGGCCGACGACGGCGGGCTCGTCGGTCACGGCGAGCACGGCCGCGAAGCCGACGCCGAACCGTCCGACGGCACTCTCGTGGGTGTCCCGTTTGGCCGACGCCCGCAGGGTGGACAGGGATTCCACTCCGGCCGCGTCCAGCGGGGCTCCGGTGTTGGCGGCGACGAGCACCCCGTCCCGGAGGGTGAGCCGCAGCCGTCCCGGCACACCGGCGCGGGCCGCCGCGTCGGCGGCGTTCTGCGCGAGCTCGATGACGAGCCGGTCCCGGTAGCCGCCGAGGACCAGGTCCTCCTCGGCGTTGGCGTCCTCCCGGAACCGCGCCGCGCTGGTCGCCCAGGCGTCCAGCACCCCGCGCCGCAGCCGCCCCGTCCCGAACGGATCGGCCCCTTCGGCCGCCGGCCGCACGTACTTGCTCACGTTGCCTTCTCCTCCTCGTGACGAGAGGACGAAGGTACCGCGCTCGCGGGGGCCGTCCGGAGCGCCGGGTGGGCGCCCGCGACCACCCGCGAGGGGCCGGCGCCGGATTACGAGTGGCCCAGCTCCGCCGTCTCCTCGTCCGTGACGTCCGGGACCGAGCCGGAGTCGCGGGCGGGGCGCAGCGGGAAGGGGTCGACGCGGGTCTCGTCGATGACGGGCGGGGCCGGCTGGGGCGGCTTGGGCATGACCGCGGCCTCGGAGTGGCCGCCGCAGCCGTAGGCCAGGGAGACCACGCGGCCGTCGGCGGGGGAGAACTCGTTGGCGCAGACGCCGAAGGCCTGGCCGAGGGAGCCGCCGATGGGGACGAGGAAGCCGCAGCTGACGCAGGAGGCGGGGGCCGCCTGGGCCATGGGGGTCTTGGGGCCGTACGCCTCCTCCCAGCGGTCGGCGGCGACGTGCAGGCCGTACCGGGACAGGACCCGGGCGCGGCGCATGCCGAGTTCCTCGGCGACGGCGGCGATGGAGCCGCGCGAGGGAGCCTGGGGGAGGTGGGCCGGGGTCTCGGCGGTCACCTCGGCGTCCTCGGCCTCGGCCAGTTCCGCCATGTCCTGGGAGACCGCGGAGTTCGGCGGGGTCTCGTCCTCGCCGGTGTAACCGGGCTCCAGGCGCAGGTCCTCGGCGTCCGTGGGCAGGAGGTCTCCGGGGCCCATGTCGCCGGGGCGCAGGCGTTCGCTCCACGGCACCCATTCGGGGGCGAGGAGGGCGTCGGGGCCGGGCAGGAGGACCGCCTCGTCCACCGTGACGATCTTGGCGCGGGAGGCGCGGGCCACCGTCACGGCCCAGCGCCAGCCCCGGTAGCCCAGCTCTTCGCACTCGAAGAAGTGCGTGACAACGCGGTCACCCTCGGAGACCAGCCCCGCGTGCTCTCCGACGACGCCGGGCGCGGCGGCCTCCTCGGCGGCGGCGCGGGCGAGGTCGACGGCCTCGGCGCACAGGCGGTCGGGGGTGCGGCTTCGCGTTGTCGCTGCGCTCACAGGTATCGCTTCTCTCCTACGCCGTCTTACGGGTGCGCCTTGCCTTGAGGCGGTGGGGGCGGCGGACGGAGCGGACCTGGGGACCGCGTCGACGTCCGTGTCCTCACGCTCTCGGGCACACCTACGTCATCCATTCTGCGGGATGCCGGTGAGGCGCGCGGCCGAGAACGTTCGCCACGGCGCGCTACGCACGCTACCTGTTCCCGTGCACTTGGCCTACACCGCCGCCCGGCCGATCCCCCCTCGGTTCGCCGCCGCCGCTGCCCCGAGTTCGCCGCCATCCGGCTCGTAACACCCTTACCCGTGCCGATCTCAGGGCACTATGACGGGGTGGCAGCCGCGAGGACACCCGGTGGCACCAGCGGAATCGGTGGGGCCGAGGGGAGCAGCCGAGGCAGCGGAACGGGCCGGTGGGGCGGCTCGCTCCGCGCGCTGGGACGTGCCCTGCACCTTCCGGTCACGGGGACGGCGCGCGGGATCCGGAAGGCGACGCACGCGCACGGCGCCGGCGAGTCGGGCCTGGGCAAGCTGATCGAGCTGCACGCGGTGAACGGCGCCGGCGATGTCATGATCACCGTCGCGCTCGCCTCGACCGTGTTCTTCTCCGTGCCGACCGACGAGGCGCGCGGGCGGGTCGCCCTCTACCTGGCGATCACGATGGCCCCGTTCACGCTGCTGGCGCCCGTGGTGGGCCCGCTGCTCGACCGGGTGCCGCACGGGCGGCGGGCCGCGATGGCGTGCGCGATGCTGGCGCGGGCGCTGCTCGCCCTGGTGCTGTCCGGGGCGGTGGTCTCCGGCAGCATCCAGCTGTATCCGGCGGCGCTCGGCGTGCTGGTCGCGTCGAAGGCGTACGGCGTGGTGCGCAGTGCCGTGGTGCCACGGTTGCTGCCGCCCGGTTTCTCGCTGGTGAAGGCGAACTCGCGGGTGACGCTCGGCGGGCTGCTGGCCACCGGGGTGGCCGCGCCCGTGGGGGCCGGGCTGCAGGCGCTCGGGCCGCGCTGGCCGCTCTACGGCGCCTTTGTGATCTTCGTCGCGGGAACGTTCCTGTCGTTCTCGCTGCCACGGAAGGTCGACTCGGCCAAGGGCGAGGACACCGCGCTGCTCGCGGCGGACGCGGACCATCTCCACGGCCCGCACCGCCGGCCGGTCAAGCGCCCGGGCCTGCGGACGGTCGGCATCGCCGTCACCCACGCCCTCGGCGTGAACGCGGCCATCCGCTGCCTGGCCGGGTTCCTGATCTTCTTCCTGGCGTTCCTGCTGCGCGAGCACCCGCTGACCGGGCAGAGCGCGGCCGTGTCGCTGGGCATGGTGGCGGTCGCGGCGGGCGTCGGCAACGCCTGCGGTACGGCGGTGGGGGCGGCGCTGCGGGCCCGCGCCCCGGAGGTCATCATCGTCACGGTCGTCGCGGTGGAGCTGGGGGTGGCGGTCACCGCGGCGGTGTTCTTCGGCGCGTTCCTGGTGGCGTGCCTGGCCGCGGTCGCCGGGTTCGCGCAGGCGCTGGCGAAGCTGTCGCTGGACGCGCTGATCCAGCGGGACGTGCCGGAGCAGGTGCGCACCTCGGCGTTCGCCCGCTCGGAGACGCTGCTGCAGATGGCGTGGGTGCTGGGCGGCGCGATCGGCATCGCGATGCCGCTGAACGGCACGCTGGGGCTCGCCGTGGGCGCCGGTGTGCTGGCCGCCGGCTGGCTGACGACGGTGCGCGGGCTGCTCGGCTCGGCCCGGCACGGCGGCCGGCCGCGCGCGCGAGTGGCGTAACCCACGCCCTGCCGCCCACCCCCACCCGGGCGCTCGTCCTCGTGCGCCCGATAGCCTTCGGCCATGACCACGCTGCCCCGCGGCGAAGCCGCTAGTCAACACAGTGCTGGGCGACGCCGCCGCGCCGTCGCCGTTGCCGGCGCCGTTTCCGCCGGACTGCTCGTCCTGTCGGCCTGCGACAAGCCGACGCCGGTGTCGACCATCACGGTCGGTTCGGACTCGGTCAGCTCCGAGGCGACCTGCTACGAGGAGGGCAAGGTCCTCAAGGCGCAGGAGCTGGCCAAGTGCCTCAAGGAGAAGGACATCGACTCCCTCTCCGTCGACCCCGACGAGCTGGTGCGCTTCGGCGTCGACCCGGCCGTCGCGGACAAGGGCTGGATCATCATGATGAACGGCCAGCCGCTCCTGAACGAGCCCATCAAGAAGACGTACACGACCATCCCGGGCAGCGTGTTCTTCAACGCCCAGTACGGCGCGCAGGGCGACTCCACGCTGGTCTCCATCCGTGAGGGCGAGCGGGACGCCACCGGGCTGTGGTCCTTCAAGCTGAAGAAGGACGCCTGACCACGTCCCCGGTGAAACGCGTCCTGGTGGCCACCGCGGTCCCCGCCGAGCGGGACGCGGTGGCCAGGGCGTTCTCCCAAGCCGGCGGGCAGGAGTCCGGCGGGCCTGTCGTCATCGCCGCCGGTGTGGGTCCCGCCCGCGCCGCCGCCGCCTCGGCGACCGCCCTCACCGAGGCCGCCCGTGACGGCCGCCCCTTCCACCTGGTGGTGAGCGCCGGCATCGGCGGCGGCTTCGCGCCCGAGGCGCCGGTGGGCTCGCTGGTCGTCGCCGACGAGATCACCGCGGCCGACCTGGGCGCCGAGACCGCCGACGGCTTCGTGCCGGTCACCGAGCTGGGCTTCGGCACCGTCACCCACCGTCCCCCCGCCGCCCTCGTACGGGACGTCACGGCCGCCACCGGGGCCCGCGCCGGCACGATCCTCACCGTCTCCACGGTGACCGGCACCGCCGCGCGCGCCGCGGCCCTGCGGGCCCGCCACCCGCGCGCCCTCGCCGAGGCCATGGAGGGCTTCGGGGTCGCCGAGGCCGCCGCCGCGCACGGCGTGCCCGTGCTGGAACTGCGGGCCGTCTCCAATCCGGTGGGCCCGCGCGACCGCGCCGCCTGGCGGATCGGCGACGCGCTTTCCGCGCTGACCGAGGGCTTCGGGAAGCTCGCACCCGTCCTGGAGGGTTGGAAACCGGCATGAAGCTGCGGATCGCTTACTCCCCCTGCCCGAACGACACCTTCGTCTTCGACGCCCTGGCCCACGGCCGCGTCCCCGGCGCCCCCCTCCTGGACGTGACGTTCGCCGACATCGACGTCACCAACGGCATGGCCGAGCGCGGCGAGTTCGACGTGCTGAAGGTGTCGTACGCGGTGCTGCCGTACGTCCTCGACGAGTACGCCCTGCTGCCGTGCGGCGGGGCGCTGGGGCGGGGCTGCGGGCCGCTCGTGCTGACGCGGGAGCCGGGGACGGACCTGACCGGCCGTACGGTCGCCGTGCCCAGTGAGCGGTCGACGGCGTACCTGCTGTTCCGGCTGTGGGCGGCGGACACCGTGCCCGGCGGGGTCGGGCGGATCGTGGTGATGCCGTTCCACGAGATCATGCCCGCGGTGCGGGACGGGAGGGTGGACGCCGGACTCGTCATCCACGAGGCCCGGTTCACGTACCACACCTACGGGCTGCACAAGCTCGCCGACATGGGCGAGCACTGGGAGGACACCACCGGGCTGCCGATCCCGCTGGGCGCGATCATCGCGAAGCGGTCGCTGGGCGCGCCGGCCCTGCGGCGGCTCGCCGACTCGATCCGTACGTCCGTACGGGCCGCGTGGGACGACCCCGAGGCGTCCCGCCCGTACGTCATGGAACACGCCCAGGAGATGGACCCGGCCGTCGCCGACCAGCACATCGGGCTGTACGTCAACGAGTTCACCGCCGGCCTCGGCGACGAGGGCTACGCGGCGGTCCGCGGGCTGCTCACCCGCGCGGCGGCCGAGGGACTGGTGCCGCCCCTCGGCCCCGAGGCGCTGGACTTCCCGTAGCGGTGTCCTACACGTCGAGCTGGTCGGCGACCGCGCGGAGCAGGCCGGCGATCTTCTTGCCGGAGGCCCGCTCCGGGTAGCGGCCCTTCTCCAGCATCGGGGTGATGTTCTCCAGCAGGGTCGTCAGGTCCTGCACGATCGAGGCCAGCTCGTCCGGCTTCTTGCGCTGCGCGGCGGCGACCGACGGGGTCGGCTCCAGCAGGATCACCGACAGGGCCTGGTCGCCGCGCTGGCCGGCGACCACGCCGAATTCCACGCGCTGACCCGGCTTGAGCGTCTCCACTCCGGCGGGGAGAACCGAGGAATGGACGAAGACGTCACCGCCGTCGTCGCGGGAGAGAAAGCCGAAGCCCTTCTCGCTGTTGAACCACTTGACCTTGCCGGTAGGCACGTCTGTCCTCGTCCTCGTACTCGTCGGAAAACTGCTTCGGAAACGGCTTCTGATAGCACTACAGCGGGTCGTCACTGACCCGCCGGTACCAAGGCTAATGGTCCCGGGGCCGCTGACAAGACGTCGCCCGGCTGTTCCCTCGGGCTGGGAACTACCCTGGTCCGGTGCGTGACAAAACCCCACCGAATTCCGCCGCGCCCGGTGACCGGCTGATCCGTGCCGGCGCCGTCGTGTTCTTCCTCGGAGCCGTGGCCACGCTGGTCACCGTGGCCCCGCTGTTCCTCGGAACGACGCCGTTTCCGACGTACATGTTCGCATTGAGCATGCTGATGGGCGTCGGATTTCTGATCGCCGGTGCCGGGGTGATGCGGTCCATCGCCGCCGGGCGGCGTCAGGCGCGCGCCGCCTCCGGTGCGTCCGGGGCGCCGCCGGCCTCCGCCAGGTAGCCGGCCAGCCACCGCGGGAACGCGGTCAGGTCGGCGAGGACGACGTCGCTGCCGGCCGCGCGCAGCTCGTCCGCGCCGAACGGGCCGGTCGCCACCGTCACCGCCAGGGCGTCGGCGGCGCGGGCGGCGCGGATGTCGCCCAGGTGGTCGCCGACGTAGACGGCCGCGGCGTGCTCGCGCAGGGCCTGCGCCTTCGCCTCCGCCCACAGGTCGCCGACCAAGGCGTCCGGCTCGATGCCCAGGTGCCTCAGGTGCAGCGCGGCGTTCGGCTCGTACTTCGCCGTGACCACGATCGCCCGCCCGCCCGCCGCCCGGACGGCGGCGACGGCCTCACGGGCGCCGGGCAGGGCGGGGGTGGCGGCGATGGCGTACCGCGGATACATCGACCGGTACAGGTCGGCCATCGCCGGGACCTCCTCCTCCGGGAACCAGTTCCGCAGCTCGTGCGCCAGCGGCGGGCCGAGGCGGGTGACCGCGAGGTCGGCGTCGACGAACGTGCCGGTGCGCTCGGCGAGCGCCTGGTAGCAGGCGCGGATGCCGGGGCGGGAGTCGATCAGGGTCATGTCCAGGTCGAAGCCGACGGTCAGCGGGGCGGAGGTTGCAGAGGCCATGCGGGCCATTGTGCCGACCGGCCGGCGACGCCCCGGCCGGGACCACGGCACACCGCCGCTCGCGGCGCGCTTCCCGGTCCGCCGGTCACCGCTGTCTCTGCGACCGCCAGACCAGGAACGCCGCCGACGCGAGCGCCGCGCCCCGCACCACCCACGGCCAGGTCTCGCCGATCGCGTCGCCCATCGCGCCCTCGGGGATCGGCTCCCCCCAGCGGCCCTCCGTACGGCCCCACAGCCAGGTGAAACCGGCGGCGACCGCGAGACCGGGCAGGACCATGACCGCCCACTTGACCTCGGCCGGGGTCAGGCGGCGGGAGACGTAGACGATCAGCCAGCCGAAGGCGAGGACCAGGAGGTTGCCGAGGACCGCGCCCGCCACCAGGAGGGCGGCGGCGAACAGCAGCAGCGGGTTGCTCCAGCCGCCGGCGGCCGGGAGGAAGCGGCGGCGGCCCTCCCGCGGCTCCTCCTCCGCCTCGCCCGCCTCCTCGATGCCCTCGGCGTCCTCGGGCGCGGTCCGCGGCGCGGGGGGCTTCCCGGCCGCCGCCGGATCGCGCCGCGGGGGCGGCTTCAGCAGGTCGGGGATCTCCACGCCGCCGACGAACCCCGGCACCGCCTCCCCGGGGCCGAACGGGGTGCCCTCCACCCGCCACCAGTCCGGCTCGACCGCGCTGTCGCCGAGTTCGTGGGCGCCCGCCAGGTGGGGCGCGGCGGGGACGTCCGCGTCCGCGGTCCGCGGTTCGGCGGGGCGGGGGCGCGGGACGACGCGGCGCAGGCTCCTCGGCAGGCCGCGGGGCTGCTTGGCGGGCTTGTCGGGGCGGCGCCGCGCGGTGCCCGTGGTCTCGTCCCGCTGGGCCGGGACGGCGGCGGGCGGCGGCTGCGGCGCGGTGCGCGTGCCGGTGCCGTCGCCCGCCGCCGTGACCACGTCGTCGGGGCTGCCCAGCCGGGCGATGATCCGGCGGACGGCGGCGGGGCTGTCCACCGGGACCTTCGCCCGCCGCCGGTCGATCTCGTCCCGCAACTGGTTCACCAGCCGCATGCGGGTGGCGGAGGGCAGCTGCCGCTGCTGCGCCACGTCGCCGACGCGGCTCAGATACTCGTAGACGACCTTGTCGCTCTCGATGCCCACGCTGTCCCCTCCGGGGCGGGTGTGCCGTTGTGCCGTTGTGCGCTGTGCCTTGCGTGTTGTGCGTGTTTCCGCCGGAATCCGTCCCCGGGGGACGACGTTAGCGCAGGGGGCGGCGGCGGACGGTGTGTCAGCCGGGTTCCCGCGGACCGGACTTGTCCGCCTCCGGGCGGCGCCGCGCGCAGCGGCCGGGGGTCCCGCGGCCGGGAGTGCGGGCCCCGGCCGGGCCGGTGCGGGCGGCTCGCGGGGGTCGTGCGGGGCTGATGCCGGCGGACGGCAGCCGCTACCGTTGGCCGGATGAGCACCGAGGAGAAGCCTGTGGCCCCCCGGTCCCTCGCGGAGGCGCTCCGCGGTCGGGACGACGCCTCGCTGGCCCGGCTCCTGCGCGGCCGGCCGGATCTCATCACGCCGGTGCCGACGGATCTGACGCAGCTGGCGACCCGGGCGGGGACGCGGGCCTCGGTGGTGCGGGCGCTGGAGCGGCTGGACCGGTTCGTGTCGCAGACGGCGCAGGCGCTGGCCGTGGCCGGGGACCCGGCGTCGTACGACGAGCTGCTGGGGCTGATGGCGGGGGACGACCCGGATCCGGTGGTGGCCGCCGCGCTGCCCCGGGCGCTGGGCGTGCTGCGGGAGCAGGCGCTGGTGTGGGGGGACGACGAGCGGCTGCGGCTGGTGCGCACCGCCCGGGAGCTGCTGGCGCCGTCGCCGCAGCACCCCTCGCCGACCGGGCTGGGGCCCACGGTGCGGGAGGCGACCGCGGGGATGTCGCCGGGGCGGATCCAGGAGATCGTGGCCGCGGCCGGGCTGCCGTCCACGCACGACGCGGTCTCCGCGGTCGCCTCGCTCACCGCGCTGTTCCGCGACCGCCGGCGGATGCGGGCGCTGCTCGCCGGGGCGCCCGAGGAGTCGCGGCAGGTGCTGGAGCGGCTGGTGTGGGGGCCGCCGTACGGGCAGGTGACCGCGGATCCGGCGCCCCGGCTGCGGTGGCTGCTGGACCGGGGGCTGCTGCTGCCGACCGCGCCGGGGACGGTCGTCCTGCCGCGCGAGGTGGCGCTGCATCTGCGGGGCGGGCGCGCGCACCGCGCGCCCGAGCCGGTGCCGCCGGCCGTCGAGGCCGCGGCCACGCACCGTCCGCAGGTGGTGGACGCCACGGCCGCCGGGCAGGCGCTGACCGCGCTGGCGACCGTGGAGGAGCTGCTGAAGGAGTGGGACGAGGGCGGCCCCGCGGTGCTGCGGGCCGGCGGGCTGAGCGTGCGCGACCTCAAGCGCACCGCCGTCGCCCTGGACGTCTCCGAGCCGGTCGCCGCGTTCTGGGTGGAGCTGGCCTACGCCGCCGGGCTGATCGCCTCCGACGGCGAGGCCGACGAGCGGTACGCGGCCACCCCCGCCTACGACGACTGGCTGGAGCGGCCCGCCGCCGAACGCTGGTCCCGCCTCGCCGAGGCCTGGCTCACCGCCACCCGCACGCCCGGACTGATCGGTGGGCGCGACGCCAAGGACCGCAGTCTGTCCGCGCTCGGCCCCGGCCTCGACCGCTCGGCCGCGCCGGAGGTACGGCACCGGGTGCTCACCCTGCTCGCCGGGCTGCCCGAGGGCGCCGCCCCCGGCACCGACTCGCTGCTGGCCCGGCTGCGCTGGGAGCGGCCCTCGCGCGGCGGCCGGGACGCGGCGGACGACCTGCGGGCCCGGCTCGCGCAGTGGGCGCTGTCGGAGGCGGAGCTGCTGGGCGTGACGGGGCGCGGCGCGCTGTCCCGGCACGGGCGCGCCCTCCTCGGCGCGAGCGCCCCCACGCCCGCCCCCGCGCACACGCCGGAGCACGCCCCCGCCGCCGAGTCGCGGGGCCCCGGTGACAAGCTCCCCGTGCACCACCACCATCACCACGAGCACCACCACCACGCGGTGCCCGCCGTCCCCGAGCCGCTCTCCCCAGCCGAGCAGGCCACGGCCACCGCGGCCGCCGCCCGGGTGCTCGCCCCGCTGCTGCCCGAGCCGCTGGACCACGTGCTGCTCCAGGCCGACCTGACGGCCGTGGCGCCGGGTCCGCTCCAGCGCCCGCTGGCCGAGACGCTGGGCGTGCTCGCGGAGGTGGAGTCGAAGGGCGGGGCGACGGTGTACCGGTTCACGCCCGCCTCGGTGCGCCGCGCCCTGGACGCCGGCCGCACCGCCGCCGAGCTGCACGCCTTCCTCGCCGAGCACTCCCGTACGCCGGTGCCGCAACCACTCGCCTATCTGATCGACGACGTGGCCCGCCGCCACGGTCATCTGCGGGTCGGCGCCGCCTCGGCGTACGTCCGCTGCGACGACGACGCCCTGCTCAGCGAGATCCTGGCGGACAAGCGGGCGGCGGGCCTGCGGCTGCGCCGCCTGGCCCCGACGGTGCTGGCCGCGCAGGCGGACCCGGCGAGCCTGCTGGAGGGGCTGCGCGCGATGGGCTTCGCCCCGGCCGCCGAGTCCGCCGAGGGCGATGTGCTGATCACCCGCGCGCACGCCCACCGCACCCCGCCGCGCACCGCCCCCGAGCCGGTGCCGGACGGGCCGCCGGTGCCCGACGCGACGCTGCTCTCCGCCGCCGTCCGGGCGATCCGGGCGGGCGACCTGGCCGCCACCGCCCCGCGCAAGCCGGGCGACGGCGGCGCGCCCGGCGGATCGGCTCCGGCCGCGCCGGGCGCGCTGCCGCGCACCGGCTCCGCCGAGACGCTGGCCACCATGCAGGCCGCGGTGCTCACCGGGCAGTCGCTGTGGATCGGCTACGTGAACGCGGAGGGCGCCGCGAGCCAGCGGGTCATCGCCCCGGTGCGGGTCGAGGGCGGCTTCGTGACGGCGTACGACCACACCTCGGACGAGGTCCGCACCTTCCCGCTGCACCGGATCACGGGCGTGGCGGAGCTGGCGGACGAGGACGGCTGACGCGCGCTGCCACGAGGCTCACCCGTACGGGTGTACGTCCGCGTTCATGCACGCCACGCCGGGGATTTCCCACCCTTGGGGGAGCTTGCCGGGCCCGTCGCATTCCGGGCGGAAGCGCCGGGCAGTCACCGGGTGTCCTGGTCCCGCCCGAGCCGCCGGACGCGCGGCTCGGGCCGAGCACAGCCGAAAGGAACCCCCCATGCGCGCAGCCCGTCGAGTGGCCGCCGTCCTGTCCGCCGCCGCCCTGATGTTCGGTGCCCTGACCACTCAGGCGGCGGCCGTCAGCATCGATGTCGCCGGACTGGTCATCGAGACGCCGCAGGTCTGATCCGCCGCCGTCGCACGCACCGGGCCGGTCCCGTTCTGCCCTTCCGGGACCGGCCCGCCGACCCCGTCCGTCCTGTCACCGAAAGGCCCTGACGCCTCCCATGCGCTCCGGACCCGCCCTCCGCCCTCGCCTCACCCGCTCCACCGCGCTCGCCGTCCTCGCGGCGGTGCTGGTCCCGGCCGTCGCGGCGGCCGGCGCCCTGGCGCCGCAGGCCTCCGCCGCCACCCCGGCCACCGTGACCACCGCGACCGCTCCGACCACCGCGACCACCGCCGCCGCTCCCCTGCCGCTGCCGCTTCCGCTGCCGGAGGCCGGGGCGGGGCCCATCGTCAGCGAGGTGGGCAACATCGAGGGCCCGCTGATCGACACGATCACTCTGCCCAGGCTGTAGCGGTGCGGCGCTTGCGGTAGCTGTCCCCTTCGAGCCGTACGGTCTCGGCGTGGTGGGCGAGGCGGTCCGCCATCGCCGGGACGGACGGGCCGTCGAGCACCTCGTGCCAGCGCTCCAGCGGGCGGTCGCTGGTGACGACCAGCGAGCCGCGCTCGTAGCGGTGGGCGACCAGCCGGAACAGCAGGCGCGTGGCGTCCGGGCCGAAGGGGACGTAGCCGACCTCGTCGACGACGAGGAGGGCGGCCTCGTCCAGACCGGCCAGCTCCTCCGCAAGGCGTCCCGCGGCCTCCGCCTCCGCGAGCCGGGCCGCCCACTCCGCGGCGGTCGCGAACAGCACCCGGTGCCCGGCCTGGCAGGCCCGCAGGCCCAGCCCGATCGCGAGGTGGGTCTTGCCGGTGCCGGGGCCGCCGATGAAGAGCACGTTGCGGCGCGCGGAGACGAAGTCGAGCTTGCCGAGGCGCGCGACCGTGTCGCGGTCGAAGGCGCGCGGATGGTCGGTGTCGAAGTCCTCCAGCTGCTTGCGGGCGGGGAACCCGGCGGCCCGGATCCGGTCCTCGGCGTGGTCCTCCCACACGGGCGGGCCGGCCTGGGCGGGGACCGTCACCGGGGCGTCCCCCGGTCCGGGCCGGGATTGCCCGGCCCGCTCGGTCTCCGCGGGCCGGTGCTCCCTGGCGTGGTGGTGTTCGACGCGGGCCACCATCTCCCCCGACATGTAGGCGAGGATCGCGGCGGACACGATGAACGCCATGTGGATCACCGTGCCCCACAGCAGCGAGTGGTGGGGGGTGTGGTCGACGTCCACGAACATCTGGAGCAGGTGGACGGAGGAGATGCCCACGATGGCGGTGGCCAGCTTGACCTTCAGCACGTTCGGGTTGACGTGCGAGAGCCATTCCGGCTGGTCCCGGTGGCCCTGGAGGTCGATCCGGGAGACGAAGGTCTCGTAGCCGCCGACGATCACCATGATGAGCAGGTTGGCGATCATCACGACGTCGACGAGCTTCAGCACGGCGAGCATGACGTACGTCTCGTCGGCCCGCCCGGCCACGCACCGGACGATTAACGTCCACAGCTCGTTGAAGAACTTGTAGACATACACGCCCTGTACGGCGACCAGGCCGAAGTACAGCGGGGCCTGGAGCCAGCGGGTGGCGAACAGGGCGTACCCGAGCGTGGCGGTGGGCGGTGGCGGCGTCCGAGTCATGTGCTGCACACTGCGTCATTCTTCGCATACCTCCGCCGTACGGCCGCACCCCGCCACCCGTGAGGCTGAATAGACATCCTGTAGGACCGGCCGCGCCGGACCGGTCGCCCGCCCGGCCGGATCAGGCACACTGGACGTTTGGCCGCGCGGAAGGATGTACGCACGTGAACGGACCGCTGATCGTCCAGTCCGACAAGACCCTGCTCCTGGAGGTCGACCACGAGCGGGCCGACGACTGCCGTCGGGCCATCGCGCCGTTCGCCGAGCTGGAGCGGGCGCCGGAGCACATCCACACCTATCGGGTGACGCCGCTGGGGCTGTGGAACGCGCGCGCCGCCGGGCACGACGCCGAGCAGGTGGTGGACGCGCTGGTCGAGTACAGCCGCTACCCGGTGCCGCACGCGCTGCTCGTCGACATCGCCGAGACCATGGACCGCTACGGCCGGCTGTCCCTGGTCAAGCACCCCGCGCACGGGCTGGTGCTGACCACCACCGACCGTCCGGTGCTGGAGGAGGTGCTGAAGTCCAGGCGGATCGCCCCGCTGGTCGGCGCCCGCATCGACCCGGACACGGTCGCCGTGCACCCCTCCGAGCGCGGGCAGATCAAGCAGACGCTGCTGAAGCTGGGCTGGCCCGCCGAGGACCTCGCCGGATACGTGGACGGCGAGGCGCACCCGATCGAGCTGCTGGAGGACGGCTGGACGCTGCGGCCGTACCAGCGGCAGGCGGTGGAGAACTTCTGGCACGGCGGGTCGGGTGTCGTCGTGCTGCCCTGCGGCGCGGGGAAGACGCTGGTCGGGGCCGGGGCGATGGCGCAGGCCAAGTCGACGACGCTGATCCTCGTCACGAACACCGTCTCCGCCCGGCAGTGGAAGCACGAGCTGGTGAAGCGGACGTCGCTGACCGAGGACGAGATCGGCGAGTACAGCGGCACGAAGAAGGAGATCCGCCCGGTCACGATCGCCACCTACCAGGTGCTGACGACCCGGCGGAAGGGCGTCTACCCGCACCTGGAGCTGTTCGACTCCCGCGACTGGGGCCTGATCGTCTACGACGAGGTGCACCTGCTGCCCGCGCCCGTGTTCAAGTTCACCGCCGACCTCCAGGCGCGGCGCCGGATCGGTCTGACGGCGACGCTGGTCCGCGAGGACGGCCGCGAGTCGGACGTGTTCTCGCTCATCGGCCCGAAGCGGTTCGACGCGCCGTGGAAGGAGATCGAGGCGCAGGGGTACATCGCGCCCGCCGACTGCGTCGAGGTGCGGGTGAACCTGACCGACGCCGAGCGGCTGGCGTACGCGACGGCCGAGGCGGAGGAGAAGTACCGGTTCTGCGCGACGACGGACACCAAGCGGAAGGTCACCGAGGCCATCGTGCGCCGCTTCGCGGGCCAGCAGATCCTGGTGATCGGCCAGTACATCGACCAGCTGGACGAGCTGGGCGAGCACCTGGGCGCGCCGGTCATCAAGGGCGAGACGTCGAACGCCCAGCGCGAGAAGCTGTTCGACGCGTTCCGCCGGGGCGAGATCAGTGTCCTGGTGGTCTCGAAGGTGGCGAACTTCTCCATCGACCTGCCCGAGGCCACCGTCGCCATCCAGGTCTCCGGCACCTTCGGCTCCCGCCAGGAGGAGGCGCAGCGCCTCGGCCGCGTCCTGCGCCCGAAGTCCGACGGCCACCAGGCGCACTTCTACTCGGTCGTCGCCCGCGACACCATCGACCAGGACTTCGCCGCACACCGCCAGCGCTTCCTCGCCGAGCAGGGCTACGCGTACCGGATCGTGGACGCGGACGAGCTGCTGGCGGAGAGCTGAGAGACGGCCCTGCCGTACACCGAGGTCTCGCGGCCGACAGGACTGGGCGGGCAGGACCGGGCGATCCGGCTCACCTCACAGATCGTCGCGGAGTACGTGGTCTCGCGGGGCCGCCCGGCGCTGGTGATGCTGCGCGTCCTCGACGACGCGGACATCCTGCTGCCCGAGGACCGCTCCGGGAACCGCTGAGCCCGCCAGCACCGCCAGCCCCAGCAGCGGGTACGGCGACGCCAGGAGCTGCTGCCACCACGGGAGGTGGAGGTCGCGGGGGCCCTCGTGGGGGACGAGCCACAGGGTGCGGGCGGTGAAGACGGCGGCCGTGAGCGCGGCGAGGCGGGGGCGGCCGTCCGCGAGCAGGACCGCGATCAGGGGGACGCACCACACCCAGTGGTGGGACCAGCTGACCGGCGAGACGAGCAGGGCGGTCGTCGCGGCGAGCGGGATGCCGTGGCGGTCACCGGCCGCGCGGGCCGCGAGCCACAGGCCGCCCGCCGCCGCCAGGAGCGCCGGGAGCCACCAGGCCGGGCCGGGCGCCGGGTCGCCCAGCGCGCGGGCGACCATCCCCCGCAGGGACTGGTTGTCGACGATCCACGGCTTGCCGACCCGGCCGGTCTCCCACAGCCGGCGCAGCCAGAAGTCGGCGCTGGCGGCGGGCAGCAGCAGCGCGCCGGCGAGGACGGTGCCGGTGAACGCGGCCGTGGCCGTCGCCGCCTCGCGCCGCCGTCCGGTCAGCAGCAGGTACGCGACGAAGACGGCCGGGGTCAGCTTGATCCCGGCCGCGATGCCCACCGCCACGCCCCGGGCGCGGGCGCCGGCCGGGCGGGTCAGGTCCCACAGGACCAGGCAGGCCAGGGCGAGGTTGATCTGGCCGAAGAGCAGGGTCTGGAAGACCGGTTCGAGCCACAGGGCGAGGGCCGTGGCGGCGCACAGCGCCGGGGCGGTGGCGCGCAGCCCCGCGAGCCGGGCCGACAGACGCACCAGGCAGGCCACCAGGAGGGTGTTGCCGGTGAGGACGGCCGCTTTGAGGGCGGTGGTGGAGAGCCAGGCCGCAGGGGTGAAGAGAAGGGCGGCGAAGGGCGGGTAGGTGGCCGGGAGATGCCACTCGGTGACCGTGAAGCCGTACAGGTCACGGCCGTCGAGGACCGCCTCGCCCTCCGCCTGGTAGACCAGCGCGTCGGCCATGGGGGCGCGCTGGGCCACGCACAGCACGGCGAACGCCGTGAGGGAGACCGCGAGGAGGAGCAGGGGGGTGGCGCTGTGTGCACGGCGGGTCACGCGGTGACCCTAGACCGTCACCTGCGGCGCACGCCCGCCTCCTCGCCGTACTCCCCGAGGACGACCACGTCGAAGAAGGCGCCCGCGAAGACCTTCACGGCACGGAGCGCGTCGCCGAGGCGGTGCCGGTGGCTGCCCGCGACGGCGGTCGCACCGGACGGAGGCCGGGCGCGGGCCGGAACTGGGGTGATGGCTGCTGCACTCATGTCTCCATGGTGGATTCCCGGACATAAGACGCGCATCGGTCTTCGGTCGGTGCTGTCCCCTAGGGGGGCCGGGGGCGGCCGTACGTCCCGAGGGGGAAGTGCGGGGGCGGGCCGAGGGACGGGCTGAGGGGCGAGCAGTGGGCGCCCAGGGTGTGCGGGAGCGAGCGGTGGGCGCCCAGGGGTGCGCGGGAGCGCCCGCGGGGTGCGGGGAGCGCCCGGAAGTGTGGAGAGCGCGTGGAAAACCGTTCGCGTCCGCTCGCGCCGTTCCTCTAAAATCTCCGCTCTTGCCCGCCTCCCCGCACGGAGTGCCGCCGCCCGGACGGAAACCGGTCGGCATCTCGCAGACCCGCCCACCCCCTCGCAGGTCCCTTCGGAGGCACCGCCTTGTCCACCGCCGACCGCACCGATCCCCTCTCCCGTGAGCGCGCGCACCTCGCCGCCTCCCGTGCCGCGCTGCGCGCCATGCGGGAGGACGTGGAGTCGCTGGACATCCGCGACGTCAGCGCGAACTGGGTGAACGCCCGCGTCCTGGAGCGCCAGATCGAGGAGCGGATCAAGGCGCTCGCCGACCTCAGCGACACCCCGCTGTTCTTCGGCCGCCTGGACTATCTGCACGCGCCCGGCGCCGACCGCGCGGAGGGCGCCGAGGGGGAACGCTTCTACATCGGGCGGCGGCACGTGCACGACGCCGACGGCGATCCGATGGTGATCGACTGGCGCGCCCCGGTGTCGCAGCCGTTCTACCGGGCGTCGAAGAAGGACCCGATGGACGTCTCGCTGCGCCGCCGGTTCGGGTACACGGGCGGCGAGCTGACCGCCTACGAGGACGAGCGGCTGTCGGACCCGGCGGAGGAGGAGAAGGCCAGCCGGCTGCTCCAGCAGGAGATCGAGAAGCCGCGCGTCGGCCCGATGCGGGACATCGTGGCCACCATCCAGCCGGAGCAGGACGAGATCGTCCGCTCGGGACTGGGCGGCACGGTGTGCGTGCAGGGCGGCCCCGGCACCGGCAAGACGGCCGTCGGCCTGCACCGCGTCGCCTATCTGCTGTACGCCCACCGGGAGCGGCTGGCCCGCACGGGCACCCTGGTGATCGGCCCGAACCGGTCCTTCCTGCACTACATCGAGCAGGTGCTGCCCGCGCTCGGCGAGTTGACGGTGCGTCAGGCCACGGTGGACGACCTGGTGGCGCACGTCGAGGTGCGCGGCACGGACGAGGCGGGCGCGGCGGTGGTGAAGGGGGACGCGCGGATGGCCCGGGTGCTGCGCCGGGCCGTGTACTCCCACGTGTCGATGCCGACCGAGCCGGTCGTCGTCGTGCGCGGCTCGCGGCGCTGGCGGGTCCCGGCGTACCAACTGCAGGACATCGTCCGCGAGTTGCTGGACCGCGACATCCGCTACGGCGCCGCCCGCGAGGCGCTGCCGCAGCGGATCGCGCACGCGGTGCTGGTGCAGATGGAGCGCGCGGGCGAGGCGCCGGACGACCGGGTGCAGGACGCGGTGGCCCGCACCAGCGCGGTGAAGGCGGCGGTGAAGGCGGTGTGGCCGGCGGTGGACCCGGCGAAGCTGGTGCTGCGGCTGCTGTCGGACGCGGACTTCCTGGCCGAGCACGCGGCGGGGATCCTCACCGAGGACGAGCAGAAGACGATCCTGTGGGCGAGGCCCGCCCGGAGCGTGAGGTCCGCCAAATGGTCGCCCGCCGACGCGGTGCTGATCGACGAGGCGGCCGATCTGGTGGAGCGCACGCCGTCGCTGGGGCACGTGGTGCTGGACGAGGCGCAGGACCTGTCACCGATGCAGTACCGGGCGGTGGGCCGCCGCTGCACCACCGGCAGCGCGACCGTCCTCGGCGACCTGGCGCAGGGCACCACGCCGTGGGCGACCCGCAGCTGGGAGGAGGCGCTGGCGCACCTGGGGAAGCCGGAGGCGGTGATCGAGGAGCTGACGGCCGGTTTCCGGGTGCCGACGGACGTCATCACGTACGCCTCCCGGCTGCTCCCGCACATCGCGCCGGGCCTCACCCCGGTCGCCTCGATCCGGGAGAACCCGGGCCTGTTCGAGGTGCGCCCGGCCGCCGGCACCGCCGACGTGGTCGCCGCCTGCGCGGAGCTGCTGCGCAACGAGGGCTCGGTCGGCCTGATCGCCGCCGACGCGCGCGTGCCGGTGCTCGCGGAGGCGCTGTCGGAGGCGGGGCTGCCGTATCTCGCCCCCGGTGAGGAGACCACCCGGGAGACCCGTCTGACGCTGGTCCCCGCCTCGCTCGCGAAGGGTCTGGAGTACGACTACGTGGTGCTGGACGAGCCGCAGGCCGTGGTGGACGGCGAGCCGGACGAGCGGACGGGGCTGCGGCGGCTGTACGTGGCGCTGACCCGTGCGGTGTCGGGGTTGATCGTGACGCACGGGGCACCGCTGCCGCCCCAGTTGGGGTGAGGGCCCGGCAGGTCCGGGGATGGTCACTGTCGCCGCCGGGCCGCGGTGCGCCGTGCATGGCTCGCGCCTTCGAAGGTGCGTCCAGTGCACCCGCTCAAGGGGCGCGGGGAACTGCGCGAGCAACCCACGACGCACCCGCAGCCCGCGACGCGCAGTCGCCCCCCTCAGACCGCGGCGTCCACAGCCTTCCGCCACTCGGCGACCGCCTCCGCCGAGACCGGCCCCGACCAGCCCCGCGGCCGCGCCGCCCCGCCGATGTGGAAGGCGTCGATCCCCGCCGCCAGCAGCCGCGGCACGTGAGCGAGCCGCAGCCCGCCGCCGACCAGGATGCGCTGCTGGTAGCCGGGCTCGCCGCCGCGGGCCGCCTCGGTGAGCAGGGTGGGAAGCCCGTCGTCCACGTCGGTGGCGGAACCGGCGGTGAGGTAGGTGTCGAGGCCGGGCAGGCCGTCGAGCTGCTTGCGCAGGGCGTCGCGGTCGGCGGCGTGGTCGATGGCCCGGTGGAAGGTCCAGGAGCAGCCGTCCAGGGCGGCGACGACCCGCTCGACGGCGGACAGGTCGAGGCCGCCGTGCGGGTCGAGGAAGCCGAGCACGAACTGGTCGGCCCCGGCGTCGCGCAGTTCGCGGGCGCGGGCGACGAGCCGGTCGAGGTCACCGGCGGCGAACCCGTCGACGAGCCGCAGCATCACCCGCAGCGGGATGTCGACGGCGGCGCGGATCGCGCGGAAGGCCGCCGTGGCCGGGGTCAGTCCGTCGGCGGCCATGTCGGTGACCAGCTCCAGGCGGTCCGCGCCTCCGGCCTGGGCGGCGGTCGCGTCCTCGGCGTCGAGGGCGATCACCTCCAGGACTGCACGCTTGCTCATGTCACCCCATTCGTCGGCGCGGGCCCGCCGCACCACGGCTCTACAGGTCTACGGCTCTACAGGTCTACGGAGCTTCAGACCTGCGGATCCTCGGCTCTACAGGTCTAGTCCAATCAAAGACTACGCCTGCCGCCCGCCCCCGCTCACCCGAAGATGTTCAGCCCGGCCGCCTCCACCCCGGCCAGCTCGTAGTCCGCGCCCGCCGTCGGCCGCCCCGCGTACAGCCGGATCAGCGTCGGCGCGGAGCCGATGAACCGGGCCGGCGGCCGGGTGCCGCTCGCCTCGCCGAGCAGCAGCGGCTCGTCCCGGTCGTCGAGGTCGGCGTGCAGCGGCACATGGCCCCGCTCGCGGGTGAGCCGGGCGAGCAGGTCCAGCGCGTACGGCAGCCCCGCCCCGCCGTACGCGCCGGGCTCGCCGAACACCTCCCGCACGTCACCCGCGTGCACCCACTCCCCCAGCGCGATCATGTCCAGCACCCCGCCGGACCGGGCGATCACCGGCCCGGCCTCGGTCATCCCGCGCTCCAGCTCGTCCACGACCCGCGCGTTCGTCCAGTCGGCCCGCTCGGCGATGTCCCGGTCGTTGGACTCGGGCGAGAACACGCCCTTCTCGAACCGGTTCTCCACCACCCGCGTGAGCGCGGCCGAGCAGTGCGCGAGCACGTCCCGCACCGTCCAGCCGGGGCAGGCGGCCACCGGCAGCGCGAAGTCGCTCTCCGCCCGGCTCCGCAGCAGCGGCACCAGCGCGTCCCGCTCGATGGTCAGCAGCCGGCCCGGCAGTTCCGGGTCCCGTACGTCCTTCACGTCCACAGAAGTCATACGGCCACGCTAGGGCCCCGCCGCGCGGGAGAATGTGCTCATGGCCGATGTCGATCCCGAGGAACTGCGCGCCCGGTTCAGCCGCTGTCTGGAGCGGGCCCGTCACCCCGGTGACGGGCCGGACCCGTCGCCGTACGCCGACGATCTGCTGGGGCGGTGGCGGGAGCCGCAGCGGCGGTATCACACGCTCGCCCATCTCACGGCGGTCCTCGACCACGTCGACACGCTGGAGGAGTACGCGGACGATCCGGACCTGGTGCGGCTGGCCGCCTGGTTCCACGACGCGGTGTACCTGCCGGAGCGGTCCGAGAACGAGGAGCGGTCGGCGCGGCTCGCCGAGCGGGCGCTGGCCGAGGCGGGGCTGGCGCGGGAGGCGACCGCCGAGGTGGCGCGGCTGGTGCGGCTGACCGCCGGGCACGCGCCCGCCGACGGCGACCGCAACGGGCAGGTGCTGTGCGACGCAGACCTGGCGGTCCTCGCCTCGCCGCCGTCCGCGTACGCCGCCTACACGGCGGCCGTGCGCGAGGAGTACGGCTTCATCCCCTCCGACGCCTTCCGCGCGGGCCGCGCCGCGATCCTGCGCGATCTGCTGGCCCTGCCCCGGCTGTTCCGCACCCCGTACGGCGCCGAGCACTGGGAGGCGACGGCCCGCTACAACGTCACCGCCGAGCTGGAAATGCTGTCGTCGTGAGCCGTTCGCTCCCCTAGCCTGCCGGGCATGACTGACGTGGGCGGACAGCGGGCGGCCGAGGCCGTCGAGCGGGCGGTGGCGGACGCGGCGCGGGTGCTGCGGGCGGCGGCACGGCGGGACTGGGACGGCACGCGGGCGGGCTCCCTGGAGTGGAGCTGCCGCCGCGCGGCGGAGCACCTGGCGGGTGCGCTGCTCGCGTACGCCGGCCAACTGGCGGGCCGGGGACGGCACACGGACCGTTACGCGCCCCTGGGTCCGGCCGTCGACGAGGGCGCGGACCCGGCCGGGCTCCTGGACGTCCTGGAGACCACCGGCACCCTGCTCGCGATGGCCGTGCGCACCACCCCGCCCCGCGCCCGCGCCTTCCACCCGTTCCCGTTCGGCAGCGCGAACCGCGAGGGTTTCGCCGCGATGGGCGTGACCGAGACGCTGCTCCACACGTATGACATCGCCGAGGGCTTCGGGCTGGCGTACGAACCGGACGGCCGGCTCGCCGAGTTCGCCCTCACCCGGATCTTCCCGGAGGTCCGGCCGGGCCCCGCGCCCTGGCCGACCCTGCTGTGGGCCACCGGCCGCGGCGGCCTGCACGGGCGGGAGCCGGTCACCGAGTGGATGTGGACCAACAGCCTCGTCATCCCCGCCGGGCGCCTCACCCTGGAGGGTGTCACCCCGGCGGCGGCAGCGGATCTCGCGACCGGCGGCGACGGCGGGTTCGACTGGGTCGAGGGCGGGCCGTACGAGGGCACGCGGGAGGCCGCCGCGATGACCCTGAAGGCGTACGAGACCGGGGTGCACCGGCCCGAGTTCGGGCTGTTCGTGCTGGTCCGCGAGGAGGACGCGCGGGCGGTCGGCGGGATGGGTTTCCACGGCCCGCCGGACGAGGACGGCCGCACGGAGATCGGCTACGACCTCGCCACCTCCGCGCGCGGCCGGGGCTACGCCACCGAGGCGCTGCGCGCGCTGTCCGAGTGGGCGCTGGCCAGGACGGACGTACGGTCGCTGTTCGCGACGGTGGAGCCGGCGAACCTGCCGTCGCAGCGGGTCGTGGCGCGGGCCGGGTTCCGGCGGGTCGCGGCGGAGGACGAGCTGTTCGCCTACGAGTTGCGGGGCTGACCGGCGGCCCCCGAGGACCGCTTGCGGCGGCGCAGTCCGGCGCCGTGCAGCAGCCGCACCACCTCGCGCGAGGTCACCTCGACGGCGCCGGCGCGGACCGCGTCGGCATAGCGGTGCGCGGGGATGTCGTAGTGGTCGCGGTCGAAGGCGCGGCGGGGCACGCCGAGGCGGGCGGCGAAGGCGTGCAGTTCGTCGTACGAGGCGTCGCTGACCAGGTGGGACCAGAACCGGCCGTGGCCCGGCCAGGACGGCGGGTCGATGTACACCGTCACGACCCCGCCCTCCCGGTCCCGTTCACGACGGGGTGGTCCCGCCCATCGCCGTGCCCAGCGAGCCGATGGAGGCGACCTTCACGCCCGCCTTGTGGCACACCCAGTGCGGGTCGGGGCCCAGCTCCGGCTCGACGTCGAGGGCGTGCGGGTCGCCGGAGCCGCAGACCGGGCACAGCGGCCAGCGGCCGTGCCGGTCGAGGAGGGCGTCCTGCACGTCCTGGGCGACCAGCCCGGCGACGAAGGAGGCGCCGTCCGGCCACTGCTCCACCCACCAGCGCCGCTGCGTGACGGAGTCCTCGACCAGCGAGACGACGTCCGCCTCGGCGACCTGGCCCGCGACGAGGTCGGCCAGCACGAGGGCACGCGCCGCGTGCAGTGCCTGCTCCAGGGGGCTGATGGGGTTCATGCCCCTATTGTGCGCACTCTTGACCGGGAGTCCGAGCCGAAAATATCTTTCAATGGTGACCAGGGAAGTGAAGGAAACTTTCGGCGGCGGGCCCGGCGCGACGCCGCCCGCGCCCAGCGCGCTCGCCGCCAAGGTGCGCACCCTCGCCCCCTCCATGACCCGCTCGATGCAGCGCGTCGCCGAGGCCGTCGCGAGCGACCCGGCCCGCTGCGCCGCCCTCACGGTCACCGGACTGGCCGAACTCACCGGCACCAGCGAGGCCACCGTCGTGCGCACCGCCCGCCTGCTCGGCTACCCGGGCTACCGCGACCTGCGCCTGGCCCTGGCCGGTCTCGCCGCCCAGCAGCAGTCCGGTCGCGCGCCCGCCATCACCACCGACATCGCGGTGGACGACCCCCTCGCGGACGTGGTGGCGAAGCTCGCCTACGACGAGCAGCAGACCCTCGCCGACACGGCCGCCAACCTGGACACCGTCCAGCTCGGCGCGGCCGTCGGCGCGCTCGCCGCGGCCCGCCGCGTCGACGTGTACGGCGTCGGCGCGTCCGGCCTGGTCGCCCAGGACCTCACCCAGAAGCTGCTGCGCATAGGGCTGATAGCGCACGCGCACAGCGATCCGCACCTCGCCGTCACCAACGCGGTCCAGCTCCGCTCCGGCGACGTCGCGCTGGCGATCACCCACTCCGGCTCGACGGGCGACGTCATCGAGCCGCTGCGCGTCGCCTTCGAGCGCGGCGCGACCACCGTCGCGATCACCGGACGGGCCAACTCGCCGGTGGCGCAGTACGCCGACCACGTGCTGACCACGTCCATCGCCCGCGAGACGGAGCTGCGCCCGGCGGCCATGTCGTCCCGCACGAGCCAGCTGCTCGTGGTGGACTGCCTGTTCGTCGGGGTGGCCCAGCGGACGTACGACACGGCGGCCCCGGCCCTGTCGGCGTCCTACGAGGCGCTGGCGCACCGGCACCGCAGATGACCCGCGCCGACCGTCACGCACCCACCTGACCGTCGTGGAAAGAGCCGTACCCGATGACCTCCGCATCCGACGCCCGTGACCTGCAAGCCCAGCTGGAGCAGCTGACCACCGAGGCCTTCCGGCCCGACCTCGCCGAGATCGACCGGCTCTCCACGCTGGAGATCGCGACGCTGATGAACGGGGAGGACGCCGGGGTGCCGGGCGCGGTCGCGCGGGAACTGCCGCGGATCGCCGCCGCCGTGGACGCCGTCGCCGACCGCATGGCCCGCGGCGGCCGGCTCGTCTACGCCGGTGCCGGGACCGCCGGGCGGCTCGGCGTGCTGGACGCCTCCGAGTGCCCGCCCACCTTCAACACCGACCCCGCTCAGGTCGTCGGCCTGATCGCGGGCGGCCCGCAGGCCATGGTGACCTCGGTCGAGGGCGCGGAGGACTCGGCGGACCTGGCCCGCGCGGACCTCGACGCGCTGGACCTCGGCCCGGACGACACGGTCGTCGGCGTCTCCGCCTCCGGCCGCACCCCGTACGCCCTCGGCGCCGTCGAACACGCCCGCAAGCTCGGCGCGTTGACGATCGGCCTCGCCTGCAACCCGGACAGCGCGCTGGCCGCCGCCGCGGACCACGGCATCGAGATCGTCACCGGCCCCGAGCTGATCACCGGCTCGACCCGGCTGAAGGCGGGCACGGCCCAGAAGCTCGTCCTCAACATGATCTCGACGATCACCATGATCCGCCTGGGCAAGACCTACGGGAACCTCATGGTCGACGTCCGCGCCTCCAACGACAAGCTGCGCGCCCGCTCCCGCCGCATCGTCGCCCTCGCCACCGGGGCGGACGACACGGAGATCGACCGCGCGCTGACCGAGGCGAACGGCGAGGTGAAGGACGCGATCCTGACCCTTCTCGCGGGCGTCGACGGGCCCACGGCGGCCCGCCTGCTCACCGAGCACCGGGGCCACCTGCGGGCAGCGCTGGCGGCGGCACGGGCGTAGCGCCCTACCGGAGCCGCTCGCGCTCCCGGTTCATCGTCCGCACCCGGGCCAGCAGCGCGTCGTTCGACGGCACCATCCGCAGGATGTCCGTCAGCTGCTCGGCCGTGCGCACGTTGCAGCGCCCCAGGTCGACCAGGGCGAACGGTTCGTCACTCGCCCCCGTCACCGGATCGACGCGCAGCGACGGCAGCACGACCCCCACTCCCTTGAGCGCCGCCCGCAGCGCCTCCACGATGTCCTCCGTCGTCCGCACGCTCCGTACCTCCACGCTGAGTTTCCGATTCACCACCCAGCGTGTCTTCCCCACCTTTAACCTGGCCAGACAAGGCGCCCCAACAATCCGAGGTGTACGACAGGGAGGTGCCATGCCGGGACCGAAGGACCTCGACCCGTCGTCGTCCCCCCGCGCCCTCCTGGGCGCGGAACTGCGCCACGCCCGCGAGAAGGCGGGCCTCAGCCAGGAGGAACTGGGCCAGCGGCTGTTCGTGAGCGGATCGTTCATCGGGCAACTGGAGGCGGGGACGCGACGGATGCAGCCTGAACACGCGCGGATGTTGGATGAGGCGCTGGGGGCCCAGGGCTTTTTCCAGCGGAACTGCCGGGCGGTGGCCAAGTCGAAGTACGTCGAGCACTTCGCGGAAGCGGCGGAGGCCGAGGCTCAAGCCATCGCGATCAGGGAGTACGCACCGCTCCTGATCCCGGGACTGCTGCAGACGCCCGCGTACGCACGGGCTGTGAACCGCGCCTACGACCCGACGGTGCCGGAAGCGACCATCGACGAGTGGGTGGAAGGCCGGATGGAGCGGATCCGGCTGCTCGATCATCCAACAAAACCGCTGTTGTGGATGGTGCTGGACGAGGCCGCGTTGCGCCGCCAGACCGGTGGGCGGGAAGTGATGGCGGAGGCGCTGCACCACATCGCCGGCCTGGCCCGCCGCAACCGCGTCATCGTGCAGGTGATGCCGTTCAGCGCGGGCGCGCACTCGGGGATGCAGGGTGCGCTGAAGCTGATGGAGTTCGAGGACGCCCCTCCGCTGGTCTACTACGAGGGCGTGCGCACCGGACGACTGGAGGACGACCCCGCCACGGTCGCCCAGCTCAAGTTCACCTTCGATCTCCTGGCCGCCTCCGCGCTGTCGCCGGAGAAGTCTCTGGCCCTGGTGGAAGCGTTGGCGCAGGATTACCCCCATGAGGAACATCCCTGACTACGACCTGAGCGCGGCGACTTGGCACAAGTCGAGCTACAGCGGGGGCGGCGGTGACAACTGCCTGGAAGTCACCCACGACTTCCCCACCGTCATTCCCGTCCGCGACTCCAAGACGCCCACCGGCCCGAAGCTCGTGTTCCGAGCCTCGGCGTGGACGGCGTTCGTCAGCGGGCTGAAGCGGGACTGACGGGTCCCCGAAGCTCAAGTACCGAGCCCCGAGCCCTCTTTTCAAGGAATGGGTGGTGGGTCTCAACCCACCCTCCCACCCTGCGAGTTGACGTGCCGCATCCGGCTTGCCACGCACCGTGACGAGGGTCTAGCGTTCCCCGAGACAAGCAACAGCCCCCGCCCGGTGCGCCAACACCTGCGGGGGCCTAACCAACGGAATCGATAGCACCGATCCCATGGCTGAAGCCCACATTAGTCCTGCCCCCGCGCCCTCGCACCCCCTGTCCAACCCCGGATACGGGAAGCGCTCGGCGCCCGGCCAATCCCCGCGCACGAACGACGACTTCGCGCACCTGCCGCCGCGCGAGGCCGCCATCGCCGCGTACATCGACCGGCTGCCCGACGGCGCCGACATCTCCGTGAAAACGCTGGCCAAGCACCTGCCGTACGGGCAGTGCGCGCTGCGGACGGCGCTCAACCGGCTGCAGCAGGCGGGCCACTTGCGCAGGGGGCGCGAGGCGGTGACCGCCGACGACGGCAGCTCCCGCTGGATCACCCGATCGTGGTTCTCCCGTACCGCCCGCGACGACGCCTGGTGGACGGCGTTCACGCGAGGGGACGTACCGGACCCGGATCCGGACCCCGGACCGAGAGCACGGCCCATCCGCTCCCGCGCCCACATCTTCCTCGCGGCCCTGGGCCGCGCCACCCCCGCCCTCTCCCTCTCCGAGGCCGAGTGCGCGCGGCTCGCGCCGCTGGTGGCGGAGTGGTTCGCGCGGGGCGCCGACGAGGAGGCCGTACGGCACGCCCTGACGAGCGGCCTGCCGAGCCCGGTGCACCACCCGGCCGCGCTGCTGCGCACCCGGCTCACGGGGAAGCTGCCGCCGCCGCCCCCGCCGCGTCCGCCCCAGCGGGTCCTGGAGTGCGCGGGCTGCGGCCTGCCGGGCCGGCCGGAAGCCCTGCCGGGCGGCCGGTGCGGCGCGTGCCGGGGCGAGCGCGCCCCCGCCCGCGCCGGGGCGCCCCTGCCCGCCCGGACCGTCCACGCCCGCGCCGCCGAGATCCGCGCCGCGATGGCACAACGCCGAGAGAGGGTCCTCACATGAGCACGCAGTACAGACACGCAGGTGTGTACAGTTTTCGCATGGACGCGTATCCGCTCGTGGAAGCCCGCAACCAGCTCGGTCAACTGGTCGGCAGGGTCCGGCACGGCCAGGAGCACATCGTGATCACGGAGTACGGCAAGCCCGCAGCCGCGCTCATCCCGATAAGCGAGCTGGAGGAGCTTCAGCGGCTCCGGGACGAGGCCGACATCGCTGAAGCGCGGGCCCGAGAGGCGAGCCCGGGCGGCCCGTCGATGTCCCACGACGAGTTCATGACCCAGATGGAGAAAGAGGACCGGCGGGAGGCCGCTTCGTGAGGTACGCGGTGGTATGGGAACACCATGCCATGGCCGACTTCCGGCGGCTGCGTGTCACCGACCCCATGACAGGACCGGAGCCCGCCCCATGAACCACGCCCAGCTCACCGCCCTAGGCCGTGCCCTGCGTCTCCTCGGGGAGCACGGGGAGGCGCTGACCGCCGACACCCCGGACGCCAAGCTGCACGAGGTCAAGGCCGACCTGCGGCGCGCCCTGGACCTGCTGGAGGAGAGCGTCACCTCGGCCGCGCCGACCACCCGCTGCCCGGAGCACCCGCAGGGGCCCGTCGACGAGGCCGCGCCCGATCTGTGCCTGCTGTGCGAGACGCGGCGCCGGGCGGCCCGGCGGGCCGAGTTCAACGGACCCGGCCCGGCGCCCGCGCCCACCCCCACCGCGCCGTCCCGGTACGGGACGCGCGGTGACCGGCCGCAGCCCCAGCAGCGGTGGCTGCCCGAGGCGTGGAACGGGCAGGAGTGGCAGCTGTGCGGGACGCCGCGCCGCGACCGCCGGGAGGCCGAGCTGTACCTGACCGCCCAGCGGCGCGGGTCGCGGCCCGCGCCGGCGTACCGGCTCGTGCACGAGTTCACCGACTACGAGGTGCTGCGCGTGTGGGGCACGCCGGTGCGGGTCGACATCGAGCCGATGGGCAATCTGTAGCCCCCTGGGCGTCAGGCGTCAGGCGTCAGGCGTCAGCTCAGGGTGCGCAGCGCCGCCGCGTCGTAGGGCGCCAGCTCGTCGAAGCGGCCCGCCAGGACCTTCTGCGCCCACAGCGGGTCCTGGAGCAGGGCGCGGCCCACGGCGACCAGGTCGAACTCGTCGCGCTCCAGGCGGTCGAGGAGGTTGTCGAGGCTGCCGACGGGCGCCCCCTCGCCGGCGAAGGCGCGGATGAAGTCGCCGTCGAGGCCGACCGAGCCGACGGTGATGGTCTGCTTGCCGGTGAGCTTCTTGGTCCAGCCGGCCAGGTTGAGGTCGGAGTCCTC
Organism: Streptomyces sp. JB150; assembly: GCF_011193355.1. Classification (GTDB taxonomy): domain Bacteria; phylum Actinomycetota; class Actinomycetes; order Streptomycetales; family Streptomycetaceae; genus Streptomyces. Next base: position 3,403,190 of record NZ_CP049780.1, read on the forward strand.
GAACTCGGGCAGCCAGTAGCGGCGCGTGGACGCGTGGAAGGCGTCGACACCGGCCGCGGCGAGCGGCGTGAGGATGGCCTCCAGCTCCTCCGGCGTCTCGGCGAGCCGCGCGTCGTAGGCGTCCTGCTTCCACTGGGAGAAGCGGAAGATCACCGGGAAGCCGGGCGAGACGGTCTCGCGGACCGCCGCGACGATCTCGGCCGCGAACCGGCTGCGGGCCACCGGGTCGCCGCCGTAGGCGTCGGTGCGGCGGTTGGTGCCCGCCCACAGGAACTGGTCGATGAGGTAGCCGTGCGCGCCGTGCAGCTCGACCCCGTCGAAGCCGATGCGCTCCGCGGCGGCAGCGGCCTCGGCGAACGCGCCGATGACGTCGTCGATGTCCCGCTGGGTCATCGCCTCGCCGGTGCCCTCGGTGCCGTCCAGACGCAGCCCGGAGGGGCCGACGGCGGGCGCCTCGGGGAACGGCGGCTGCCCCGCCTTGCGGACCATGCCGATGTGCCACAGCTGCGGCACGATCCTCCCGCCCGCCGCGTGGACCTCCTCGGCGACCTTCGCCCACCCGGCCAGCTGCTCCTCGCCGTGGAAGCGCGGGACCCGGTCGCTCTCGCCGGCCGAGGGGTGGCCGACGTAGGTGCCCTCGGTGACGATGAGTCCGACGCCCGCGGCGGCCCGGCGGGCGTAGTAGGAGACGACGTCCGCGCCGGGGACGCCGCCCGGCGAGAACTGGCGGGTCATCGGCGCCATGACGATCCGGTTGCGGACGGTCAGCTCGTTGATCGTGACGGGGCGGGCGAGGATCTGCGCGGCACGGGCGGCCGGGGTGTCGGCGGTGACGGTCACCTGGGGACTCCTTGGGTACCGAGTGGTATGTGCGTGTGCAACGATCCATAACCGGCTCCCCTGGTTCCGGATTCCGTCCCGCCCGTGTGACCCCGGACACGCCCGAGGGCGGCACCCCCAGCGGGAACTGGGGATACCGCCCTCGGAAAGGACCGGATCGATCGGGGACCGATCAGAAGTCCATGTCACCGCCCGGCATGCCGCCGCCGGCCGGGGCAGCGGCCTTCTCCGGCTTGTCGGCGATGACGGCCTCGGTGGTGAGGAACAGCGCGGCGATGGAGGCGGCGTTCTGCAGCGCGGAACGGGTCACCTTCGCCGGGTCGATGATGCCCTCGGCGACCAGGTCGACGTACTCGCCGGTCGCGGCGTTCAGGCCGTGGCCCGGGGTCAGGTTGCGCACCTTCTCCACCACGACGCCGCCCTCGAGGCCGGCGTTGACGGCGATCTGCTTCAGCGGGGCCTCGAGCGCGAGCTTCACGGCCTGGGCGCCGGTCGCCTCGTCACCCTCCAGGTCCAGCTTCTCGAAGACCGAGGAGGCCTGGATGAGGGCCACGCCACCACCGGCGACGATGCCCTCCTCGACGGCCGCCTTGGCGTTGCGCACGGCGTCCTCGATGCGGTGCTTGCGCTCCTTGAGCTCCACCTCGGTGGCGGCACCGGCCTTGATGACGGCCACGCCGCCGGCCAGCTTCGCCAGACGCTCCTGGAGCTTCTCGCGGTCGTAGTCCGAGTCGCTGTTCTCGATCTCGGCGCGGATCTGGTTCACGCGGCCCGCGACCTGGTCGGCGGAGCCGGCGCCGTCGACGATGGTGGTCTCGTCCTTGGTGATGACGACCTTGCGGGCGCGGCCCAGGAGGTCCAGGGTCGCGTTCTCCAGCTTGAGGCCGACCTCCTCGGAGATGACCTCGCCGCCCGTGAGGATGGCGATGTCGCCGAGCATGGCCTTGCGGCGGTCGCCGAAGCCCGGGGCCTTGACGGCGACGGACTTGAAGGTGCCGCGGATCTTGTTGACGACCAGGGTCGACAGGGCCTCGCCCTCGACGTCCTCGGCGATGATCAGCAGCGGCTTGCCCGACTGCATGACCTTCTCCAGGAGCGGGAGCAGGTCCTTGACGTTGGAGATCTTGGAGTTGGCGATGAGGATGTACGGGTCCTCGAGGACCGCCTCCATGCGCTCCATGTCGGTGGCGAAGTACGCCGAGATGTAGCCCTTGTCGAAGCGCATACCCTCGGTGAGCTCCAGCTCCAGACCGAAGGTCTGGGACTCCTCGACGGTGATGACGCCTTCCTTGCCGACCTTGTCCATGGCCTCGGCGATCAGCTCGCCGATCTGGGTGTCGGCGGCGGAGATGGAGGCCGTGGAGGCGATCTGCTCCTTGGTCTCGACCTCCTTGGCCTGGTCGAGCAGCGCACCGGAGACGGCCTCGACGGCCTTCTCGATACCGCGCTTCAGGGCCATCGGGTTGGCACCGGCGGCGACGTTGCGCAGACCCTCGCGGACCAGCGCCTGGGCGAGGACCGTGGCCGTGGTCGTACCGTCACCGGCGACGTCGTCCGTCTTCTTGGCGACTTCCTTGACCAGCTCGGCGCCGATCTTCTCGTACGGGTCCTCGAGCTCGATCTCCTTGGCGATGGAGACGCCGTCGTTGGTGATCGTGGGGGCGCCCCACTTCTTCTCGAGGACGACGTTGCGGCCCTTGGGGCCGAGGGTCACCTTGACGGCGTCCGCGAGCTGGTTCATGCCGCGCTCGAGGCCGCGCCGCGCCTCCTCGTCGAACGCGATGATCTTGGCCATGTGAAGTGGTCCCTCCAGGACTGGGGGTGATTACTTCGGACCGCGCCCGCGCCCGCGACGGACGGCCCCGGCCGGTTGGTTCCTTGCCCCACCCGGCCCGCGGCCTCACCGACCCGGTCCTTACGTTGTCACTCTCACCTTCAGAGTGCTAACGCCAATGATTAGCACTCGCCCCCATCGAGTGCAAGCGGCTCTCGGAGAGTGGGAGGCAGTCAGCGGTGGGCGAACAGGGGAACCGCGCTCCCGCGCCCGTGCGCCCGCGCACCTGCCCGCGCACGCCGAAGGGCTCGCACCGGCGTGCGGTGCGAGCCCTTCGCAACAGCTGTTCAGGCGGTGACGCGAACCATGTCGGCCTGCGGGCCCTTCTGACCCTGCGAGATCTCGAACTCGACCCGCTGGCCCTCTTCCAGGGTGCGGTACCCGTCCATCTGGATCGCGCTGTAGTGGACGAAGACGTCCGCACCACCGTCGACCGCGATGAAGCCGTACCCCTTCTCCGCGTTGAACCACTTGACGGTGCCCTGAGCCATGCCTAACTCCCCTATTACTGGCCCTTGCACAGATCCACACTTCGCGGATCCGGGTCAGACCTCGCCCCCCAGTCAGCGGGGGCGTGCGCCGGAACGCGTCGACCGCGGCTGAATGTATCTGTCCAACTGCCGTCTGCAACAGGTCAATCGGACGAGAAATCCGGGCACCGGTGATCGGTTATTCACGGAGAATTCACCCGAATTCCGGGCAAGTCGGGCCCGGCATAAGGAACGAAAGGCGCAAAAGGCCCGCTGATTTTGGCTGCATCTCGACGCAGCTCCATCTCGCGAAGCGGAGCGGGTTCCCCAACTCTACCGCGCTCAACCACATGGAATTGCCCCCTCCGCATCTCTCACGGTGGGGGCAATTCGATGAACAGTGCGTGACAGCGGCGAACTCAGCAGCCGCCGGCGACCGCCGGAATGATCGAAACGCCCGCGCCGTCGGGCGTGGCCGTCTGCAGGCCCTGCTCGAACCGCACGTCGTCGTCGTTCACGTACACGTTGACGAACCGGCGCAGCTTGCCCTGGTCGTCCAGCACGCGGGCGGCGATGCCGGTGTGGTTCTTCTCCAGGTCGGCGATGACCTCGGCGAGGGTCGCCCCTTCGGCGGTGACCTCGGCCTGCCCGCCGGTGTAGGTGCGCAGGATGGTGGGGATGCGAACGGTCACGCTCATGCGAGGCCAGCCTCTCGGAAGGATTCCAGGTTCGGACGGATCGTGGCGGTGAGTCCCGTGCCGGCCACCGCGTCGAGGGTCTTCAGGCCGTCGCCGGTGTTCAGCACGACGGTGGTCTTCGTGGGGTCGAGGACGCCGCTCTCGATCAGCTTGCGCGTCACGCCGACCGTCACGCCGCCCGCCGTCTCCGCGAAGATGCCCTCCGTGCGGGCCAGCACCTTGATCGCGTCGACGATCTGCTCGTCGGTGACGTCCTCCACCGCGCCGCCCGTGCGCCGGGCGATGTCCAGGACGTACGGCCCGTCCGCCGGGTTCCCGATGGCCAGCGACTTGGCGATGGTGTCCGGCTTCTGCGGCCGGACCACGTCGTGCCCCGCCTTGTACGCCGCCGACACCGGCGAGCAGCCCTCGGCCTGCGCGCCGAAGATCTTGTACGGCCTGTCCTCGACCAGTCCGAGCCTGATCAGCTCCTGAAGGCCCTTGTCGATCTTGGTGAGCTGGGAGCCGGAGGCGATCGGCACCACGATCTGGTCCGGCAGCCGCCAGCCCAGCTGCTCGCAGATCTCGTACGCCAGGGTCTTGGACCCTTCCGCGTAGTACGGCCGCAGGTTGACGTTGACGAAGCCCCAGCCCTCGCCCGCCGGGTCGCCGATCAGCTCGGAGCAGAAGCGGTTCACATCGTCGTAGTTGCCCTCGATGCCGACCAGTTCGCCGCCGTAGACCGCGGCCATGACGACCTTGCCCTGCTCCAGGTCGTGCGGGATGAACACGCACGAGCGGAAGCCGGCGCGGGCCGCCGCGGCGCCCACGGCGCCGGCCAGGTTGCCCGTGGAGGAGCAGGACAGGGTGGTGAAGCCGAAGGCGCGCGCCGCCTCCAGGGCCTGCGCGACCACGCGGTCCTTGAAGGAGTGGGTCGGGTTGCCGGAGTCGTCCTTGACGAAGAGCTTGCCGGCCTCGACACCCAGCGCGCGGGCCAGGTTGTCGGCCTGGACGAGCTTGGTCCAGCCCGGGTTCAGGTTCGGCTTGTCCGCCACGTCGGCCGGGACGGGGAGCAGCGGCGCGTACCGCCAGATGTTCGCGGGGCCCGCCTCGATGCGCCGGCGCAGCTCCTCGGTGTCGTACGCGGAGAAGTCGTAGGCGATCTCCAGCGGGCCGAAACACTCCTCGCAGGCGAAGACCGGGCCGAGCGGGACGCGGTGCCCGCACTCACGACAGGAGAGCGCGGCGGCGGGACCGAGGTCTACGGTGGAAGTGTCCGCCGAAGCGGCGGCAGCGGAATCGGTGGTGCTTGCAACAGTCTGCACAGCCATGTGAGGCGAGGCCCTTTCTCCTCATCTTCCTCACGACGCACTTCGCCGTGAGACGGATTTGGCACCTTCCCTAGCCGGGGAGCCTCGCGAAAATGATCAACAACGATCTACGAGACCGGCTGGAGGGTTGCCGGGGCTTCATCGGGCCGTGTCCCTCTGCCCCTCTGGATGAGCTGTATGTGGTTGTCAGCGGCGGCGACCCCGGACATGCGATGGTCATCCGCGTTGCCCATGACTGTAACCGAAGGCCAGGACAGTTGAGATAGTCGTCCGAACCGCGAGATGGATCACAGAGGAATCCCGACAGTGAGGAGCCGCAGACCGTGCTGGAAGAAGTCGAGCGCTGGCTGAACACCCGCTCCTGGTCCGTGGCCGATCGCCCGCTGGTGAAGATCCTGGCCGCCAAACGGGCCACGGGCCAGACGGTGAGCGTCGTGCTGCCCGCGCTCAACGAGGAGGAGACGGTCGGCGACATCGTCACCGTCATCCGCCGCGACCTGGTGCGGCAGGTGCCGCTGGTCGACGAGATCGTCGTCGTGGACTCGGGCTCCACCGACCGCACCTCCGAGGTGGCCGCCGCCGCGGGCGCCCGGGTCGTTCACCGCGACGAGATACTGCCGCGGCTTCCGGCCGTCCCCGGAAAGGGTGAGGTGCTGTGGCGGTCCCTGCTCGTGACGCGCGGTGACCTCGTCTGCTTCGTCGACGCCGATCTGCGGGACTTCTCCTCCGACTTCGTCACCGGCATCGTCGGCCCGCTGCTGACCGACCCGGACGTGCACCTGGTCAAGGCGATGTACGACCGCCCGCTGGGCAACGCGGCCGGGCAGGGCGGCCGGGTCACCGAGCTGATGGCCCGCCCGCTGCTGAACATGCACTGGCCGCAGCTGGCCGGCTTCGTGCAGCCGCTCGGCGGCGAGTACGCGGCCCGCCGCTCGCTGCTGGAACAGCTGCCGTTCCCCGTCGGGTACGGCGTGGAGCTGGGGATGCTGGTCGACGCGCTGCACCTGGTCGGCCTGGACGCGCTCGCGCAGGTCGACGTCGGGGTGCGCAAGCACCGGCACCAGGACGGGCAGGCGCTCGGGCGGATGGCCGCGGCGATCTACCGCACGGCCCAGCTGCGGCTGGCGCGCGCGCATCTGGTGCGGCCGTCGCTGACCCAGTTCGAGCGGGTCGGGGACGGCTTCGAGCCGCGCACGTACTGCGTGGACACGGTGGAGCGCCCGCCGATGGTGGAGATCGCGGAGTACGCGGCCCGCCGGGTGGCGTGACCCGGTCGGACCGCCTGTATACGGCCGAACCGTACGTTTGAGCGGTTGGGGGTCGGGCTAGGTTGAGGACCATGGCTTCGACGTCAGGTGCTGCACAGGTACTGGTGGCCTCCAACCGGGGCCCGGTCTCCTACCGGATCGGCGACGACGGCTCGCTGCACGCCAAGCGGGGCGGCGGCGGGCTGGTGTCGGGTCTGTCGGCGATCGGGCCGGACGCGGGCGCGCTGTGGGTGTGCTCCGCGCTCGGTGACGGCGACCGTGAGGCGGTGCGCCGCGGGATCGGCGAGGACGGCGTGCGGATGCTGGACATCCCGGCCGACGTGCACGCGGACGCGTACAACGGGATCGCGAACTCGGTGCTGTGGTTCGTCCACCACATGCTGTACCAGACGCCGCTGGAGCCGGTCTTCGACGCGGAGTTCCGCCGCCAGTGGGCGTCCTTCGAGACGTACAACCGGGCCTTCGCCGAGGCGCTGGCGGCCGAGGCGGCCGGGGGCGCGGCGGTGCTGGTGCAGGACTACCACCTGGTGCTGGTCCCCGGGATGCTCCGCGAGCTGCGGCCCGACCTGCGCATCGGCCACTTCTCGCACACCCCCTGGGCGCCCCCGGAGTACTTCCGGATGCTCCCGGACGACATCGCCCGCGCCGTGCTGGGCGGGATGCTCGGCGCGGACCGGCTCGGGTTCCTCACCCGGCGCTGGGCGGACGCGTTCACCGCGTGCTGCGAGGCGTTCGCGGGCGGGCTCGGCTCCACCCGGATCGGGGTCCACGGGCTCGGCGCGGACGCCGACTTCCTGCGCCGGCGCGCGCACGAGGCGGACGTCGAGGAGCGGATGACCGCGCTGCGCGCGGAGATCGGCGAGGGCCGCAAGACGATCGTCCGGGTCGACCGCACCGAACTGTCCAAGAACATCGTCCGCGGCCTGCTCGCCTACCGTCAGCTCCTCGCCGACCACCCCGAGTGGCGCGAACGCGTCGTGCACGTCGCCTTCGCCTACCCCTCCCGGCAGGACCTCGCCGTCTACCGCGACTACACCGCCGAGGTCCAGCGCCTGGCGACGCAGATCAACGACGAGTACGGCACCCCCGGCTGGACCCCCGTCGTCCTCCACGTCAAGGACGACTTCGCCCGCTCCCTCGCCGCCTACCGCCTGGCCGACGTCGCCCTGGTCAACCCCATCCGCGACGGCATGAACCTGGTCGCCAAGGAGGTCCCGGTCGTCTCCGACGAGGGCTGCGCCCTGGTCCTGTCCCGCGAGGCCGGCGCCTTCGAGGAACTGGGCGAGGACGCGCTGGTGGTGAACCCGTACGACATCGTGGGCACGGCGAACGCCCTCCACCAGGCCCTCACCCTGCCCCCCGCCCAACGGGCCGAACGCACCAAGCACCTCGCCGCAGCGGCCACGGCCCTCCCCCCGGCCCAGTGGTTCCTGGACCAGCTGACGGCCCTGACGAACGAGCAGGACTGACACCCCTGCCTGACGGCCCGGCAGGACGCAGGACCCTGCCGGGCCGTCACGGCTCAGAGGGCGGAACGCGGTCACGCGCAGCGGGCACTGACGGGGCGGAGGCTTCGGGGCCAGAGGCGCTAGCGGGGCGGAGGCTTCGGGGCCACAGACGCTGACGGGGCGAGGGCGCGGAGGCCGGACGCCTGACGAACGGGACATCCGAGGGGCCTGACCGCGCCGACCGGGCCTGGCCCGACGCGCCCAGGCCACGGCCGAGCCACCGGGACGCGGCGGTCTGCGGCCGCCCGGCGCGGCGGATGCCCAGGCCGGCACGTGGACCGCCCGGCGGCGCGGCCCCCGTGGGCGGCAGCCCGCCCGTGTGCCGTAGTCCGAAGGGACCCGCGCGCGTCCCACTGCCCGGGCGGCGCGGCCCACCGGCCCCGGCAGCCGAGCGGCCCCCGGAGACTCCTGTCTCCGCGCTCGCCGGCCTATCGGCCGAGGCACCGGGGCGGCAGCAGGTGCCGTACGTCCCTGGCCGCACCCCACCGGACCGGCCCGCCAGGGCGGCCGTGCGTTCGTCGCGGCGGTCAGCCCGGATGCATGGGCACGCGCTCGTCCCTACGGCCGACGAGGTCATCGAGGGCGGTAGCGCGCCCGAGTGCCGCGCCCCGGCGGGTCGGTCCGTCGGGGCGGTCGCGGTGGTCGTGCCGGAGTGCGGGCAGCCTGGATCCGTCTCGCCGGAGGCGTCAGGGCAGGTGGGCTGCCAGGGTGTGGAGGAGGTGGACTACCCCTTCGGGGCCGGGGACGACCAGGTCGGCGCGGTCGCGGAGTTCGGTGACCTCGTCGCTGCCGCTGCAGACGAGGAGGCCGGGGGTGCCGTCGGCGCGGAGATCGCCGACGGCGGCGTAGGCGGGGAGGTCGCCGAGGTCGTCGCCGGCGTAGAGGACCGCTTCGACGCCGGTCTCGCGGACGTACCGCTTCAGGGCGACGCCCTTGTCGATGCCGGGCGGGCGCAGTTCCAGGACCAGGCGGCCCGGTTCGACGATGAGGCCGTGCCGGGTGGCCAGGTCACCGAGCGGGGTGCGCAGGGCCTCGAACGCGGCCTGCGGGTCGGCGGCGCGGCGGGTGTGCACGGCCACGGCGAACCCCTTGTCCTCCACCCAGGCGTCCTGGAAGCCGGTGAGGAGGGCGGGCAGGGCGGCGCGGACCTCGGCGACGCCCGGGTGCGGGTCGGGGGCGGTGATCTCGCCGGTGGCCGCGTCCCAGCGTTCCGCGCCGTAGTGGCCGAGGACGACCAGGCGGTCCAGGCCGGGGACGTCGGCGAAGCCGCCGTAGCGCACGGCGACCGCGGCCGGGCGTCCGGTGATGACCGCGACGGCGGCGACCTTCGGGGCGAGCGCGGTCAGCGCGGGCACCGCGCCGGGGTGCGCGCGGGCCTGCCGCGGGTCGGCGACGATCGGTGCGAGGGTGCCGTCGAAGTCGAGCGCGACCACCGCGCCGCCGGGGCGGGCGAGAAGGGCGCGCAGGCCGTCGCGGCCCTGCTCGGTCGCCGGTTCGGGAAGGTCCGTCGCATGTGTGTGAGGGCTGCCCATACGGCGAACCTAACCCCACGGGGCGCGGTCGAACCGTGAGCCTGGCCTCACCGCTCGGCGCGTCTGCGCTCCCTGACCCGGCGCAGCCGGTTCACCGTCACCGGGTCGTGCTCCAGTGCGCGCGGGTCGTCGAGCAGGGCGTTGAGGAGCTGGTAGTAGCGGATCGGGGCCAGGCCCAGCTCCTCCCGTATCGCGCGCTCCTTGGCGCCGGGGCCGGGAAAGCCCCGGCGCTCCAGCGCGAGGATGTCCTGCTCCCGTCGTCCGAGCGGCTGCCGCTCCCCACCGTCCATGGGTCAAAACGCTAGCCGCCGGCACTGACATCCGGACGACGGGTGACGACGGGTGAGGCCGGGCCTAGCCCGCGGCCGCCTCGCTCTCCGCGGTGAGCGCCGTGTTCTCCAGCGCGCCGAGGACGGCCGACGGGCTGCCGCCGGGGGCGACCGCCTTGCCGATCTGCTTCTTCACCTCGGCGCTGACCCGTGCCCAGGAGGTCTTGTCCACCGGGTACAGCTCGGCGAGCGGCAGTTCCTTCAGGAACGGCTGGAGCTCCCTGTCCTCGGCGGACGCGCTCATCACCTCGGAGGCGGAGGTGGTCACCGGCAGCAGTTCGTACTCACGCGAGAACGCGAGCACGTTCTTCCTGTCGTAGACGAAGTCGAGGAACTCCCCGATCTCCTCCTGGTGGCCGTTCTGCTTGAACGCCAGCATCCAGTCGGCGACGCCCATGGTCGCCTTGGACTCGCCGTTGAGGCCGGGCATCGGCACCATGCCGTACTTCACGCCCTTCTGCTCGGCCATCTTCATCAGCGAGGGGTGGCCGTTGAGCATGCCGACCTGCCCGTCGGCGAACGCCGCGAAGGCGTCGGCGCGGTTGAGCTTGGCGGGGGCGACGGGACCGGTCAGCTCCTTGCCGACGAGTTCGTCGCGCAGCCAGGTGAAGGTCTCGACGTTCTCCGGGGAGTCGATGCCGTAGCCGCCGGAGCCGTCGGTGTAGCCGCCACCGCCGCTGAGCAGCCACTGCATGGTCTCGGCCTGCGCCTCCTCGGGCCCGAGCGGCAGCGCGTACGGGAACTTCACGCCCTCGGCCTTCAGCGCCTCGGCGCCGGCGGCCAGCTCCGCCCAGGTGGTGGGCGGGGTGATGCCGGCCTTGGCGAAGAGGGTCTTGTTGTAGAAGAGCAGGCGGGTGGAGGCCGCGAACGGCATCCCGTACTGCACGCCGTCGAGCTGGCCGGCAGTGGCGAGCTGGGAGACGAAGTCGGCCTGGACCGGGATGGAGAGCAGGTCGTCGGCCGGGTAGAGCAGCCCCGCGTCCGCGTAGTCGGCGTACGCGCCGATCTGCGCCATGTCGGGTGCCTTGCCGGCGTCGACCATCTCCTTGACCTTGGCGTCGACGTCGTTCCAGGAGTAGACGCTGACCTCGATCTTCACTCCGGGGTGGTCGGCCTCGTACTCCTCGACCAGCTTCGCCCAGTACTTGGTGGAGCTGTTGGCCGGGCTGTCGCCGTAGTCGGCGGCGACCAGCCGCAAGGTGACGTCGTCGGAGTCTCCGGTGAGGCCGCAGCCGCCCAGGACCGCCGTCATGCCCAGGGCGGACATCACCGCGATCATTCCCGTCTTGCGCCGCTGCACTGCTTCCCCAACCCCTGTCGTCTCACGTGTTCCTGTTGTCCGAATTCCGGAAGGAGGTCTACACCTTCCGGGAAAACAAGGTCTACACCACGCGAGTGGACTAGACCTCTTCCGGGTCCTCGGGCCACACTGTCCCCCGTGAGACACGTCATCGCCCTCGATGTGGGCGGCACCGGGATGAAGGCCGCCCTGGTCGGGGCGGACGCCGTGCCCTTTGCGGACACACCCGGACCGCCCGTGCCCGCGCTGCTGCACCAGGCGCGCCGGGCCACCGGCCGCGAGCGCGGCCCGGAGGCGGTCGTGGAGACGATCCTCGACTTCGCCGCCGAGCTGTCCGCGTACGGCGAGCGACACCTCGGCGAACCGGCCGCCGCCGCCGGAGTCGCCATCCCCGGCATCGTCGACGAGCAGCGGGGCGTCGCCGCCTACTCCGCCAACCTCGGCTGGCGCGACGTCCCCCTGCGCGACCTGCTGCGCGAACGGCTGTCCGGCATCCCCGTCGCCCTCGGCCACGACGTGCGCACCGGCGGCCTCGCCGAGGGCCGCGTCGGCGCCGGCCGGGGCGCCGACCGCTTCCTGTTCGTCCCGCTGGGCACCGGCATCGCGGGCGCCATCGGCATCGACGGCACCGTGGAGGCGGGCGCGCACGGCAACGCGGGCGAGATCGGCCACGTCGTCGTACGCCCCGGCGGCACCCCCTGCCCCTGCGGCCAGCACGGCTGCCTGGAGCGCTACGCCTCCGCCGCCGCCGTCAGCCAGGCCTGGGCCGAGGCGACCGGCGACCCCGACGCGGACGCGGCGGACTGCGCCAAGGCCGTCCTGTCCGGCGACCCGAACGCCGTCCGGATCTGGCAGGAGGCGGTCGACGCCCTCGCCGACGGCCTGGTCACCGCCCTCACCCTGCTGGACCCCCGCACGATCGTCATCGGTGGCGGGCTCGCCGAGGCGGGGGAAACCTTGTTCACACCGCTGCGGGACGCCGTCCGGCGGCGGATCACCTTCCAGCAACCGCCGTCGATCGTCCCGGCGGCCCTGGGCGACACGGCCGGCTGCCTGGGCGCCGGGCTCCTGGCGTGGGATCTCCTGGATTCGACCGACGGTACGGAGGTAACGACCTGATGGCACCCCAGCCAGGGGCGCGGGACAGCGCCGCATCGCGACCGGACCGCGGGGCGCGACCGGCCACGACGATCCCGCACCCCGCGACGGACGGCACCCCGCTGCTGCTGACCGGCGCCCACGTCGTCCTGCCCACGGGCACCGTCGAGAACGGCCGGCTGGCGGTCGAGGGCACCCGCATCGCCGCCGGCGCCCCGGCCGGCGCCCACGTCCTCGACGTGACCGGCCACTGGCTCGTCCCCGGCTTCGTCGACCTGCACAACCACGGCGGCGGCGGAGCCAGCTTCACCAGCGGCACCGTCGACGACGTCCTGCGCGGCATCCACACCCACCGCACCCACGGCACCACCACCCTCGTCGCCTCCACCGTCACCGGCGACATGCACTTCCTCGCCCAGCGCGCCGGACTCCTCAGCGAGCTGGCCGAACAGGGCGAGATCGCCGGCATCCACTTCGAGGGCCCGTTCATCTCCCCCTGCCGCAAGGGCGCCCACTCCGAGGAACTGCTGCGCGACCCGGACCCGGCCGAGGTCCGCAAACTGATCGACGCCGCCCGCGGCCACGCCAGGATGGTCACCCTCGCCACCGAACTGCCGGGCGGCATCGACTCCGTACGCCTCCTCGCGGACCACGGCGTGATCGCGGCGATCGGCCACACCGACGCCACGTACGAGCAGACCGTCGAGGCGATCGAGGCGGGCGCCACCGTCGCCACCCACCTGTTCAACGCGATGCCCGCGCTCGGCCACCGCGCCCCGGGCCCCATCGCGGCACTGCTGGAGGACGAGCGGGTCACCGTCGAGCTGATCAACGACGGCACCCATCTGCACCCGGCCGCGCTGGAGCTGGCGTTCCGGCACGCGGGCCCGAGCCGGGTCGCGTTCATCACCGACGCGATGGACGCGGCCGGCTTCGGCGACGGCCGCTACATGCTCGGCCCGCTGGAGGTCGAGGTCGCGGACGGCGTGGCCCGGCTGGTGGAGGGCGGCTCGATCGCGGGCTCCACGCTCACCCTGGACCGCGCCTTCAAGCGGGCGGTGACCGTCGACCGGCTGCCCGTCACGGACGTCGTCGCGGCCCTGTCCGCCAACCCGGCCCGGCTGCTGGGCATGGACGACCGGATCGGCTCCCTGGAGCCCGGCAAGGACGCCGACCTGGTGCTGCTGGACGGCGACTTCGAGCCGGTCGGCGTGATGCGCCGGGGCGAATGGGTGGTTGAGCCCCAACTGGGGTGATCCGTCCGCGAGTCGAGGGACGACGGCCGGTTCCGGGACTGGGCCGGCCGCCGTCTCTTTGGCATGATCGAGCCCTCCGGGGAACGTCTCGCACCTCCGGAGACACACGTCTCGACAAGCGCATTCACTCGGGGGAGGCCGGCCCAGGTGATCCTCACGGTCACGCTGAACACCGCTCTCGACATCACGTACCGCGTCCGGTCCCTGCGGCCCCACACCACCCACCGGGTCACCGATGTCACCGAGCGCCCCGGCGGCAAGGGCGTCAACGTCGCCCGGGTCCTCGCCGCCCTCGGCCACGAGGTGACCGTCACCGGTTTCGCGGGCGGCGGCACCGGACGGGCCGTGCGGGACGGCCTCACCGCCACACCGGGCGTGACCGACGCGCTCGTCCCCGTCGGCGGCGCCACCCGGCGCACCGTCGCCGTCGTCGACGAGCACAGCGGCGACACCACCCAGCTGAACGAGCCGGGCCCGCTGATCGACCCCGCGGAGTGGTCCGCCTTCCAGGAGGTCTACGCGGACCTGCTCACCGCCGCCGACGCGGTCGCCCTGTGCGGCAGCCTCCCGCCGGGCGTCCCGGTGGGCGCCTACGCCGGGCTGGTCCGCACCGCCCGCGCGGCCGGCGTCCCCGTCCTGCTGGACACGAGCGGCGAGCCGCTGCGCCGGGCCGTCGCAGCCCGCCCGGACATCATCAAGCCGAACGCCGACGAACTGGCCGAACTGACCGGCGCCTACGAGCCGCTGCGCGCCACCCAGGACGCGCGCCGGCGCGGCGCCCGCGCGGTGGTGGCCTCCCTCGGCCGGGACGGTCTGCTCGCCCTGACCCCGGAGGGCCGCTGGCGCGCCGCCCCGCCCGCGCGGATACCCGGCAACCCGGCCGGCGCGGGCGACTCGGCCGTCGCGGGCCTGCTGTCGGGACTGGTGGAGAACCTGCCGTGGCCGGAGCGCCTGGCCCGCGCGACCGCCCTGTCGGCGGCGACGGTCCTCACCCCGGCGGCCGGGGAGTTCGACCGGCGCTCCTACGAGGAGCTGCTGGGGCGGGTCGCGGTGACCCCGGAGGCCACCGCCGCGTGAGCCGCCCCGCGCGGGCTACTCCACCCAGCCCTTGGCCAGCCACAGCCGGTCGAGGTTGGCGTCGCACTGGTTGCCCTGCTCGCAGGAGATCTTCAGCTCGTTGGTGCCCTTGTTGAGCTGGATCCAGTTGTAGGTCTGCGTCCAGCCCTTCGCGTAGTCGCCCTCGGGGGCGTGCGCGAAGTTGGCCATGTTGACCTTGCGGGTCTGCGGCGTGCCGTTGACGGTGAGGGTGGCGTCGGCGTCCTTGCCGGGCACGCCGTAGCCCACGAACAGGGTGTACTTGCCGCTCTCCGGGATGCCGTCGACCTTCCAGGTGACGGACGCTCCCACGGTGTTGAAGCCGGTGACGTAGAAGCCGCCGTCCGCCTTGGCGCCCTTGACCTCGGAGGCGGTGGTCGCGCCGCCGCCGAGCTGGAGCGTCTTGGCGTCGATCGACGGCAGCTCCTTCTCGCCCGCCGCGCCGGAGGCGCTGCTCGTCGGCGTCGGTTCGGCGCTCTCGGTCGCGGTCGGGGTGGGCGTGGCGTCGCCGCCCGCGGCGTCGTCGCCGGAGTCGCTGCTGACCATGGCCACGCCGATGCCGATGACGACGGCCGCGACGACCGCCACCGCGCCGATCAGCAGGCCCTTGGTGTTCGGACCGCGCCGGCCGCCGCCGCCCCCGGGCGCCGGCTGCTGGGTGGTCGGCGCGCCGCCGGGATAGGTCTCGGGTGCGGCGTAGTGCGCGTGGGGCCGCCCGTAGGCACCCTGCTGCGGCGGCACGCCCTGTCCGTACGTGGCGTGCTGCTGCCCGCGCGGGCGGTCCCCGACGGTGCGCACCCTGCTGACCGAGTTCGGGTAGCCGTAACCGCCGGACGGCGGCTGGGCGCCGTTGGCCTGACCGTCGGCGTAGAGGTAGCCGAACGGGTCGTCGTCCTCGGGCGTGCTCGCGCCGTTGTTGCCGGGCGTCATCCCTCGTACTCCTCAAGCAGGTGCGGGTTCGGTGCGTGCGGTGGTGAGAGGGCGAGCCTACCCGCTCTGACTGACCCGAACGGGTGACCCGGATCGCATCACTTCGCTGACCTGCGGCTCAGCCGGCGCGGCGGTGCTGTTTGGGACGAGATCGTTTCTCGACGTACATCCGCTCGTCCGCTGACTTGAGCACTTCGTCCGCGGTCATCCCGCAGTGCGCCCAGCCGATGCCGAAGCTGGCGCCCACCCGGACCGCGCGGCCCTCGGCCCGGATCGGCTGGATGATCTCGTTGCGCAGCCGGACGGCGAGGTCCGCCGCGTCGGCGCGGCCGAGGCCGTCGGCGAGGATCACGAACTCGTCGCCGCCGAGCCTGGCGACGGTGTCGCCGTCGCGCACCCCGTTGCTGAGCCGGCGGGCGACCTCGATGAGGACGGCGTCGCCCGCGTTGTGCCCGAACCGGTCGTTGATGGACTTGAAGCCGTCGAGGTCGCAGAAGAGGACCGCGAGGCCCTTGGTGCCGTCGTCGTGGTCGCCCTCGGGGGCGACGGTGTGGACGTGGTGGTCGTAGACGTCGTAGCCGTCGGCGCCGGGCGGGAAGTCGAAGGCGTGGCCGGGCTCGTAGCCGGCGGGGCCGTAGGCGGCGTCGTAGGAGTCGTAGGAGTCGTACGGCCCGGACTGGGGGCGCTGGCACAGGCGGGCGGAGAGCCGGGAGCGCAGCTCGGCGGAGTTGGGCAGTCCGGTGAGGGAGTCGTGCGAGGCGCGGTGGGCGAGCTGGAGCTCGCGGCGCTTGCGTTCCTCGATGTCCTCGACGTGGGTGAGCAGGAAGCGGGGGCCGTCCGCGGCGTCGGCGACGACGGAGTTGCGCAGGGACACCCAGACGTAGCTGCCGTCGCGACGCCCGAGCCGCAGTTCGGCGCGCCCGCCCTCGGCGGAGGTCCTGAGGAGGGTGCCTATGTCCTCGGGGTGGACGAGGTCGGAGAAGGAGTAGCGGCGCATCGCGGAGGCGGGGCGGCCCAGCAGGCGGCACAGGGCGTCGTTGGTGCGCAGGATGCGGCCGTGCTGGTCGCCGCCCATCTCGGCGATGGCCATGCCGGAGGGGGCGTACTCGAAGGCCTGTCGGAAGCTTTCCTCGCTGGCGCGCAGGGCCTGCTGCTCGCGTTCGAGGCGGACCAGGGCGCGCTGCATGTTGGCCCTGAGGCGGGCGTTGCTGATCGCGATGGCGGCCTGGAAGGCGTACATCTGGAGGGCCTCGCGGCCCCAGGCGCCGGGCCTGCGGCCGTTGCGCGGGCGGTCCACGGACAGGACGCCGATGAGTTCGCCGGAGGCGGCGCCGCCGTGGGCGCCGGGGGCGTACATCGGCGCGAAGAGGCGGTCGGAGGGGTGCCACTCGTCCTCGAAGCGGGGGGCGGGGCCCTCGGTGTACCACTGCGGGACGTCGTCGTCGTCGAGGATCCAGCCCTCGGTGTGGGGTATGAACACCAGGTCGCCCCACTGCTCGCCCATGCTCAGGCGGCGCTCCCAGGAGGCGCGCGAGCCGACCCGGCCGGTGATCAGGGCCTCGGCGGCGGGGTTGCCGGAGAAGGCGGCGACGACCAGGTCGCCGTCGGGGCGGACGAGGTTCACGCACGCCAGCTCGTACCCGAGGGCGGTGACGACGCCGTCCGCGACGGTCTGCAGTGTGTCGGCCAGGCTGCGCGCGGTGTTCATGTCCGCCATGACCTGGTGCAGCTGCCGCAGGGACGCAAGACGGACATACGGCTCCGACTCGGTCTCCATGCTCGCCCTCCCCCCGAGACCTCGCAGCGAATCAAGGGTTCTCTTCGGCGCCTTTTCCGGATGGTGCCTGCGTATCTTCCCGCCACTGAATCACAGCGCGCTCCCCACTCGGTACACAGGGTCAACAATTCATGCCCCTTGTGACTCAAGTCACAGTAGAACGTGAACAATTGAGTGGAGTTTCTGCGTTTTCCCCGTGCGTTCACCGAACGCATGGTTTGCGCGCTTGACCGGTTGTCCGCCTCCAGCCCTAGGACCGGCTTCGGGCCGGGGTCGGATGCGCCGGGCTCGTACCGGAGACTAGCGTTCCGAGTGTGCTGAAGACTCCCCCCTCCACCCGCTCCGTTCCGTCCGTGCCCGTCCAGCCCGCATCCGGCGGGCATGCTGAGGGGGTGAGCAACGACGAGTTCCGGGCCGCCATGTCCCGGCTGGCCGCCGGTGTCGTCCTGGTGACGGCGGTCGAGCCGCCGCTGGACCCCGACGATCCCACGGCGCCCGGCGGGGAGGACGTCGGCATGACCGCGACCGCCTTCATGTCGGTCTCCCTGGACCCGCCGCTGGTCCTGGTCAGCCTGCGCGAGGGCTCCCGCATGGACGACCTGCTCGCCGAACAGCCGCTGTGGGCGGTCTCCGTCCTCGCCGAGAGCCAGCGCCACATCGCCGGCCGCTTCGCCATGAAGGGCCGCGTCAGCGACCGCCTCCTGTTCGCCGACATCCCCTACCGGCGCGGCGAGGTCACCGGCGCGCCCCTCGTCGGCGGCGCGCTCGCCACCCTGGAATGCCGCACCGAACAGCGGGTGACCGCCGGTGACCACACCCTGGTCGTCGGCCGGGTCCTGACGGCGGACCTGCCCAGCGCGGAGGGCGGACCGCTGACGTACTTCCGCGGCCGCTACCGCCGGCTGGGCTGAACCGGAAACCCGTGGCCGCGCGGCGGGGGTCTCTCCTACAGTGCGCGGATGATCACCCTTGAAGAGATCACCCCCGCCACCTTCGACGCCGCCACCGGCATCCGGGTGCGCCCCGACCAGGAGCACGCCGTCTCCCCGGTGACGCAGTCACTGGCGGAGGCGTACGTCCATCCCGACGGCGTGGCCTGGCCACGCCTGATCACCGACGACGGCCGGCCCGTCGGGTTCGTGATGGCCTTCCTCGGCATCGACTGGCACGGCGACGGCACGGTCCGCCGCTCCGGCCTGTGGCGCCTGAACATCGACGCCGCCGAACAGGGCAAGGGCTACGGCCGCCACGCCGTCCAGGCGGTCGCCGCCGAGATCCGCCGCCGCGGCGGCACCGAGCTGTACGTCACCTGGCACCCCGGCCCCGACGGCCCCGAGGGGTTCTACCTGGGCCTCGGCTTCCGCACGACCGGCGAGGTCAGCGGCGGCCAGACCGTCGGCGTACTGGACCTGACCTGACGGCGCTCGGGGCACCCGGCTGCCGGCCGGAAGGCGCGGCCCGGAGGTCCGGCGGGCTCAGGGCGCGGGGGCGATGTCCAGGGCGGCGAGCCGTTCGGGCTCGGACACGACCTCGATGACGGCGACGCGGTCGCGTACGACCGTGAAGGCCAGCACTCGCTCCACATGCCCCGCGGCGTCCCGCACCACCACGCCGGGCACCCCGCCGACCAGCGCGGGCCCGGCGGTCCGGGCGAGGTGGGCGAAGCTCGTGGCGCCCCGGGCGACCGCCCGCGCGCCCGTGGTCACACCACCCGCCGCGCGGGCCACCACGTCCGGGTCGAGCACCCGCAGCAGCCCGTCGAAGTCACCGTCCCGCGCGGCGGCGAGGAAGGCGTCGACGACCTCGCGCCGCCGCTCCAGGTCCGTCCGCGGCGCCTCGGCCCCGCGGACCCGGCGCCGGGCCCGGCTGGCGAGCTGCCGCGCGGCCGTCGGCGTACGGTCCGCGATCACCGCGATCTCCTCGAACGGCACCCCGAACAGGTCGTGCAGCACGAACGCCAGCCGCTCGGCGGGCGTGAGGGTGCCGAGCACGACGAGCAGGGCGCCCCCCACCGAGTCCGCGAGCAGGGCGTCCTGCTCGGGCCCGGCCACGGGCACCGGCCGGCGGTCCTCCTCCAGCGGCTCCTCGCGGCGGGAGGCGCGTGAGCGCAGCAGGTCCAGGCAGACCCGCCCCACCACCGTGGTCAGCCACCCGCCGAGATTGCCGATGTCCCCGGCCTCCGACCGGCTCAGCCGGAACCACGCCTCCTGCACGGCGTCCTCCGCCTCGGCGAGCGAGCCGAGCATCCGGTACGCGACGGCCCGCAGCCGGGGACGGTGCGCCTCGAAACGCTCGGCGAGGAAGTCGGTGTCGCTCATCGGTCGGGGCCTCTCGTCGCGATCGGTCACGGGGTCGGTCACCTCGGATGACGGATCGCGGCGGGGAGATGTGACACCGGCGGGGTGAGGAGGGCATGTGGCACCGGGGAGGGGTTCCGAGACCCCCCTAGGCCCTGTCTGACAAAGGATCTTGGTTGGGTTCGCGGAGCCAGAGGACGAGTGAGGCGACGTGGATGCCGGCCTTGTAGCGGGCGGCGACTTTGTCGAAGCG